>NZ_AYWT01000005.1:0-291838 GCF_000502915.1 Mesorhizobium sp. LNHC209A00
GCTGCCCCTCATCCGCCTGCCGGCACCTTCTCCCCGTATAGGGACGGGGCGAAGGAAGGGGCTTCAGCGCCGTCCTCGCCCGGTTTGCGGGGAGAGCATGAAGGACAGCGCGGACTTGTCGTCGAAGCGACGCTCGAAGCTCCACCAGCTGAAATCGCCCCGCCTATTCGCCAGCCTGCACCGGTCGAGACGCAGCCGGTCATTGCCGAGGTCGCGCCCGAGCCTCAACCGGTTCCGCAGCCCGCCCGGGAGCCAAAACCCGTTCCCGGCAAGGTGACGGTCGCCAGGAAGGTCGAGCAGAAGGCCGAGCCGCAGAAGGCGCCGGAACCGGCGCCGAGGCAAACCTGGTTCCAGCGCATGCGGGACGGGCTAGCCCGGTCCTCGCGCGAACTGACCGGCAACATTGCCGGCGTCTTCACCAAGCGCAAGCTGGACGAGGAGACGCTGCAGGACCTGGAGGACGTGCTGATCCGCGCCGATCTCGGCGTCGAAACGGCGCTGCGCGTGACCGATTCACTGGCCGCCAGCCGCTACGGCAAGGATGTTTCCGATACCGACGTGCGCGCCGTCATGGCGGCCGAGGTGGAGAAGGTGCTCGCCCCGGTCGCGAAGCCACTCGAGCTCGACCTCTCGCACAAGCCGCATGTCATCCTGGTGGTCGGCGTCAACGGCACCGGCAAGACCACGACCATCGGCAAGCTCGCCGCCAAGCTGACCGATGGCGGCCTGTCGGTGATGCTGGCCGCCGGCGACACGTTCCGCGCCGCCGCGATCGAACAGCTGAAGATCTGGGGCGAACGCACGAAGTCGCCCGTCATTGCCTCCAAGCTCGGCGCCGACGCCGCCGGTCTCGCATACGATGCCTTCGAACGGGCAAAGGAAGCCGGCTCCGACGTGCTGATCATCGACACCGCCGGCCGGCTGCAGAACAAGACCGAACTGATGGCGGAGCTGGAAAAGATCGTCCGCGTGCTGGGCAAGCTCGATCCCGAAGCGCCGCACACCGTGCTGCAGACGGTCGACGCCACGACCGGCCAGAACGCACTCAACCAGGTCGAGATCTTCCGCAATATCGCCGGCGTCAACGGCCTGGTGATGACCAAGCTGGACGGCACGGCGCGGGGCGGTATTCTGGTGGCGATCGCGGCAAAGCATAAATTGCCGGTCTATTTCATCGGCGTCGGCGAACAGGTCGACGACCTCGAACCGTTTTCCGCAAGCGAATTCGCCAGGGCGATCGCTGGAGTGGCTTGAACAGGCATGTTGCCGGAAGTGAGGCTTCCGGATGAGCGTGCGTTAGAAGGAAACCATGAACCCACCCATTCTCGAACGCGATCCGTCCGACCCGCAGAAAGAGAAGAAGGAAGGCATCAATCCCGTGCTCAAGCTGGCGCTGGAGCTTGGGCCGCTGCTCGTCTTCTTTTTCGCCAATGCGCGCGGCGAGTGGCTGACGCAGAAATTGCCCGTGCTGGCTGAATTCGGCGGCCCTATCTTCGTCGCCACAGGCCTGTTCATGGCCGCAACCGCGATCGCGCTGATCGCCTCATGGCTGCTCACCCGCACCTTGCCGATCATGCCGATGGTGTCGGGGGTCGTCGTCTTCATCTTCGGCGCGCTGACGCTTTATCTGCAGGACGACGTTTTCATCAAGATGAAGCCGACCATCGTCAACACGCTGTTCGGCGGCGTGTTGCTCGGCGGCCTGTACTTCGGCCGCTCGCTCCTCGGCTATGTCTTCGAGTCCGCATTCAAGCTCGATGCCGAAGGCTGGCGCAAGCTCACCTTCCGTTGGGGCCTGTTCTTCCTGTTCCTGGCCCTCGTCAACGAAGTCGTCTGGCGGAATTTTTCCACCGACGCCTGGGTTACGTTCAAGGTCTGGGGCATCATGCCGATCACGCTTCTGTTCACCTTCAGCCAGATGCCGCTGATCCTGCGCCACTCGCTGGACGACAAGGCCGGCGGCGAAGAGAAAGTCGGCAAATAAGGTTGCAAAGGGGAGAGCCATGGAATTCGTCACCACCCAGGAGGAGCTGCGGACGATCTACAAGACGCCGCGCCCGACCGATGGCTCGATCCGCAAGGAATTGAAGGCGCTCGACGCCCATTGCCGCTCCTTCATCGGCAAGAGCCCATTCGTGCTGATCGGCTCGTCCGACGGCGAAGGCAATGCCGACGTCACCCCGAAAGGCGACAAGCCCGGCTTCGCCGCCATTCTCGACGAGAACACCATCGCCATCCCTGACCGGCCCGGCAACAATCGGCTGGATACTCTTGAAAACATCATCCGCAATCCCTCGGTCGGGCTGCTCTTCCTCATCCCAGGCATGAACGAGACGCTGCGCGTCAATGGCGATGCCCGCATCACCGTCGATGCCACCTTGCGCGAGCGCCTTGCGGTCGACGGCAGGGAGCCGCAAAGCGTCATCGTGATCGTGGTCAAGGCCGCCTATATGCATTGCGCCAAGGCTTTCATGCGCTCCGATTTGTGGAAGCCCGACAGCTGGCATGATCGCGCCACGCTGCCGACGCTCGGCCAGATCCTGCGCGACCAGCTGGCACTGGCCGATTCGGCCGAGGCGACCGACCGCTGGCTGGACGGCGAGTACAAACAGACGATGTGGTAGGGTTCTCGGCCCCCGATTCGTCTGGACTGGTCCGCCTTGCTCAACCTCATTGCGATATCCGGCAGCCTGCGGGCGGCCTCCACCAATTCGGCCCTGGTCGCGGCACTGGCGCTGAACACGCCAGCGGGCTGTCGCGTCACCGTCTATGACGGGCTTGGCCGGCTGCCGATCTTCAACCCCGACGCCGAGGGCGAGCGGACGCCGCGCGACGTCTCCGATCTGATCGAGGCCGTCACCGGCGCGGACGGTGTCATCGTCTCCTGTCCCGAATATGCCCATGGCGTGCCTGGCGGGCTGAAGAATGCGCTCGACTGGCTGGTTTCGCGCGACGCCGCCGTCGGCAAGCCGGCGATGCTGGCGCACGCCTCCCCACGCTCGCTCTACGCCCGCGCGGCGCTGGCGGAGATCATGCGGACCATGTCGTTCGCGCTTTGCGAAGAGGCCGTGCTCGAGGTTTCGCTCCTCGGCAAGAAGCCGGCGGAGGTTGAACGCATTCTGGGAGAGCCGGCAAACGTGCGGACAATTCGCGATGGCCTGTCAGCCTTCGCGGCGTTCATCCGCTCGCGTCAAATTTG
The DNA here is from genome assembly GCF_000502915.1 of Mesorhizobium sp. LNHC209A00. Lineage (NCBI taxonomy): Bacteria > Pseudomonadati > Pseudomonadota > Alphaproteobacteria > Hyphomicrobiales > Phyllobacteriaceae > Mesorhizobium > Mesorhizobium sp. LNHC209A00. The sequence goes on from NZ_AYWT01000005.1 coordinate 3,200, forward strand.
AGCGGACTCGTGCCAAATCTGAGCGGACGCCGTCGTGTCGTCGTCCTGGAAGGACCGGAGGCGTCGGCCAATCGCTACAGCCGATAAACGTACATCACAAAGGTCTCCGCCTCGTCATGCGCCTCCTTGCGCCCCCCGTAAAGTGCGCGGGCAGGCAGATTGTCCGGCTCGGTGCCGACCCATGCCTCTTCGCAGCCTTGCTCACGGCCGAGCGCGAACATGGCGTCGAGCATTCCGCGCGCGATTCCCTGGCGCTGGAAAGCTGGCGAGACGCCGACCTCGTCGACATAGAGTTCGGGCGCCTTGTCCGGATGGCGGTGCATGATCGCCGCGCATTGGCCGACGACAACGTCCTCGGCCAGGGCCACGATCATGAAATGGCCCGATTGCGCGAGATAGCTGGCAAGGCGATCGGGCCGCACCGGCTCGTCGAACACGTCGTCGGCAATCCGCATCACAAGGGCGTCATCTCCCGGATATAGCCTTCTGATCTCAACCGCCATTGTGTAAATTCTCCCAAGTAGGCTTACAAATTTTGACGTTTACGTAAATCCCGAACACACTAACCGATTGAAAATGCAGGGGTCGAAATAATCGTTTGAATTTATTCCGCACCAGAGCTATTGGGTGCGGGAAATTCGCGGTTCCCCGCAGCGGTCCGGCCTCTTCCTCGACGCCGTGTTGGCGCGTTACAGACAAAGGGAAATCATCCTCACATGGCACGCAACAAGATAGCGCTGATCGGCTCGGGCATGATCGGCGGCACACTCGCCCACATGATCGGTCTCAAGGATCTCGGCGACGTGATCCTGTTCGATATCGCCGAGGGTATCCCGCAAGGCAAGGGCCTCGATATCGCGCAGTCGTCGCCGGTAGATGGTTTCGATTCCCGGCTGACTGGCGTCAACGACTATGCCGGCATCGAGGGCGCCGATGTCTGCATCGTCACCGCCGGCGTCCCGCGCAAGCCGGGCATGAGCCGCGACGACCTGCTGGGCATCAACCTGAAGGTCATGGAGCAGGTTGGCGCAGGGCTGAAGAAGTACGCGCCGAAGGCCTTCGTCATCTGCATTACCAATCCCCTCGACGCCATGGTGTGGGCGCTGCAGAAGTTTTCGGGCTTGCCCAAGACCCATGTCGTCGGCATGGCCGGCGTGCTCGACAGCGCGCGCTTCCGCTACTTCCTGGCCGAGGAATTCAAGGTTTCGGTCGAGGACGTCACCGCCTTCGTGCTCGGCGGCCACGGGGATTCCATGGTGCCGATGATCCGCTATTCCACGGTGTCGGGCATTCCGCTTCCCGACCTGATCAAGATGGGCTGGACCTCGAAGGAAAAGCTCGACCAGATCGTGCAGCGCACCCGCGACGGCGGCGCCGAGATCGTCGGTCTTCTGAAGACCGGCTCGGCCTATTACGCGCCGGCGGCCTCGGCTATCCAGATGGCCGAATCCTACCTCAAGGACAAGAAGCGCGTGCTGCCTTGCGCAGCACACCTCTCCGGTCAGTATGGCGTCAAGGGTACCTATGTCGGCGTGCCCGTGGTGATCGGCGCCGGCGGTGTCGAGCGCGTCATCGAGATCGACCTCAACAAGGCCGAGCAGAAGATGTTCGAGGCATCGGTGGCGACCGTGCAGGGCCTGACCGAGGCCTGCGTCAAGATCGCGCCGCAGCTCGCCTCGAAGTAACCCCGCCCAAACGTCACCCCGGCAAAACGACCCTGGAGATAGTTCCCGATGAACATCCATGAATATCAAGGCAAGGCGCTGCTCAAGAGCTTTGGCGCGCCGGTGGCCGAAGGCGTGCCGGTTTTCAAGGCAAGCGAGGCGGAAGCCGCGGCACAAGCGCTGCCCGGCCCGCTCTATGTGGTCAAGAGCCAGATCCATGCCGGCGGCCGCGGCAAAGGCAAATTCAAGGAGCTCGGCCCCGATGCCAAGGGCGGCGTGCGGCTGGCGAAGTCGGTGGCCGAGGTCGTTGCCAACGCCAACGAGATGCTCGGCCACACGCTGGTGACCAAGCAGACCGGCCCGGCCGGCAAGCAGGTCAACCGCCTCTATATCGAGGACGGCGCCGACATCGAGCGCGAACTCTATCTCTCCATTCTGGTCGACCGCTCGGTCGGCCGCATCGCCTTTGTCGTCTCGACCGAGGGCGGCATGGACATCGAGGGCGTCGCGCACGACACGCCGGAAAAGATCATCACCGTCGCCATCGATCCGGAAAAGGGCGTTACGGCTGAGGACGTCAAGGCGCTCAACGACGCGCTGAAGCTCGACGGCGAAGCGGCCAAGGATGGTGGCACGCTGTTCCCGATCCTCTACAAGGCCTTTGTCGAAAAGGACATGAGCCTGCTCGAGGTCAACCCGTTGATCGTGATGAAGAACGGCCGCCTGCGCGTGCTCGACGCGAAAGTGTCGTTCGACAACAACGCGCTGTTTCGCCACCCCGATGTGCTCGAACTGCGCGATACCACCGAGGAAGACGAGAAGGAGATCGAGGCGTCGAAATACGACCTCGCCTATGTCGCGCTCGACGGCAATATCGGCTGCATGGTCAACGGCGCCGGCCTTGCCATGGCGACGATGGACATCATCAAGCTCTATGGCGCCGAGCCCGCCAACTTCCTCGATGTCGGCGGCGGCGCGTCCAAGGAGAAGGTGACGGCGGCGTTCAAGATCATCACCAGGGATCCGGCGGTCAAGGGCATCTTGATCAACATTTTCGGCGGCATCATGAAGTGCGACATCATCGCCGAGGGCGTGATCGCCGCGGTCAAGGAAGTTGGGCTCAAGGTGCCGCTGGTCGTGCGCCTGGAAGGCACCAATGCCGAGCTCGGCAAGAAGATCATCAACGACAGCGGCCTGAACGTGGTTTCGGCCGACGATCTTGACGATGCGGCCAAGAAGATCGTGGCGGCGGTGAAGGGCTGATCCGGTGCCTCCACGCAAGATAAACCTGGTTGAGGCGGCGGATCAGAAGATCACCGCGGTCTTCGATCCGCATATCGCCGGCGACATCAATGACAGCCAGGCCAAGGTCGCCAAGTTCGGCGAGGTCTTCGACTGGCACGCGCATGACAATGAGGACGAAGCTTTTCTCGTGCTGCGCGGCAGGATCGCCATCGATTTCCGCGACGGGCCGATCGAGCTCGGCGAGGGCGACTTCATCGTCGTGCCGCGGGGCGTCGAGCATCGCCCGCGTTCGCTGACATCGGAGCCGGTGGTTCTGATGTTCGAACCGGCGACGACACTCAACACCGGCAATGCCAAGAGCGGCCTGACGGTCACCGATCTGAAGCGGCTCTGACCGATGAACGCGGCCTCCTTCTCCTCGCTCTCTGACGGTCACCAGCGCTTGCAGGCGCTGGTCGGCGCGTGGCGCGGCGAGGAAGAGGTCTCGGACACGCAATGGGCCGATGGCGGCCCAGCGACGTCCGAAGTGCTGGCGCAGGCTGAGTTCGGCGGCCAGTTCGTGGTGCAGCGCTATCGCCAGCGCCGCGACGGTACGATCTCGTTCGGGTCGCACTGCGTGTTCGGCTTCGACCAGCAGAACAGCCTCTTCACCATGCATCAGTTCGATTCGATGGGCTTTGTGCCGGTGTCGCCGGCGACAGGCACGTGGGATGGCAACACACTGACGCTGCTGCGCTCATCGTCGCGCGGAGCCGCGCGCGTGAGTTACGATTTCGATGGCGGTGACAGCTATCGCATGCGGTTGGAGTTTCAGCCGATCGGCAGCGATGCTTGGCAAGACATGGTGAGAGGCCTCTACCGGCGCGTTTTGCCTTCCGAGTTGAGGGAAGGCTGATCGATGGAGATCCTGCGCAAGGCCGTTGAAGAATTACACATAAACACACATATTATGGCTGTGTATTTATGTGGAGATGGACCATGAAGAACGTCACCCTGGCCATGGACGAGGCTCTGCTTGAACAGGCGCGAGGCCTTGCCGAACGTCGCAAGACGACGCTCAACGCCCTCATTCGTTCCCTGCTTGCGCACGAAGTCGAGCAGGAAGACCGGATTGCTTGGGCCAAGGCGGGAATGAAGCGGCTCATGGACGAGGCCGCGAAACGGAGCGATAGCGCCGACACCCCCTACAAGTGGGATCGAAGGGACGCCTATGCCGACCGGGAAGATCGATTGCTTTCTCGACACGAACGTCCTGATCTACGCGGCTTCGGAGAAGAATCGTGATCCGCGCCGCGCGCCAATCGCTGAAGAGCTGGTATCGAGCACTGTCTTTGGCCTGTCGGGCCAGACTTTGGCCGAATTCACCGCAGTGGCGCGCGGGAAATCCCTCCTTGGCGATGATCTGCTCGACCAGTGGCTGGTCCTCCTCGGCACCTGCCCGTTGGTGCCTGTCGATGAAAGCTATGTTCGCGCGGGACTGGACCTCGCGCGACGTTACGGAATTCACTACTACGACGCCGCGCTTCTCGCAGCGGCCGGGTATCTCGGCGCGCCGATTTTCTACACCGAAGACCTCAACCACAACCAGGTTTATGGCTCGGTCCGAGCCGTCAATCCTTTCTTGTAATCGCTGAATTCAGAGGCGTAATCACCCATGTCCATTCTCGTCGACAAGAACACCAAGGTGCTGGTGCAGGGCCTGACCGGCAAGACCGGCACGTTCCATACCGAACAGGCGCTGGCCTATCACGGCACCAAGATGGTGGGCGGCATCCATCCCAAGAAAGGTGGCGAGACCTGGACCGGCTCGAAGGGCGAGAGCCTGCCGATCTTCGCCACCGTCGCCGAAGGCAAGGAAAAGACAGGCGCCAACGCCTCCGTCATCTACGTGCCGCCGGCGGGCGCCGCGGAAGCCATCATCGAGGCGATCGAGGCGGAGATCCCGCTGATCGTCTGCATCACCGAAGGCATTCCGGTGATGGACATGATCAAGGTCAAGGCGCGGCTCGATCGCTCGGCCTCGCGACTGATCGGACCGAACTGCCCGGGCGTGCTTACCCCTGACGAATGCAAGATCGGCATCATGCCCGGGAACATCTTCCGCAAGGGCTCGGTCGGCGTTGTTTCGCGCTCGGGAACACTTACCTATGAGGCTGTGTTCCAGACCACCAATGTCGGCCTCGGCCAGACCACTGCCGTCGGCATCGGCGGAGACCCCGTCAAGGGCACCGAGTTCATCGATATGCTCGAGATGTTCCTGGCTGATGAAGAGACCAAGTCGATCATCATGATCGGCGAGATCGGCGGTTCGGCCGAGGAAGACGCCGCGCAGTTTCTCAAGGACGAAGCCAAGCGTGGTCGCAAGAAGCCGATGGCCGGCTTCATCGCCGGGCGCACCGCGCCGGCGGGCCGCACCATGGGCCATGCCGGCGCGGTCATCTCCGGGGGCAAGGGCGGCGCGGAAGACAAGATCGCGGCGATGGAATCGGCCGGGATAAAAGTCTCGCCGTCGCCGGCACGGCTGGGCACGACGCTGGTCGAGGCGATCAAGGGTTAAGGCAGTAGTGAGTAGCAGGTAGTCAGTAGTGAAGACGGGAAGAACGGGTGAGTAGCAGCTGAGCCGAAAATTCCATTTTCCACTCACTACCCGCTACTCACTATTCCCTCGAAAGGAGACGGAGCCAGGCTCCGCTGAAACGACATGGCAAGACAAGATCAGGCCAACGACCAATTTTCGCTTACCTCTTTCCTCTATGGCGGCAATGCCGATTACATCGACGCGCTCTACGCGGCGTATGAGGACGATCCCGCCTCGGTCAATCCCGANCTATGGCGGCAATGCCGATTACATCGACGCGCTCTACGCGGCGTATGAGGACGATCCCGCCTCGGTCAATCCCGAGTGGCAGGAGTTCTTCGCCGGGCTGAAGGACGATGCCGGCGATGTGCGCAGGAACGCCAAGGGCGCTTCGTGGGCGAAACCTTCCTGGCCGCTGCAGGCCAATGGCGAGCTGGTGTCGGCGCTGGACGGCAATTGGGGCATCGTCGAGAAGCACCTGGAAAAGAAGGTCAAGGACAAGGCCGTCACCAACGGTGTCGTGCTGTCCGACGCCGATGTGCACCAGGCGACACGCGATTCCGTGCGCGCCATCATGATGATCCGCGCCTTCCGCATGCGCGGCCATCTGCACGCCAATCTCGATCCGCTCGGCATCAACACGCTCGAGGATTACAACGAACTGTCGCCGGAGAATTACGGCTTCACCGAAGCCGACTACGACCGGCCGATCTTCCTCGACAATGTGCTAGGGCTCGAATTCGGCAGCATCCGGCAGATGCTGGAGATTCTCACCCGCACCTATTGTTCGACGCTCGGCGTCGAGTTCATGCATATTTCCGATCCCGAGGAAAAGGCCTGGATCCAGGCGCGTATCGAGGGCGCCGACAAGGAGATCTCGTTCACCGCCACCGGCAAGAAGGCGATCCTGCAGAAGCTGGTCGAGGCGGAAGGCTTCGAGCAGTTCATCGATGTCAAGTACAAGGGCACCAAGCGCTTCGGTCTCGACGGCGGTGAATCGCTGATCCCGGCGTTGGAGCAGATCGTCAAGCGCGGCGGCCAGCTCGGCATGAAGGAGATCGTGCTCGGCATGGCCCATCGCGGCCGCCTCAATGTGCTTTCTCAGGTTATGGCCAAGCCGCACCGAGCCATCTTCCACGAATTCAAGGGCGGCTCGGCGGCCCCCGACGAGGTCGAGGGCTCGGGCGACGTGAAGTACCATCTCGGTGCCTCGTCGGACCGCGAGTTCGATGGCAACAAGGTTCACCTGTCGCTGACGGCGAACCCTTCGCACCTGGAGATCGTCGATCCCGTGGTGATGGGCAAGGCGCGCGCCAAGCAGGATTCCCTGTTCGGCCGCGGCCGCGAGGAGATCGTGCCGCTGGAAGAGCGGGCCAAGGTGCTGCCGCTCTTGCTGCATGGCGACGCCGCCTTCGCCGGCCAGGGCGTGATCGCCGAGATCCTCGGCCTGTCGGGCCTGCGTGGCCACCGCGTCGCGGGCACGCTGCACTTCATCATCAACAACCAGATCGGCTTCACCACCAATCCGCGCTTCTCGCGCTCATCGCCCTATCCGTCCGATGTCGCCAAGATGATCGAGGCGCCGATCTTTCACGTCAATGGTGACGATCCGGAGGCTGTGGTGCACGCCACCAAGGTGGCGATCGAGTTCCGCATGAAATTCCACAAGCCGGTGGTCGTGGACATGTTCTGCTACCGCCGCTTCGGCCACAATGAGGGCGACGAGCCGGCCTTCACCCAGCCGCTGATGTACAGCAACATCCGCACCCACAAGACGACAGTGCAGATCTATGGCGATCGCCTGATCACCGAAGGGCACATCACCCAGGCCGAGCTCGATCAGATGAAGGCCGACTGGCGCGCGCATCTGGAAGCCGAATGGGAAGTCGGCCAGCACTACAAGCCAAACAAGGCCGACTGGCTCGACGGCGCCTGGTCAGGCCTGCGCACGGCCGACAACCAGGACGAGACAAGGCGCGGCAAGACCGCGGTACCGGTCAAGACACTGAAGGAAATCGGCAAGAAGCTGACCGAGGTGCCGAAGGGTTTCGAAGCGCACAAGACGATCATCCGCTTCCTCGAAAACCGGCGCCAGGCGATCGAGTCCGGTGAAGGCATCGACTGGTCGACGGCCGAGGCGCTGGCTTTCGGCGCGATCCTGCTCGATGGCAATCCGATCCGGCTTTCTGGCCAGGATTCCGAGCGCGGCACCTTCTCGCAGCGCCATTCCGTGCTTTACGACCAGCGCGACGAGACCCGCTACATCCCGCTAAACAATCTGTCGGCGGCGCAGGCCGGTTACGAAGTCATCAACTCGATGCTGTCGGAAGAAGCGGTGCTGGGCTTCGAATATGGCTACAGCCTGGCCGAGCCGAAGGCGCTGACGCTGTGGGAGGCGCAGTTCGGCGACTTCGCCAACGGAGCCCAGGTGGTGTTCGACCAGTTCATCTCGTCGGGCGAACGCAAGTGGCTCAGAATGTCTGGCCTCGTCTGCCTGCTGCCGCATGGCTATGAAGGCCAGGGCCCGGAACATTCTTCCGCCCGGCTGGAGCGCTTCCTGCAGCTCTGCGCCGAAGACAATATGCAAGTCGCCAACTGCACGACGCCGGCCAACTACTTCCACATCTTGCGCCGGCAGCTGAAGCGCGACTTCCGCAAGCCGCTGATCCTGATGACGCCGAAGTCGCTGCTGCGCCACAAGCGGGCGGTGTCGACGCTGCCGGAAATCTCGGGCGAAAGCTCGTTCCACCGGCTGCTGTGGGACGATGCCCAGCTGTTGCCCAACCAGGCGATCAAGCTGACCAAGGATTCCAAGATCCGCCGTGTCGTGCTGTGCTCGGGCAAGGTCTATTACGACCTCTATGAGGAGCGCGAGAAGCGCGGCATCAACGACATCTATTTGCTGCGCGTCGAACAGCTCTATCCGTTCCCGGCCAAGGCGCTGATCACCGAGCTGTCACGCTTCCGCAACGCCGAGATGGTGTGGTGCCAGGAGGAGCCCAAGAACATGGGTGCCTGGTCGTTCATCGATCCGTATCTGGAATGGGTGCTGGCGCATATCGACGCCAAGCATCAGCGGGTGCGCTACACCGGCCGTCCGGCGGCCGCGTCGCCGGCTACCGGGCTGATGTCGAAGCACCTCGCCCAGCTCGCCGCCTTGCTCGAAGACGCGCTCGGCGAATAAGCAGAACAGAACCGAAAGAACGGACAGGCACAATGGCTACCGAAATCCGCGTTCCCACACTCGGCGAATCCGTCACCGAAGCGACCGTCGGCAAATGGTTCAAGAAGGTCGGCGATGCCATTGCCGCGGACGAGCCGCTGGTCGAGCTCGAGACCGACAAGGTGACGATAGAGGTGCCCGCCGCCGCCGCCGGGACGCTCGGTGAAATCACAGTTGGGGAAGGCGAGACGGTCGGCGTCGGCGCCCTGCTCGGGTCGATTTCGGCCGGTGGCGCGGCTGCTCCCGCGACCAAGCCGCAAGCGGTCGCGCAGGCGTCCAGCCCTGACGCGGCATCCACCACCAAGCAGGCCGCGGCCGAGACCGCCAAGGTTGCCGGCGATGCCGGACCGGTCGAGCCGCGCACCATGCCGCCGGCGCCGGCGGCGGCAAAATTGATCGCCGAGAACAATCTGTCGGTCGACCAGCTCTCCGGCTCGGGCAAGCGGGGCCAGGTGCTGAAGGGCGACGTGCTGGATGCCATCTCCAAGGGTGCGCCGTCGCAGCCGGCCGAGACGCCAAAGGCAACGCCGGCACCGATCGCGGTTCGGGCGCCGTCGTCGGGCGACGATGCATCGCGCGAGGAGCGCGTGCGCATGACCAAGCTGCGCCAGACCATCGCGCGCCGCCTGAAGGAGGCGCAGTCTACCGCCGCCATGCTGACCACCTTCAACGAAGTCGACATGTCGGCGGTGATGGCGCTCAGGACCAAGTACAAGGACGTTTTCGAGAAGAAGCACGGCGTGAAGCTCGGTTTCATGGGCTTCTTCACCAAGGCCGTCACCCACGCGCTGAAGGAAATCCCCTCGGTCAATGCCGAGATCGACGGCACCGATATCATCTTCAAGAACTATGCCCATATCGGTGTCGCGGTCGGCACCGAAAAGGGTCTCGTGGTTCCGGTCGTGCGCGATGCCGACCAGATGTCGATCGCCGAGATCGAGAAGGATATCGGCCGGCTGGGCATCGCCGCGCGCGACGGCAAGCTGTCGGTCGCCGACATGCAGGGCGGCACCTTCACCATCTCCAATGGTGGCGTCTACGGGTCGCTGATGTCGACGCCCATCCTCAATGCGCCGCAGTCGGGCATTCTCGGCATGCACAAGATCCAGGACCGGCCGGTCGTGGTCGGCGGCCAGATCGTGATCCGGCCGATGATGTATCTGGCGCTCAGCTACGATCACCGCATCGTCGACGGCAAGGAAGCCGTGACCTTCCTGGTGCGGGTCAAGGAAAGCCTGGAGGATCCGGAACGGCTGGTGCTCGATCTCTGAGGCGGTCGGATGGCGGCTTGCGGCAAAGAGCGGCCAATGATGGCCCGTTTGCTTGGAGCCACCAAACCGGTTGTGTTGATGGCCGGTATCGTGATGGCTACCGCAGCCGCCCAGGCCGCCTGTCCAATCGAGCTTGCCGTCTATGGCGACGTCCAGAGTGGCGGCGAGATCGATTTTACCCCGACCGGCACATCGGCTGTTGTCACCAACACGTTCCGGCTGATCCTCGACAACAATGTGGTGCTGAACGGCATCGTCACGTGGACCACGGATGTTGCGCGGCCGAACGGCGCGCTGATGTACAAGTGCCCGGAAGGCGACGTGACCGGCGAGGAGCTTGCCGCCTGCACGCTGTGGAACGGCGTCATCTACACGTCCGACGACAAGGGCACTGTCGGGCTTTTGCCGGCCGAGGGTGTCGAGGCGCCGAAGACGCTGATCCTGCCCGATCTCGGGCCGGTGCTTAGGCAATCCCGGGCGTATGGCGGCGGCGGATTTGCGAAAGTGCCATCCGATGTGTTCGCGATGAAGGGATGCCAGGAATGAGCGCGACGCAAAAAGTGCTGCTGGTCACCGGCGGCGGCCGCGGCATCGGCGCCGCCATCTGCCGATTGGGATCGGAGGCGGGCTATCGCGTCGCGGTCAATTATGCCTCCAACAAGGCCGCCGCCGATGCGCTGGTCGCCGAGATCAGGAACGGCGGCGGCGAAGCCGTTGCCGTCAGGGGCGATGTCGGCAAGGAAACCGATATCGTGGCCATGTTCGGCGCCGTCGACCGCGCCTTTGGCCGCCTCGACGCCTTCGTCAACAATGCCGGCATCGTCGACGTCAAGGCGCGCGTCGACGAGATGGATGTTTCGCGGCTGGAACGCATGATGCGCATCAATGTCATCGGCTCGTTCCTGTGCGCCCGCGAGGCGGTCAAGCGCATGTCGACGCGGCATGGCGGGTCGGGCGGTGCGATCGTCAACATCTCGTCGGCGGCGGCGACGCTAGGCTCGCCGGGCGAATATGTCGACTATGCCGCCTCCAAGGGCGCCATCGACACCTTCACCATCGGGCTTGCCCGCGAAGTGGCGCTGGAAGGCATTCGCGTCAATGCGGTGCGGCCGGGCATCATCGACACCGACATCCACGCCTCCGGAGGCCAGCCGGACCGGATAGAGCGGTTCCGCGATCTGCTGCCGATGAAAAGGGCGGGCACGGCGGATGAAGTCGCCGGTGCGGTCCTCTATCTTTTATCCGATGCCGCGTCCTATACGACGGGCGCGATCCTGAATGTCAGCGGCGGCCGCTGAACCCCAAGCAAAGGGAAACAAACATGGCTTATGACGTGGTTATCATCGGCTCCGGACCGGGCGGCTATGTCTGCGCCATCAAGGCGTCACAGCTTGGGCTGAAGGTCGCGGTGGTCGAAAAGAACGCGACCTTCGGCGGCACCTGCCTCAACATCGGCTGCATCCCGTCCAAGGCGCTGCTTTATGCATCGGAAATGTTCGCCGAGGCCGGCCATTCCTTCGACACGCTCGGCGTCGAAATTCCGGCACCCAAGCTGAACCTGAAGAAAATGATGGCGCACAAGGATGCGACGGTGTCGTCCAACGTCAATGGCGTCGCCTTCCTGTTCAAGAAAAACAAGATCGATGCCTTCCGCGGCACCGGCAAGGTGGTCGCCGCAGGCAAGGTCTCGGTGACCGGCGAGGACGGCAAGGTCGAGGAGATCGATGCCAAGAACATCGTCATCGCCACCGGGTCCGATGTCGCCGGCATTCCCGGCGTCAAGGTCGACTTCGACGAGACGGTCATAGTTTCGTCGACGGGCGCTCTGTCATTGGAGAAGGTGCCGGGCCATCTGGTGGTGGTCGGCGGCGGTGTCATCGGCCTCGAGCTCGGCTCGGTCTGGGCACGGCTCGGCGCCAAGGTCACTGTGGTCGAGTTCCTCGACACCATTTTGGGCGGCATGGACGGCGAGGTGTCGAAACAGTTCCAGCGGTTGCTCTCCAAGCAGGGCTTCGAGTTCAAGCTCGGCGCCAAGGTGACCGGCGTCGCCAAGGCCAAGAAAGGCGCGACCGTTACCTTCGAGCCCGTCAAGGGTGGCGCGGTCGAGACCATCGAGGCCGATGCCGTGCTGATCTCGACGGGACGCCGCGCCTTTTCGGACAGCCTCGGGCTGAAGGAAGCCGGCGTCGAGGTCGACGAGCGCGGCCGGGTCAAGACCGACGGGCATCTCAGGACCAGTGTTCCCGGGATCTACGCCATCGGCGACGTCATCGCCGGGCCGATGCTGGCGCACAAGGCCGAGGACGAGGGCGTGGCCGTGGCCGAGACCATCGCCGGCCAGGCCGGCCATGTGAACTATGACGTCATTCCGAGCGTCGTCTACACCAGTCCGGAGATCGCGTCGGTCGGCAAGACCGAGGAAGAGCTGAAGAAGGCCGGCATCGACTACAAGGTCGGCAAATTCCCCTTCACCGCCAATGGCCGCGCGCGCGCCATGCTGCATACCGACGGTTTCGTGAAGATCCTGGCTGACAAGCAGAGCGACCGCGTGCTCGGCGTCCATATCGTCGGCTTCGGCGCCGGTGAGATGATCCATGAGGCGGCGGTGCTGATGGAGTTCGGCGGCTCGTCGGAAGATCTGGCCCGCACCTGCCACGCCCATCCGACGATGTCGGAAGCGGTGAAGGAAGCGGCGCTGGCCACCTTCTTCAAGCCGATCCACATCTAAGGGTGCCCAACGCTTGGTCATACTATGGCGGAACAAGGAGCGAAGCGACGCGGCGTAGACCATAGGCTCCATGCCGTGACTTCAGAGCGCTCCTGCGGTGCGGAATTCTGGTCCGCTGCATTCCTCGGCCGAGGTCGCGGCATGGATCCTCGGGTCAAGCCCGAGGATGACGAACGCGCGGGGGTGGCTTGGCGCCAAAGACCCCCCAACGGTCATCACCCAAAACAAAACGGCCCGCCTTTCAGCGGGCCGTTCGCTTTTTTTGATTCGAGCCGATCAGTTGGCCGGCGCAGGCGCTGGTGCAGGAGCCGGGGCGGGCGCTGGTGCAGGAGCTGGGGCGGGCGCAGGAGCTGGCTTGGCCGGTTCGGCGGGCTTCATCGGTTCAGCCGGCGCGGGCGCCGGAGCCGGTGTGCTGGCCGCTGGCGGTTCGGCGGGTGCCGGGTGCTCGCCACTTCTTCCGAAAACATAATACGCGACAATCGCCAGGATGACGACGACCAGTGCAATCAGCCAGGGGCTGCCGCCACCGCCGCTCGGCCGAGGGGCATTGGTGGTAGAATTGTACGGATCGTTTGGATTTGGTGTGTTCGCCATAAATGTGTCCTCCGGGAAAATGAAAAAGGTCAATCAACATCCATCAACGCGCAACCGTTGAATGGGTTTCACTCTAGCGGAGGAAAACGCCGGAAACGCTGCGTTTGCGTGCCTCCGCTGCCGTCCGACTCAATTGACGGCGGTGACAGTATAGCCGGCTTTGCGGAAATCCTCGACCAGTCCCTCTGGACCGGGCAGATGCAGCGCGCCGACCGCCATGAAGGCGTTGCCCTTGGCCAGGATCGGCTCGGCATGATCGACCATCACCTTGTTGCGGCTGGTGATCATGGTTTCCTCGAAGGCGGCGTAGCCCGCGGGGTCGTCCTGCTCCTCGGGCATGGCGGCGCGGAACAGCGGCCAGAACATGCCGGTGTCGCCACGCTGGTAAAGCACGATCATGGTCTCGTTGATGTCGTTGACCTTGTCGCCCAGCTTCAGCGTGTCGACCAGACCCTTCATGTGAAAGGCGAGCGGCAGCGAAGCCATGGCTCGCAGCTGGCTCTCGGCCGTTTCCAATCCTTCCACCGGCTTGCCGGCCGCCTTGGCGCTCTCCGCCAGCTTCACGTCGAGCACCGGCGCGCCGCTGGACTGGCGGGCGAGCTCGCAAGCCGGAAGCGCCATCATGGCCGACAGCATCCACGGCTTCATCTTGGCGACTGTCGCCGGCGGGATGCCGCGCGCGTCGAGCGCGGCGTTCATGGCCGCCGCTTCGTCCGGCGACAGCAGTGACGAAAGCGTCGTGGAGTCGGTGAACATCATCAGGTCCGGCTCCTTCAGCATCGCCGTCATCNGCCGTCATCATCTTCTGCTTGTCGAGCACGTCGGTGGTCTCGATGATGAGGGTGCCGGCTGCATCGAAGGCCTTCTGCGCATAGGCCGGCAGCGTGGTGACGCGCGGATCGGTCATGTGCATGGTGCCGAACAGGTAGGATGGCTGTTCGCCTGACTTTTCCAGCTTCCACAGCAGCCCCTTGCCGTTCAGCGTGGCAGCCGCCTCGGCCTCGATTTTGCCGTAGGTGGCAGGGTTGTTCTTCTGCAAGGCGGACAGCATGTCGGCGCCGGTACAGGTCGGAATTTCCGCGTGCGCCCTGCCGACGGCGAACAGCAGGACAGCAAGGAAGGACAGGAAAAACAGCACGTTGAGCGCGACAAGCAGTTTCAGCGAGACGGAAGCCGCACGGTCGGCGATGGCAATGACACGTTTCATGGTCCCATTCCTAGGACTGAAAAGCGGCAAAACCGTTAATCGGGAGGGCAAAATTGAAGGGTTCATGCCCTGGGATGGGCCGATTCGTAAATTTCGAGCAGCCTTGCGGTGTCGACGCCGGTATAGATCTGCGTCGTTGACAGGCTGGCGTGGCCCAGGAGTTCCTGGATGGTGCGCAGATCGCCGCCTCGGCCGAGCAGATGGGTGGCGAAGGAATGGCGCAAGGCATGCGGCGTCGCCGTGTCCGGCAGGTTGAGCGCCGAACGCAGCTTCGCCATGTCACGCTGGATGATGGCCGGGTTGAGCGGGCCGCCTCGCGCGCCGCGAAACAGCAGGCCCTTCGGATCGAGATGATAGGGGCAGAGCCGGCGGTATTCGGCGATCGCCCTGCGCGCCACCGGCAGTACCGGCACCAGCCGTGTCTTGCCGCCCTTGCCGGTGACGCGCAGGACGGTGTCGGCTTCCGACGCCAGGTCGGCGGCGGCGAGGCCAAGCGCTTCCGAAATGCGCAGGCCCGAGCCGTAAAGCAGCGTCAGCACGGCGGCGTTGCGGGCGGCGATCCAGGGTTCTTCCGCCAGTTGCCCCTCGACGGAGACCACGTGCCTGGCATCGCTCGCCGTAAGGGGCTTGGGCAGCGATTTGGGCTGGCGTGGCGCTCGCAAGGCCGCGGCACCAGCCGCATTGGCGAGGCCGCGCCGCTCAAGGAACCGCAGCAGTGAACGAATGCCGGCCAGGCCACGGCCAAGCGTGCGGGCGCCGGCGCCGGCATGGCGGCGGGCGGCGAGGAAGCCGCGCAGGTCGGCCGGGCGCAGGTCGGCGATATCTGAAATGCCGGGCGGTCCGCCGATATGGCCGGTGAGGAAGTGCAGGAACTGGCGTGAATCGCGCTCATACGCTTCGACGGTTGCCGGCGAGAGCCGGCGTTCCCGCGCCAGCATCTTCAGCCAGCTTTCGCGCGCGGCCTGGAGATCGGCTTTTGCCGGTATGAGGAATTCCTGCATGGGGCCTGTTCCGGTTCGCCACCATCTTCCGGCAGCCGGGTTAGGAAGCGGTGAAGAGCCCGTTATTGAAATGACCGCGAGGCGGCGCTAGAGCAGGACAAAGGATTTTCGCCCATGAGCAAGCCGCAGAACCCCGTCCAGATGGCCGTAATCGGCGCCGCGCACGGCATCAAGGGCGAACTCAGGGTAAAAACGTTCACCGGCGAGCCAATGGCGCTGGCGGATTATGGGCCGCTCTACGCCAGGGATGGACGAGCCTTTCAGATAACCGACATAAGGCATGCCAACACCGTAGTCGTGGTGCGGTTCAAGGGTGTCAGCGACCGCAATGCGGCCGAGGCGCTCGCCGGCACGGAGCTGTTCGTTGATCGCTCGATGCTGCCCGACGATGGCGAGGAGGACGAATTCTACCATGCCGACCTGATCGGGCTGGAGATCCGGGATGATACCGGCGCCGCCATCGGCAAGGTTGTCGCGGTGCACAATTTCGGCGGCGGCGACATTCTCGATGTGACGCTCGCCGGGCGCAAAGGTGTGCTGATCCCGTTCACGCAAGCCGCCGTGCCTGCCGTGTCGGTCGCCGAGGGCTTTGTCCGCGTCGACCCGGTGGCGGCTGGACTGGTCGAGGACGAGGACGGCGAGGCGTCGCGCGAGGAGGATTTCGACCCCAAGGGCCGGCCGCGCGGACCGCGCGACGCCGGGGGCAACCGGTGAGTTTTGCCGCGTCGGTGCTGACGCTCTATCCCGAAATGTTTCCGGGCCCGCTTGGCCTGTCGCTGGCCGGGCGGGCGCTGGAGGCGGGCACATGGTCGCTGGATGCTATACAGATCCGCGACTTCGCCGCCGACAAGCACCGCACCGTCGATGACACGCCGGCCGGCGGCGGCGCCGGCATGGTGATGCGCGCCGATGTCCTGGCGAAGGCGATCGACCATGCCTCGCCGGAGGGCGATTTGCGTCCGCGCCTGCTGATGAGCCCTCGCGGCAAACCACTGACGCAGGCTCGCGTGCGCGAACTCGCCGCCGGGCCCGGTGCCGTCATCCTGTGCGGCCGCTTCGAAGGCGTCGATCAGCGAGTGATCGATGCGCGGGGACTGGAGGAAGTCTCGATCGGCGATTTCATCCTGTCCGGTGGCGAGCCGGCGGCGCTGGTGCTGCTCGACGCCGTGGTGCGGCTGTTGCCCGGGGTGATGGGCAATGCGGTCTCCGGGGACGAAGAGAGTTTCGAAAACGGCCTGCTCGAACATCCGCACTACACGCGACCGCAGGAATTCGAGGGCCGGGAGATTCCCGAAGTGCTGATCTCCGGCAATCACAAGAAGATCGCCGCGTGGCGCCGAGCGCAGTCGGAGACGCTGACGAAAGAGCGGCGACCCGATCTGTTCGGCGATCAGCCTTTGCTGAAGTAGTAAAAAGCCAGGAACAGGCCGACGGCGATGACGAAGCCGCGCACCACGTTCTGCGGTACGCGCTTGGCGATCCAGACGCCGGCATAGCCGCCCAGCGCGCCGCCCGGGATCATGACGATCGCCTCCGGCCAGGCGACGACGCCGCCGGAGACGAAGACGATGATGGCGACCGCCGCGATGACCACGGCCAGCATGTTCTTCAGCGCGTTCAGCCGATGGTAGTCGCCGGCCTGGGTCAGGCCGAGGGTGGCCAGCATCATCACGCCCATGCCGGCGCCGAAGAAGCCGCCATAGATGGCGGTGACGAATTGCGCCAGCGAGCCGGCGAGCGAGCAGACAGCCGCTTCGTGTCCGGGTTTCGGCGCCGGCTTCAGCCAAGGCCCGGCGGCAAACAGTGCCGTCGCGCCCAAAAGCAGCCACGGCACCAAGACGCGAAAGGACGGATTGTCGAGCGCCAGCAGGATCAGGGCGCCGGCTAGCGCGCCGACGGCCGAGATCAGGCAGAGCAGCAGCGCGCCACGCCAGAAGTGCCTGATGTCGGCCCAGTAGGCGAGGGTCGAGGTGATATAGCCGGGGAACTGGGTCACCGAGGAGGTGGCGTTGGCCACGATCGGGGGGACGCCGACCAGTGTCATGGCGCCGAAGGTGATGAAGGTGCCGCCGCCGGCGACCGCATTGGCGGCGCCTGACAGAAAGCCCGCCAGGAAGAGCAGGATGGCGTCGAAGACAGACATGGATGGCCGCCGTGAAGAAGTGTGCTATTCTGGCTTAGGAAGCTTGGTGGACAGACGCAACCCCGCACGGCAGGATTAAGATGGTGCCATGCTGGGAGCCATGCCGGCAAAAAATGCACGGGCAAGGCGTGACAAAGCGCCGAAATAGCTGTATGTGCCCGCCCGTACCGGCAAGAACAAATCTGCCGGACCCGTCAACAATGACGGTGTAGTCGCCCCTGTCCGATGTCTGGGAGACAAATGTCTTGGAGACAAAGGACATAGCCGAGCGGTCAATGGAACTGCAAGGCGAGCGTAGGGCGCTCTGACTGTCGGAAGAACAAGAAGTGGATTTTTAGATGGATCTCATCCGTCAGCTCGAGGCCGAACAGGCCGCCAAGATCGAAGCCAAGCGCAAGCTTCCCGAATTCCAGCCCGGCGACACCGTGCGCGTCCAGGTCCGCGTGACCGAAGGCACCCGCACCCGCGTCCAGGCTTATGAGGGCGTCGTCATCGCCCGCGCCGGTTCTGGCTTCCAGGAAAATTTCACCGTCCGCAAGATCTCCTACGGCGAAGGCGTCGAGCGCGTGTTCCCCGTCTACTCGCCGATGGTCGAAGGCGTCGAGATCGTGCGCCGCGGCAAGGTGCGTCGCGCCAAGCTCTATTACCTGCGCGATCGTCGCGGCAAGTCGGCCCGTATCTCGGAAAACACCGGCGTGCGCGCCCGCAAGCTGAATGATGAGGAGCGCGACGCGCTGAACGCCGAGAAGGCGCGCATCGAGGCCGAGAAGGTCGCAGCCGCCCAGGCACTGGCCGCCGAGACGGCAGCCAAGGAAGCCGCCGAGAAGAAGGCGGCCGCCGAGGCTGAAGCAGCCGCCAAGGCTGCCGCCGAAGCGACCCCGGCCGAATAAGGGTTCGACGAAGAATTTGAAAAAGGCGGCTTCGGCCGCCTTTTTTCGTTTCACCGAATTGTGAACGGGTTCATCCATCGGAGATGGCGGCGGCAATTGACGCCGAATCATATTGTGTACTAAATAATTGTACACAATTTAATTGGAGTATGGAAGATGGCACTCTACACCACGCAGGCCCAGGTGACAGGCGGTCGCGCCGGCCATGGCGAAACCAGCGACGGCCTGCTCAAGGTCGATCTGGCGATGCCCAAGGAACTCGGCGGACCGGGTGGCGCGACCAATCCCGAACAGCTCTTCGCTATCGGCTATGCCGCCTGCTTTGAAAGCGCGATCCGCTTTGTCGCGCGCAAGCAGAAGCTGCCGCTCGAAGATGCCGCGGTAGCGGCCACCGTCAGCCTGCTTCCCAATGGCGAGGGCTTCAAGCTCCGCGTCGCGTTGGCAGCGGAGACGAAAGGGCTTGATCAGGCGACGGCGGAAGCGCTTGTATCGGCAGCGCATCAGGTTTGCCCCTATTCGAATGCCATCAGGGGCAATATCGAGGTGGCGCTTTCGGTAAAGGCGACATGACGACAAAGGTCGAAACGAAAGCCAGAGAAGCCCCGGCGGAGGCCGCCGGGGCGCACCCAGTGCCACGGCTCGATCAACAGCTCTGTTTCGCGCTCTATTCGGCGAGCGGACTAATGACCAAGCTCTACCGGCCGTTGCTCGATCCGCTCGGCCTGACCTATCCGCAATATCTGGTGATGCTGGCGCTGTGGGAACGCGCGCCGAGCACCGTGGGCGACCTTGGCGAAGCGCTCGGCCTGGATTCAGCGACGCTGACGCCGCTGCTCAAGCGAATGGAAGCGGGCGGCCTCGTCACCCGCCGGCGCGATGCCGACGACGAGCGCCGGGTGCTGGTCGAGCCGACGGCCAAGGGCCAGGCGCTGCGCGCGACCATGAAGGATGTGCAGGCGGCGCTCGATTGCGGCATGCCGCTGGAGCGGGCTGAGCTCAAAACCCTTCACGGCACGCTCACCCGCCTTGTCGCGGGATTGCGCGAAGCCGCGACCGAGCAAGATTGATCGCGGCAAGGACTGTCCTCAAAAACCGCCCCCGGAAGCACTGGAATCCACGTCAACGCGCAAGGTCGCAGTGGACCCGTCTTGCAAGGCGCTTGCGGAAAGCTAAAGTCGGCGCCGATTTCTCTGCCGCGCAAGCATCGCGCGGCCAATCATTTCGGGGAGTGTGTCATGACCAAATCGAAAATGCTGCTGGCCGGCCTGTTGGCTCTGGTCCTGGCGCCCCTTGCCGCCTTCGCGCAAGCGCTGCCCGATCTCGGCGGCAAGAAGGTGGTGGTGGTGACCGAAAACGCCTATCCGCCGCTGCAGTTCATCGATGCCAAGACGGGAAAACAGATCGGCTGGGAATATGACGCTATGAACGAGATCGCCAAGCGGCTCAATTTCAAGGTCGAGTACCAGAACACCTCCTGGGATGCGATGATCCAGGCGGTCTCCGACAACCAGTACAACATCGGCATGACCGGCATCACGATCAAGGACGACCGCAAGCAGAAGGTCGACTTCTCCGATCCCTATATGCGCTCGGAACAATTCATGCTGGTGCGCGGCGATGAAAGCCGTTTCACCGACGCCAAGACCTTCGGCGCCTTCAAGGACGGGCTGATTGGCGCGCAGGCCGGCACCACGCCGTTCTACACCGCCGTCTACAGTGTGCTCGACGGCAATGAGCAGAACCCGCGCATCAAACTGTTCGAGACGTTTGGCGCCACCGTGCAGGCACTGAAATCCGGCGACGTCGATGTCGTGCTGACAGACGGCACCGCCGGCAAGGGTTATGTCGATGCTTCGGAGGGTAAGCTGAAGCTGATCGGCGGCCCGCTCGGCACCGAGGATTTCGGCTTCATCTTTCCCAAGGGATCCGACCTCGTGAAGCCGGTCAACGCGGCGATCGCGGCGCTGAAGGCGGATGGCACGCTGGATGCGCTGAACAAGAAGTGAGATCGGAAGAGCACACGTCTGAACTCCAGTCACCTTGTAATCTCGTATGCCGTCTTNCCTCGTGAAGCCGGTCAACGCGGCGATCGCGGCGCTGAAGGCGGATGGCACGCTGGATGCGCTGAACAAGAAGTGGTTCCTTGATTACAAGATGGGGCAGTGAGCCGTCTTGACGCGGGCGGAGCGCGTGAGGGAACTCGCGCTGAGTTTGCGTCTGGGGGACGCCTGGGCGCCATCCTTCGATACTCTTTACGCCGCCTAATGGCAGCCCCCACCATCTCCAAACCCGACTTCCCCTGGTGGCTCGCTGTTGCCGGTATCCTTGCGCTGGCCGCTGCCCTCGCCATCGCCGCCAGCGATCTCTATGCGCAGGTCTTCGCCACTGTCGCCAAGGGCATCGGCATCACCGTCTTCGTCACCGTGATTGCCTTCGTCCTGGCGTCGGTGATCGGCCTCGGCATCGCTTTGATGGGACTGTCGGGTTCGGCCTGGCTGCGGCAGATCGCGCGCTTCTATGTCGAGATCATTCGGGGCGTGCCGATCCTGGTGCTGCTGTTCTGGATAGCCTTTGCCGGCGCGCCGGCCTTCGTCGCGGCCTGGAACGGGCTGACCGCGCCATTGCAGAATGCCGGCGTCCTCGGCGAATTGCTGGTGCGTGACGTGTCGTTGCTGTGGCGCGCCATCATGGCGCTGACCATCGGCTATTCCGCTTTCATCTCCGAGGTTTTTCGCGCCGGCATCCAGTCGGTCGAGAAAGGTCAGATCGAGGCGGCCAAGGCACTCGGGCTTTCGCGCACGCAGCGTTTCCGACTGATCGTGTTTCCGCAGGCCATCCGCACCATTTTGCCGCCGCTCGGCAACGACTTCGTCGCCATGGTCAAGGATTCCTCCCTGGTCTCGGTGCTCGGCGTCGCCGACATCACGCAGATGGGCAAAATCTACGCCGCCGGCTCGTTCCGCTTCTTCGAGACCTATTCGATAACAGCCTACATCTATCTCATCCTCACCGTTGGCCTGTCGCTGGCGCTCAGGGCGCTGGAGCGGCGTTTGCGCCGCCAGCACGAGCGATAGAAGTCCGGCGCGGGCCGGGCTACGATCGCCATGAGACGCTCGGGAGGATGCAGGCGATGAATGTCGACAAGGCCAACGCGGCACTGGATTCGGTCTATTCGGCCGACACACCGGAAGGGCTGGCCACGGCTTATGCCGACTGGGCAGCGACCTATGACAGCGAGACCGCTTCGCTCGGGTATCTGCTGCCGTTCCTGATCACCGCCTGGGTGGCGCGACATGTGCCGGCGGGCGAAGGCCCGCTGCTCGATGCCGGCTGCGGCACCGGCCTGTCGGCGCCGTCGCTGAAGGCGCTGGGCTACGGCGAGATCGCCGGGCTCGACCTCTCCGACGACATGCTCAAGATCGCCGGCAGCCGCAATGCCTACAGGGATTTGAAAAAGGCGATGCTCGGCGGTCCGCTGCCCTGGCCGGACGGGCACTTTCGCGCCTTCTTCTCCACCGGTGTGTTCACCATCAGCCATGCGCCGGCCACCGGCCTGCGCGAGCTTGTCCGCATCACGCGAAAGGGCGGCCACGCCATCTTCACCGTGCGCGACCAGGTGTTTGAGAGCGGCGGATTTCAGGCCGTGTTCGACGAATTGGAGCAGGCGAGAAAATGGCGGCCGGTCGAGCAAAGTCCGTGGTTCCGCTGCTATGCGATCGCCGAGCCGGATGCGCTGGTGAAGACTTTTGTGTTCAAGGTGATGTAAGCCGAGGGAAGAAGTGCTGGCGACACGCCGCAATTGCCGAAAAGCCAAAACATTGCTATCTAGCCCGCCATGGAAAAGCTTTTCAGCGATCCGGCCTACAAGGGTTTCGTGCTGCAGGACAGAAAACGCCTGCCGTCGCGCTTTTCCGCGCGCGTTTCCGGCGCCCTGACCAGCCGACTTCGCTGATCCCTGACGGCCGGCCGCGGGCTTGCGGCATCAGCTCTTTCCCATTCTCATATCGACGGATTTACGCACATGAGCGCACCGCGCACCCTCTACGACAAGATTTTCGACGACCATGTCGTCGACCGCCAGGACGACGGCACCTGCCTGCTCTACATCGACCGCCACCTCGTCCATGAGGTGACCAGCCCGCAGGCCTTCGAAGGCCTGCGCATGAGCGGCCGGAAAGTCCGTCACCCGGAAAAGACGCTGGCTGTCGTCGACCACAACGTCTCGACCTCGCCCGAGCGCAAGTTCGGCATCAAGAACGAGGAAAGCCGCATCCAGGTCGAAGCGCTGGCCAAGAACGCCAGGGATTTCGGCGTCGAATATTATTCGGAGAACGATATCCGCCAGGGCATCGTCCACATCATCGGCCCCGAGCAGGGCTTTACCTTGCCCGGCATGACCATCGTCTGCGGCGACAGCCACACCTCCACGCATGGCGCTTTCGGCGCGCTGGCGCATGGTATAGGCACGTCGGAAGTCGAGCATGTACTGGCAACGCAAACGCTGATCCAGCGCAAGGCCAAGAACATGCTGGTGCGCGTCGATGGCGTGCTGCCGGAAGGCGTCACCGCCAAGGACATCATCCTTGCCATCATCGGCGAGATCGGCACCGCCGGCGGCACCGGCTATGTCATCGAATATGCCGGCGAGGCGATCCGTGCGCTGTCGATGGAAGGCCGCATGACGATCTGCAACATGTCGATCGAGGGCGGCGCGCGCGCCGGCCTGATCGCGGCCGACGAGACCACCTTCGCCTATGTCAAGGACAAGCCGCGCGCGCCGAAGGGCGCTGCCTGGGACGCGGCGCTCGAATACTGGAAGACGCTGCAGACCGACGAAGGCGCGCATTTCGACAAGGTGATCGTGCTCGACGCGGCCAAGCTGCCGCCGATCGTCTCCTGGGGCTCCTCGCCCGAGGATGTCGTCTCCGTGCAGGGCATCGTGCCGAACCCGGAAGACATCACCGACGAGAACAAGCGCACCTCCAAGCTGCGCGCGCTCGACTATATGGGCCTGACGCCGGGGACGAAGATCACCGACATCACGCTCGACCGCGTCTTCATCGGCTCCTGCACCAACGGTCGTATCGAGGATCTGCGCGCCGTCGCCAAGGTGGTCGAGGGCAAGACGGTCAGCCCGCATGTCGATGCCATGATCGTGCCGGGCTCCGGCCTGGTCAAGGAGCAGGCCGAAGCCGAGGGGCTGGACAAGATCTTCCGCGCCGCCGGGTTCGACTGGCGCGAGCCGGGCTGTTCGATGTGCCTGGCCATGAACGACGACCGGCTGAAGCCGCATGAGCGCTGCGCCTCGACCTCGAACCGCAATTTCGAGGGCCGCCAGGGCTTCAAGGGCCGCACCCACCTGGTGTCGCCGGCCATGGCGGCGGCGGCGGCGATTGCCGGCCACTTCGTCGACATTCGCGACTGGAAATAAGCCAGGCTGGACTTGACCCGAACCTTGCGGCTCGGGTCAAGTCTTCCTGTCGCGCCGGATGAGTTCGTGGAATTCCTCGCGGCGACCAGGTTCGTCCGCCGCGACCACGAGCGCCAACTGCTCTTCGTCGAAGAGCTTGAACCACTCGTCCCATTCGACAAGCTCATAGCCGCCGGCGTTGACGGGCCGTTCCGGCTGGTCCTGGTCCTGATAGGCGTGCTGGCCGAAGACCAGCCTAAGCATGGGCTGCGTCCCAGCCTCTGGCGATATGTCGACGATTGCGGGAAAGCCGGCACGCCCGGCAGCCCATGAACGGATTGCATCGTGGTCGGTCAATGTGATCGTGTCGGCCATGGCCTGCTCCTGGATTGTGGATTCAGGAACGCTTCCGACAGCACCGGGTTCCCGCAAACATACGGCGCCGACAGCCCAGGCTTAACGGCTTGTTTGGGCTTGCCCGATAAGGTCTTCCGCGACGTCAGCAGAGGGGAAGTCACGGTCCTTTGGACACCGGCCTGTTCATAGCGTTGCTCAATCCGACGATCGCGCTGGCGCTCGGCGCGGCCTTCCTCATGCTGTGGTTCCACCAGCGTCATCGCCCCTATCTGGCCGTGCTGGCGCTCAGTTACTGCGTCTCGGCGCCCGGCTTCCTGTTCCAATATTTCACCTTGCCCATCGGTGTGACGCTGACCAAGCTGGTCTCGAACCTCTGCTTCACCATCGCCGCCTGTTGCCTGTCCGGCGCCATCATCGCCCGCTACGGCAGGAAGGTGCCCGGCGCGGGGATCGCCGTGCTGGCGGGCGGCGGCCTTGCGGCATTCGCGTGGTTCCTGTTCGTCACCCCGGATCTCACCTGGCGGATCCTGGCGATGAATTTCGGTTTCGGCGGCGTCAGCCTGCTCGTCGCCGCCGAACTGCGTCCGGTGCGCAACAATGGTCCGACAGAAAAGATCCTGTTCGTGCTGTCGTTGCTGTCCGGCGTCAATTTCTTCGTGCGCACCCTGGCGGTCGTCATCGCGCACGGGCCCTTCGCCAGCTATGACGGTTTCTACGGCTCGTCCTACTGGACGACGGCGCTGCTGTCGCACGCGCTGCTGTCGCTGCTGATCGCGCTTTGCCTCTTCACCGCCGCCGCGCTCGACGTGATGAAGGCGCTGAAGACCGAGACCCATACCGATCCGCTTTCGGGGCTGCTCAACCGCCGGGGTTTCGAGGAGCGCGCCGCCATGCTGCTGCAGCGTTGCGCCGCGGCCAAATTCCCGGTGGCGCTGGTGCTGGCCGACCTCGACCATTTCAAGGCGCTCAACGATATGCACGGGCATGCCGCCGGCGACCGCGTGATCGCGGATTTTGCCGGGAAGCTGCGCTCGGCCACGGGAGCACGAGGTGCCGCGGGGCGCATCGGCGGCGAGGAATTCGCCGTGCTTTTGCCGCTGACCGATCTCGCCGCGGCGCGGCTGTTCGCCGAGGCGGTGCGCACACTCTATTCGGCTGGCGGCGTCGACGGGCTTCCCGCCGGCACCAAGGTCACCGCCAGCTTCGGCGTGGCGGCCCGCAGCGGCGAGGAGACGCTGGAACCGTTGATGCGACGGGCCGACGAGGCGCTTTACAAGGCCAAGAAAAACGGTCGCGACAGCGTGCGCCTCTCCTATGAGCGACCGGAGACGGTGTTCGTGCCGGAGCCGCTCAGGGCCAGCTGACCGCCGCGTCCGCGCTTCGCGTTAACGTCTTTTTCGCCCGTCGATGTTTAGCTGTCGGCGGGGGTCTGAGGATAGATGAGCGGCGCCAACTTCATCCTGTTGATCAATCTGGCGGTTGCCGGGCTGCTGGCGGCATCCTTCATGGCTGTCTCGTTCCACGATGCCGGCCGCGCGCCGGCGCGCTGGCTGGCGTCAGCCTATGTCCTCGGCGTGGTCTATTCAGCGATCGAATTCAGCATTCCGGCCTTCAACGATGCGCGGCTTCCCGTGGTTACGGCCTTTGCCGTCTTCCTCGGCGCCACCATTGCCTTCAACGGCGGACTTGCCCGCAAATATGGCGTGGCGCCGCCATGGACGCCGATGCTGTTCTTCCTGGCCGCAACCACCATCGCGGTCTATTTCGTGCAGGATCTGCCGCGCCAGTCGCTCACCCGCATCATGGCCTACCAGCTGCCCTACGCCGCCATGCAGTTCGTTAGCCTTGGCATCGTCTGGACGTCCAGGCAAAGCCGCGGTCGGCTCGATCTGATCTTGATGGCGGTGCTGGCGGCCAGCGGCCTGCAGTTTGCCTCAAAGCCGTTCATCGCGCATGCGCTCGGCGGCTGGGGCGCCAATCCGCAGGCCTATCTGCAAAGCAGCTACGCGCTGGTGTCGCAGTCGCTGGGCACTGTCTTTGCCTTGGCGCTGGCGCTGCTGACGCTGGGCATTCTCGTTCGCGATGTGCTTGCCGAAGTGACGTCGAAGTCGGAGGTGGACACGCTGTCGGGCCTGCTCAACCGTGGCGGCTTCACGCGTCATGCGGAGCTGGCCGTACACGACGCCAGGCGCCTGGGGGTGCCGGTGGCGATGGTCATCGCCGATCTCGATCATTTCAAGTCCGTCAACGACAGCTTCGGCCATGCGTCCGGCGACCGGGTGATCGAGGCCTTTGCCGGCCTGCTGCGAGAAGCGGCCGAGGGCCATCACGTGCTTGGCCGCATCGGTGGCGAGGAGTTCGCCGTTATCCTGACAGGCGCCAACCTTGCAGCCGCCCGGCTGTTCGCGGAAGGCACCCGCCACGCCTTCGGCGCATTGCCTATCAGCGGGTTGCCGGCCGACAACCGCTGCACGTCGAGCTTCGGCATTGCCGAGCTCCACGTGAGCGAAGGCTTTTCCGACCTGATGCGGCGCGCGGATGAAGCGCTCTACCTGGCAAAGAACGCCGGGCGCGACTGCGTACGTGTCTCCACCGGGCCAGCCGATGGGCTGGCGGTGGTCAAAATCGGCCAAGCCCGCATCAACGGCAGGGGCTGAGCTCCGGCATTTCGCCGTCGGACAGGCCGTACATATAGGAGCGGCCCTTGACGAACACTGGTGGGCGATAGCAGTCCCCTTCGCCCGATATGTCGTCGGATTCGTCTTGGTAGATCACCTTGGGCTGGCCGGCGCTGGTGTAGTCGGACAATTGCCTGGCCAGCTTGCCTTCGCCGACGATGATGCGCTTGTAGCCGGCTGCGCTGTCGATGACGAGATTGCCGAACGAATCGGCGTAGACGCGGTCATGATGGCGCAAGCCGGCCTCGGCCGGCGCGGCCACCGTGACGGCAAGCGCTGCCAGCGTGAGGGCCGCGAGGCTTGTCCGCACTGATTTGGTCCGCACTGATTTGGCCCGCTCTGATTTCGACCGCATGTCGCTCTCCCTGTGTCGGCGCGAGAGAGATCGCGCCCCGATCTGATCCGAATCGGAAATTAACCTTTTCTTAACCTTTGTTAAGGGGAGGAGCGGCCCGACGACCGTTTCTTAATGAACATGGTTAATTTCGCGGGCGCCGCCGATGTCCCCAATGGGTCGACATGGCCGGTCTAATCCGGGGTAAACTTGATCTTGGCGCGCCGCGTGGCTAGCGTGCCCGGCCATGAGGGGGCAGCACATGACGTTTGACCGAACGCTTCGGGTGTCGTTCGCTATTCCGCTGCTTCTCGCGGCTGGAGCCTGTGTGCCGGAGGACGGCGCGCCCAAGGCCGCCAACACAGCGACACCCCTGGTGGCGCCTGCCGCTCCCGTCCAGCAACAGTCCGCGCGACCGGCGACCAAGATCACCACCGATCTCACCGCCCCGCGCTTCACCACGGGCACTGCCACCTACAGATGCGGCAATGGCGGCATGATCACCATTCAAAACCTCGGCACGTCGCTGCGCGTGGTCGGCCAGGAGGGCGTCACCGAGGAGTTCGCGGCGTCACCGGCAAACCAGAGCAGCCGCTACCAGGCGGTCACGCATGACGCAATCGTGATCGACGGACGCGAGGCGCTGGTGATGAAGAGGGGGTCCACACCGCCGACCTGCACCCGGTGAGACACAAATCTCGACACGGCCGCGCCCCTATCCAGACATGCTGCACTGCAGCGATATCGAGCCGGCTTCGGCCGCTCCACCCGCTAATCGATTGAAGCCGTATCCGACCTTTTAGTCAGACTAAATTACGTTTTCGAAACGGTTTTCTGGCTTTGACGCGGTGCAAAAAGAGCATTAGAAACCGGCTGTCCGAAGTCGCAACGGGAAGCGGCAATGCCGCATTTCCACCTGAGCGGCAGACGCCGAACTGGGGCAGCCATGAGCAAATCACCAGCCACCCAAGCCAGACGCGCAAGGCCGCTGTCGCCGCACCTGAGCGTGTACCGGCCGCCGATCACCATGACGATGTCGATCATCCATCGCATCACCGGGGGCGCGCTTTACTTCGGCACGCTGCTGGTTGCCGCCTGGCTGATGGCGGCGGCATCCTCGCAGCCGGCTTTCGATTGGGTGAACTGGGCCTTCGGCACCTGGCTCGGGCGGCTGATCCTGTTCGGCTATAGCTGGGCGCTGATGCATCACATGCTCGGCGGTGTCCGCCATCTGATCTGGGACACCGGCGCCGGGCTTGAAAAGCACGCCGCCTCGAGGATCGCCTGGGCGACGCTTGCCGGCTCGATTCTGCTCACGCTGCTGATCTGGGTCGCCGGCACCATGGCGCGGGGAGCTTTGTGATGAGTGCGAAGAACACCGACATGCGCACCCCGCTGGCCAGGGTGCGCGGCCTGGGCTCTGCCCGCGAAGGCACCGGGCATTTCTGGCGCCAGCGATTGACGGCGATCGCCAACATCCCGCTGATCCTGTTTTTCACCGGGTTCCTGATCGCGCTCAACGGCGCCGGCTATGCACAGGTGCGGACAGCGCTCGCCAACCCGTTCGTGGCATTGGTCATGGCCCTGGTGCTCATCTCGCCGCTCTACCATATGCGGATCGGCATGCAGGTGATCATCGAGGACTATGTGCATGGCGAAGGCATGAAGCTGGCGCTGATCGCCCTCAACACATTCTTCACCATAGCGGTCGGCGTCGCTTCGCTCTTCGCCCTGCTGAAACTGGCATTCGGAGGCTGAAGTCTTGGCCCAGGACACGAAATCAGCCAACACATCAGGCTATACCTTTGTCGATCACAAGTTCGACGTGGTCGTCGTCGGCGCCGGCGGCGCCGGGCTTCGCGCCACGCTTGGCATGGCCGAACAGGGCCTGCGCACCGCCTGCATCACCAAGGTGTTCCCGACCCGCTCGCACACGGTTGCCGCGCAAGGCGGCATCGCCGCGTCGCTGTCCAACATGGGCCCGGATTCCTGGCAGTGGCACATGTACGACACCGTCAAGGGCTCGGACTGGCTGGGCGATGTCGATGCAATGGAATATCTGGTGCGTGAAGCCCCGGCCGCCGTTTACGAACTCGAACATTACGGCGTTCCGTTCTCGCGCACCGAAGAGGGCAAGATCTACCAGCGGCCGTTCGGCGGCCACATGATGAACTATGGCGACGGGCCGCCGGTGCAGCGCACTTGTGCGGCCGCCGACCGCACCGGCCATGCCATCCTGCACACGCTCTACGGCCAGTCGCTGAAGAACAACGCGCAGTTCTTCATCGAGTATTTCGCGCTCGATCTGATCATGGAACCGGACGGCACCTGCACAGGCGTCGTAGCGTGGAATCTGGACGACGGCACCATCCACCGCTTCTCGGCCAAGATGGTGGTGCTGGCGACCGGCGGCTATGGGCGCGCCTATTTTTCGGCGACCTCGGCGCACACCTGCACCGGCGACGGTGGCGGCATGGCGGCGCGGGCGGGGTTCCCGTTGCAGGACATGGAGTTCGTGCAGTTTCACCCGACCGGAATCTATGGCGCCGGCTGCCTGATTACCGAGGGCGCGCGCGGCGAGGGCGGCTATCTCGTCAACTCCGAGGGCGAACGCTTCATGGAGCGCTACGCACCGTCGGCCAAGGACCTCGCCTCGCGTGATGTCGTCTCGCGCTGCATGACGCTGGAAATTCGCGAGGGCCGCGGCGTCGGCAAGGCCAAGGACCACATCTTCCTGCACCTCGATCATCTCGATCCGGCGGTGTTGCACGAAAGGCTTCCAGGCATTTCGGAGTCGGCGAAAATCTTCGCCGGCGTCGACCTGACCAAGGAGCCGATCCCGGTGCTGCCGACGGTGCACTACAATATGGGCGGCGTGCCGACCAATTATTGGGGCGAGGTGCTCAATCCAACCGCGGACAACCCCGACCGGGTCTCGCCCGGCCTGATGGCGGTCGGCGAGGCCGGTTGCGCTTCCGTGCACGGCGCCAACCGGCTTGGCTCGAACTCGCTGATCGACCTTGTGGTGTTCGGCCGCGCCGCGGCGATCCGCGCCGGCCAGGTCATTGACCGCAAGGCGGCGATCCCGTCGCCCAACCAGGCTTCGGTCGACAAGATCATGGATCGCTTCGACCGGCTCCGCCACGCCAACGGCTCGACGCCGACGGCTGTCCTTCGTGAAAAGATGCAAAAGGCGATGCAGGAAGATGCCGCGGTGTTCCGCACGCAGGAATCGCTCGAAAGCGGCTGCAAGCGTATTTCGGAAATCTGGACCGAGCTCAAGGATCTCAAAGTCTTCGACCGCTCGATGATCTGGAACTCGGACCTGGTCGAGACTCTGGAACTGGAAAACCTGATGGCCAACGCCATCACCACCGTCTATGGCGCCGAGGCGCGCAAGGAGAGCCGTGGCGCGCATGCTCGGGAAGATTTTTCCGCACGCGACGACGCCAACTGGCGCAAGCATACGCTCGCCCATCTCAGCGAGGACGGCACGGTGACGCTGACCTATCGGCCGGTGCACACCGAACCGCTGCTGGCCGAAAAGGACGGCGGCATCAGTCTGGCCAAGATTGCGCCGAAGGCCAGGGTGTACTGAGGATGGCGACGGCGGCGGGATATTCCGGTACGCCCCTTGCGGCCAAGCTCGGCCTGAAGGATGGGATGATTGCCGCCTTCATCGCACTGCCGCCCGAACTCGCGGACCTCGCCGAGGCTGTCGATTTTGCCTACGTCGACCGGCTGGCCGATTGGTCCGACATTTCAGGCGCTGTGCTGAAATACGACGCCGTCCACGCCTTCACGAGACAGCGCGCCGAGATCGAGGAGCGCCTCGGCGCACTCGAGACGGCGATCAAGCGCGACGGCATGGTCTGGGTTTCCTGGCCAAAGAAGGCCTCGAAAGTGGCCACCGACGTCACCGAGGGCGTTGTCCGCGCTGAAGCGCTCAAGCTCGATCTTGTCGACGTCAAGGTCGCCGCCGTGAACGAAATCTGGTCCGGGCTGAAGCTCGTCATCCGAAAGGACCTGAGGTAATGGTCGAACTCACACTCCCAAAGAACTCGAAGGTCCAGCAGGGCAAGACCTGGCCGAAGCCGGAGGGCGCCACCAATCTCAGAGAATACCGCATCTATCGCTGGTCGCCGGACGACGACGAGAACCCGCGCATGGACACCTATTTCGTCGACATGGACGATTGCGGGCCGATGGTGCTCGACGCGCTGCTGTGGATCAAAAACAAGATCGACCCCACGCTGACCTTGCGCCGCTCCTGCCGCGAAGGCATTTGCGGTTCCTGCGCCATGAACATCGACGGTTCGAACACGCTCGCCTGCACCAAGGGCTGCGACGACATATCGGGCGCGGTCAAGATCTACCCGCTGCCGCATATGCCCGTGATCAAGGACCTGGTGCCCGATCTTACCAATTTCTACGCCCAGCACGCCTCCATCGAGCCATGGCTGAAGACGGTGTCGCCAACGCCGGCCAAGGAATGGTTGCAGAGCCACGAGGACCGCGAAAAGCTCGACGGGCTCTACGAGTGTATATTGTGCGCCTGCTGCTCGACCTCGTGCCCGAGTTACTGGTGGAACGGCGACCGCTATCTCGGCCCGGCGACGCTGCTGCAGGCCTATCGCTGGCTGATTGACAGCCGCGACGAGGCCAAGGGGGAACGGCTCGACAATCTCGAAGACCCGTTCCGGCTCTATCGCTGCCACACCATCATGAACTGCGCGCAGACCTGCCCGAAGGGGCTCAATCCCGCGAAGGCGATCGCCGAGATCAAGAAGATGATGGTGGAGAGAAGGGTTTAGTCCGGCAGCACGGAGGACGCTGTCCCGCCAAACTCGAAAGCATAGCCAATCTCATGAGCGAAGACCTTCCCACCCTCTCTCCTGCCGAAGCCCGCGTGCTCGGCTGCCTGATCGAGAAGAAAGAGCTGACGCCGGACGTCTATCCGCTGACGCTCAATGCCGCACTTGCCGCCGCCAACCAGAAGACGGCGCGTGAGCCGGTCATGGCGCTGGAACAGACGGAGGTGCATAGGGCGCTGAAACTGCTTGAGCAGAAGGGACTTGTACGGCAGATGTTCGGTTCGCGCGTGGAGCGCTACGAGCATCAGATGGCGCAGCGTTTCTCGCTGACCACGCCGCAGACCGCGTTGCTCGGTCTGCTCTTGCTGCGCGGACCTCAGACGGCACATGAGCTCCTGGCGCGCGCTGAGCGCATGGCGCGGTTTTCATCGATCGAAGACCTGCGCGGCGAACTCGACATGCTGATCGGCCGCCGGCCGCCATTGGTCCAGGAAATCCCGCGCAGGCCGGGCCAACGCGAGGACCGCTACGTGCATCTCCTCGGCGGTCCGGTGGATGTTGCCGTCCTCTCGGCTCAGCGCAGTGCGCCGGCCGCGCCGGCCTCCAATCTGGAAGCGAGGTTGGAGGCGCTGGAGCAGGAAGTCGCGGCCCTTCGCGCCCGGCTTGACGCGCTGGGCGGTTGAGGCCGCCAATCCGAGACGTCGACGGGATGGCCCCCTCTGTCCTGCCGGGCATCTCCCTCACGATGGGCCAGATTGGATGCTGCAACCGCTTCCGCCAATCTCCGATGCAGAAACGCCGGCCCCGGAGCCGGCGTTTGTCACTTCAGGCCAAACCCTTCAGCCAAGCCTGGCGTCGAGCGAAACCTTGATCGCGCCGAGCGCTTGAGAGACCGGGCATTCCGCCTTGGCCTTCTCGGCCAATTCCTTGAACTTCGCCGCATCGATGCCGGGCACCTTGCCGACCAGGGTGATGGCGCTGCCGGTGATGCCGGTGCCGGGAACCAGCGTCACCACGGCCTTGGCGTCGAGTTCTTGCGCCGGCGTGCCGTTTTCGGCGAGGAAATGCGAGAGCTGCATGGCGTAGCAGCCGGCATGGGCGGCCGCGATCAGTTCTTCCGGATTGGTGCCGGATTTGCCGCTTTCGTCCTCGAAGCGCGCCTTGAACGAATAGGGCGTACCCTTCAGGGTTCCGCTCTGCGTGTCGAGCGTGCCCTTGCCCTCTTTCAAATTGCCTTTCCAGACGGCGTTTGCGGTGCGGTCCATGAAGTCCTCCTGGGTTGTCGTGAACTTGTCCTGGGTGAGCCAGCGTCCGGCCAACTATAGCGCGGACGTGGGCGAAGACCACTGCGCTGTTTGGACCACGGCACGATGACGGCCTTTTCCGCCGAAAAAATACCCATGCAAAAATGTCGGCTTCCATCCGGGCCGCTCGTCCTGCGGGCGGCCACGGGATTTGTGGCCGGATGGAGGTTCACATGGACAATCTGTTTTTCGCGCTGTGGAAGAGGCCAGGCCGCGGGCCTGAGCGACAGGAGGACTTCTGGCTGGACCCGCCGGCGTCCGGCCTCGGCAGGCTGCTGGCGGCCCTTGCCATCATCACGGTCGCGGCATGCCTTCTCGACCATGCGGCAACGGTCGCGGGCAAGGCTGACATGGTTGTCGCCGCAGCCTATGGTTTGTCACAAGAAGGAAGCTCGAGATGAAATATGTCTGCCTGGTCTATGGTGAGGAAAAAGACCTGCATGCGCTGACCGCCGAGGGTGCCGCCAAGCTCGATGCCGACTCGCTGGCCTATGACAGGTCATTGGATCAACAAGGCAAGCTGATCATCGCGCAGGCACTGCAATCGGTGAAGACGTCGAAGACCGTACGGCGGCGCAAGGGCAAGCAGCTGATCACCGACGGGCCGTTCGCAGAAACGAAGGAGCAGTTGCTCGGTTTCGTCATGATCGAAGCGCAGGATCTCGACGAGGCGCTGGACATCGCCAGTGAGATTCCCCTGGCCGAAATCGGCACGATCGAGGTGCGCGCGATCTACAACGTGCCGGGGTCATAATTCCCTGTCATGCGCTCACTTGGAAACCAGTACGTTCTGTTGAGCGAACGTCCCGTCTTGCCGGGGCTCAATTCTTGCGTGTTGAAGCAAGCCACGAGTTCTCCTATCGTCGCCCCAAGACTTTAGGGGATTTGGACATGCCTTTCCTGATTGCTGTCCTTGGCGTGCTCGGAGCGGCGGCATTGTGGTGGTACCGGATGAAGGCGATGAACGACGCCGCGCGGGAGGTCGCCGAAGTCGTCGGGCGCGTTCAAGGCAACATCAGGCGCAAGAAGCTGCGCAAGCAGGCCGCACTCTCGCCGCTGACGGCGATCGATGATCCGGTCGTGGCGGCCGCGACGCTGATCACCGCGATCGTTTCGGAAGATGGCCCTGTTCTGCCGCGGCGCGAGGCCGTCATTCGCGAGGTGATTTCGCAGATCGCGGCCGGGCCGAAGAAGACCGACGAGGCGGTCGTCTACGCCAAGTGGGCCGCGTCGCAGATAGACGACACCACCATCGTCATCGACAAGCTGGCGCCCTTCCTGCGCGAACGCCTCGACCCGAACGAACGGGACGATCTGCTGCAAATGCTGAACCGGGTGGCTCAGGGCGGAGAGCAGAGCCTTAAGATACCCGACCAGCGCATGCTGCGACTGCGCCAGAAGCTTGGTTTTGAAGTGAACTGAGATCGCCTCGGCGATTGGCGCGAAACTCCCGCCTCATAGTCATCTACAGCGGAGCAAGGAGCGGAGCGACGCGGCGCAGGCCACAGCCCGCGACGTTAAGTCAGCGAGACGATCAGATCGCCTCGCCCTTTAGCAACCTCGGCGTGCCGGACGACAGTCCCGATGCCTGGCGGATGAAGAACTCCTTCAGCCGTGGCATACGCTCGACGAGACCGAGACCGATGTCGCGGACGGTGCGCAGCGGGGTGATGTCGTTGGAAAACAGCCGGTTCAGCACATCGGTCGTGATGCCCATCTGCACGGTGTCGAAACGCCGCCATTGCTGGTAGCGTTCCAGCACGTCGAGCGCGCCGATGTCCTGACCTAGCCGGTCGGCCTCGACGATCACCTCGGCAAGAGCGGCCACATCCTTGAAGCCGAGATTGAGGCCCTGGCCGGCGATCGGATGGATGCCGTGGGCGGCATCGCCGGCAAGCGCTATGCGCGGTGCCACGAAGGCGCGCGCGATGGTGAGACCCAGCGGCCAGGCGCGCGGCTTGTCGGCGACGCGGATCTCTCCAAGCTTCAGCCCAAAACGCTGTTCAAGTTCGTGTTCGAAGACGAGATCGTCGCCTTCGACGAGCGTTTTCGCATCTTCCGCCCGTTCGACCCAGACGATCGACGAGCGGTTGGTGCCGTCCTCGCCGGGTGTCAGGGGCAGCGTGGCGAACGGGCCGGCGGGCAGAAAATGCTCTTCGGCGCGGCCGTTATGCGGGCGTTCATGTGCCACGGTGCAGACGATGCCGGACTGACCATATTCCCACTTGACCGTCTTGATGCCGGCCATGTCGCGCAGTTTGGAATTGACGCCATCGGCGGCAACGAGCAACCGCGTCTCCAACGTGGCGCCGTCGGCCAGATGCACTGACATGCCGGCCCCATCGGTCTCAAAGCCTTGCACCGCCACGCCTTCGATGATGTCGATGCCGAGCTTTTCGGCTTTGGCCCGCAAGGCGCCGTTCAACGCCCTGTTGGCGACCATATGCGCGAAGGGCTCACCCGGCGCCACCTCGCCGCCGAAGGTCAGGAAGACCGGGCGCACCGGATCGGCGCTGCGTGAATCGGTGATGATCATCTCGGTGATCGCCTGCGCCTTCGGCGCGATCTCGGCCCAGATACCGAGCTGGTCGAGCATGCGGCACGCCGCCGCGGCGATGGCGGAAGCGCGGCCATCCCTTTCCCAGGAACCGGCGGGCGCCGCGTCGACCAGCGCCACGGCGAGGCCCGGGCGGGCCTGTTTCAGCGAGACCGCGGCGGCTAGGCCGACATAGCCGGCACCGGCGACGAGGACATCGAGCCCGGATCTGGCCTTGGCGTCCGCCTTGCGTTCCATTGTCTTGGCTCCTTGCGTGCCGACGGGCCTGCGCCCTTGCTTGCGGCCTTGACGGCTCGTTCTTCCTGTCGGAAACCGCCATAGCAATTTTGCGGCGAGGTCACAAAACATGACGGCGGCGATCGACGAGCTTCTGCGCATTCTCGACCTCGAGAGGCTGGAACACAATCTGTATCGTGGTCGCAGCCCCCAGGTGGAGTGGCAGCGCGTGTTCGGCGGCCAGACCATCGCGCAGGCGCTGGTGGCGGCGCAGCGAACGGTGGAGCCGGACCGTTTCGTGCATTCGCTGCATGGCTATTTCATGCGCCCCGGCGACATCAAGGTGCCGATCATCTACGAGGTCGATCGCATTCGCGACGGCGGTTCCTTCACCACGCGGAGGGTGCTGGCAATCCAGCACGGACAGGCGATCTTTTCGCTGGAAGCTTCGTTCCAGGTCGACGAGAAGGGGCTCGAGCACCAGTTCGCGCTACCTGACGACGTGCCGCCGCCGGAAGGGCTGAAGACGCAGCGCCAACTGCTCGAAACGGCCGACCGGGTGCCGGAGGCGGTTCGCCGTTTCTGGGCGCGCGAGCGACCGCTGGAACTGCGGCCAGTGAACCTCCAGCACTATGAAAGCCGCGACAAACTGCCGCCCCGGCAGAATGTTTGGATCCGACTTGCCGGGCCGGTTCCCGACGACCGCGCGCTGCAGTCGGTGCTGCTCGCCTACCTCTCCGACATGACGCTGCTCGACACCTCGACCTTCGCCCATGGGCGCGGTCTGTTCGATCCCGACATCCAGGCAGCCAGCCTCGACCATTCGATGTGGTTCCATCGGCCGCATTCGCTCGACGGCTGGCTTCTTTATGCGCAGGACAGTCCGTCGAGCTCGGGATCGCGCGGTTTCAGCCGCGGCACGCTGTATGCCCGCGATGGCACGCTGATCGCCTCGATGGCACAGGAAGGGTTGATCCGGCTCAAGCGTTGAGCATTCGTTGTTTTCTTTGAGCAAGATTCTTTGCGAAAGCCGATTCCATTTTCCTGATCATGCTCAAAGCCGGCAAATTAGGCAATTTCGCAAAAATGCTTAAATTTTGAGCACGTGGCGCGCCGCATACGCACACAGCTATTAATGACTGTCGCTCCATTCTTTTTGTTTACAACAGCTTAACACCCTGCTTCGGCACTTGGCACGGAGCTTGAATCCTTGGGAGCACTCTCCGGCTCTTTGGGATCGGTGAAGTCGTGCAAACGCGGGGCACCGCAACAGCAAAGGGTGAACCTTATGAAAATCGTGATGGCAATCATCAAGCCGTTCAAGCTGGACGAGGTACGCGAAGCGCTTACCGCCGTCGGCATCCAGGGCCTGACCGTCACCGAAGTCAAAGGCTACGGGCGTCAGAAGGGGCATACGGAAATCTATCGGGGGGCGGAATACGCGGTCAGCTTCCTGCCGAAGATCAAGATCGAAGTCGCGGTCGCGGCCGACATGGTCGACAAGGCCGTCGAAGCGATCACAGCCGCTGCCAAGACCGGCCAGATCGGCGACGGCAAGATCTTCGTTTTCGGCATCGACCAGGCGGTGCGCATCCGCACCGGCGAAACAGACAGCGACGCGCTCTGAGCGGCGAACACGTATTCCAATGGAGAGTTCAATGAATATTCCTTCCACCTTGAAGACGACGGGACGGGCGGCCCTTCTGGGCACGCTCGCTCTCGCAGCGCTGGGCAGCGTCGCCGCCTTCGCGCAGGAAGCCGCACCCGCTGCCGCTGCAGCGGCACCTGCTGCCGCGCCCACCCCGGTTCTCGATACCGGCAACACCGCCTGGATGCTGACCTCCACGGCGCTGGTGCTGATGATGACCATCCCGGGCCTAGCGCTGTTCTACGGCGGCATGGTGCGCAAGAAGAATGTGCTCGCCACCGTCATGCAGAGCTTCGCCATCACCTGCTTGGTGACGGTGCTATGGTTCATGTTCGGCTATTCGCTGGCATTTTCCGACGGCGGCGGCATGAATGCCTATCTCGGCGGCACCTCGAAATTCTTCCACCACGGCATCACCACCGCCAGCCTGTGGCTGCCGGGTGTGGCCAACATCCCTGAATTCGTCTTCTCGATGTTTCAGATGACCTTCGCCATCATCACGCCGGCGCTGATTGCCGGCGCCTTCGCCGAACGCTTCAAGTTCTCGGCACTGCTGATCTTCATGGCGCTGTGGCTGCTGATCGTCTACGTGCCGATCGCGCATTGGGTCTGGGGTGGCGGCTTCCTCGGTACGGCTGGCGTGCTCGACTTCGCCGGCGGCACGGTCGTTCACATCAATGCCGGTGTCGCGGGCCTCGTCTGCGCTCTGGTTCTCGGCAAGCGCGAAGGCTATGGCACCACCAACATGGCGCCGCATAACCTTGTCTATTCGGTCATTGGCGCATCGCTGCTGTGGGTCGGCTGGTTCGGCTTCAACGCCGGTTCGGAACTGGCGGCCGACGGCCTTGCCGGTGCCGCCATGCTCAACACCCAGGTTGCCACCGCCGCCGCGGCACTGGCCTGGATGTTCGCCGAATGGATCATCGCCAAGAAGCCTTCCGTGCTCGGCATCATCTCGGGCGCCGTCGCAGGCCTCGTCGCGGTGACACCGGCTTCCGGTTTCGTCAACCCGACCGGCGCCTTCATCGTCGGCATCGTCGCTGGCGTCGTCTGCTACCTCTCGGCGGTCAAGGTGAAGCACATGTTCGGCTATGACGACTCGCTCGATGCCTTCGGCGTGCATGGCGTCGGCGGCGTGGTCGGCGCTCTGCTGACCGGCGTGCTTG
The DNA here is from genome assembly GCF_000502915.1 of Mesorhizobium sp. LNHC209A00. Lineage (NCBI taxonomy): Bacteria > Pseudomonadati > Pseudomonadota > Alphaproteobacteria > Hyphomicrobiales > Phyllobacteriaceae > Mesorhizobium > Mesorhizobium sp. LNHC209A00. The sequence goes on from NZ_AYWT01000005.1 coordinate 42,228, forward strand.
CCGACCCTGCGATCAACAGCCTCTCGTCGGGCGCTTCGCTCGGCAAGCAGATCTACGGTGTCGCCGTCACCATTATTTGGACGGCGGTTGCCACCTTCGTCATTCTCTACGTCGTCAAGGCGCTGGTCGGCCTGCGTCCGACGACCCAGGAAGAGGTCGAAGGCCTCGACATCTCTCAGCATGGCGAAGTGGTGCCGTAAGGCATCCTTGCCAACGGGGCCGGCGGAACCCTCCTCCCGCCGGCCCCATGTTTGCCGCGCAGTTCCGGAGGGACCGCGAATCCCTTTTTTCTGGAATTGCTTTGAAAGCATCCCGTCGTGACGCTCCCGCAAGGAGTTCACGCCTTGAGGCCCGGATCGCTCCGGGCCTCTTTTTTTGCAAATTCGTTCTCGCTTCGTCCAAGTCCGCGCAATCACGTTCGCGTGAAGAAGCTTTTCGAGGAAACATCGACCGCTCTGTCGCCGAACTCAGGAGGCGATCGTCGTTTTGACGCTCTTGTTTTTGAAACAGGGAAGGAATTTTTCTCATGAACCTCAAGAATGTCTGCCTCGGGGCACTCGCACTTTCCATGGTCAGCGGCTTTGCATTTGCCGGCGCGCTGGACGAGCCGGACAACATGGCGCCGTTCTTCACCGATTCCAGCATGAAAACCATGAAGCCGATGGAGGAATTCAAGGCAGCTTTCATGGCCATGCCGAAGGAGAAGCAGGACGCCATGAGGAAGGAATGCCAGGACGCGGCGATGAGCAAGCCGCACGCCGAGTTCTGCGCCAATGTGAAAATGCTCGGCGGCAGCAAGTAGCACGCTGCCCGACCCAACGAATGGATGGCGGGCAAGGGCGCCCGCCATTTTTCATTGGTCCGGCCACTGGTAGATGTCGGTGCCAAAAAGGGCGGTCGCCCCCGCTCTTATAGTTAATGCGCCCTTAACCTTCCCACGCCTAGTCTGGCATCCGAATCTGCCGGAGTGCGTCATGCGCTCCTGCCAGGCAATCACTGACGAGGAAGAGCATGCGTTCAGGGGCTTCAGCACCGCTCGCGCTGACCGATACGGGGCACGGCATCCAGGCATTCGCGCGGCGCCAGGTCGGCCGGCTGATCGGCACTGGCCTGTTCGCGTTCACGGCCTTCGCCGTCGCCAGCCTCGCGACCTGGAACGTCGCCGATCCCAGCTTCTCGCACGCCACCGCCAACACCGTCACCAACGCCATGGGCTATGCCGGCGCGGTGTTCTCGGACCTCGCCATGCAGTTCTTCGGCCTTGCCGCGGTCGCCGCGCTGGTTCCGGCGGTGATCTGGGGATACCTCCTGTTTTCGGCGCGCGGTGTCGACCGGCTGCCCAGGCGCGGGCTGTTCTGGTTCGGTTTCGCGCTGCTGGCCGCCGCCATCGCCGGCTGCATCGTTCCGCCCAAGACCTGGCCCCTGCCCACCGGCCTCGGCGGCGTCTTCGGCGACATGGTGCTCAAGATCCCCGGTGTCCTCATCGGCGGCTATCCGAGCGGGCTGGTGGCCAGCGTGCTCGCCATAGTGCTGGCTGCGCCCGCGCTCTGGCTGTTCGCCTATGGCGCCGCGCTGCTCGGGCGCAAGAACGGCTTCGCCGTGATGGAAGAACCGGCCGCCGCGGACCCGCGCGAGGACGAGCTTCTGTTCGACAATGACGAGGACGAGGGCGACGAGGGCATACTGGCGCTGGGCGCCATCACCCATTGGTGGCTTTCATTCCGCGCGTGGATGCATCGTCGCGCGGTGCGCCGCAGGCAGGAGCACGACGAGTTCGAACCGGAGATGGAGCCGCGCGCCAGCGCCTGGCGCCGCGCCGCCGAACGCGTCGAGTCGGCCGAGTTCGCCGAGCAGCGCATGAGCCATGACGGCCGCGCCCGTGTCGAACCGGAATTCTTCGCCGCCATGGTCAACGACCGCAGCGTCTCCGTCGACCCGGACGACGACGATGTCTTCGGCCGCGACGACGTGGATATGGATTTCGATGACGAGCCCGTCGCCCAGCGGCGCGCTCAGACCAAGGTCCAGCAGTTCCGTTCCGATGCCGCCACCCGGGTGGAGGCGCCGGCGGCGAGACCCGTGCCGGGCGCGCGCGTCCAACGCGAGGCGCAAACCTCGCTGATCGGCTCCGACAGGTTCGAAATGCCGTCGCTGCATTTCCTGTCCGAACCGAAGAATGTCGCGCGCGACCCAAGTCTTTCCAAGGACGCGCTGGAACAGAATGCGCGCCTGCTCGAAGGCGTGCTGGAGGATTTCGGCGTCAAGGGCGAGATCATTGCCGTTCGCCCGGGTCCGGTCGTCACCCTTTACGAACTCGAACCCGCGCCGGGCATCAAGTCGTCGCGGGTCATCGGCCTTTCCGACGACATCGCCCGTTCGATGAGCGCGATCGCTTGCCGCGTCGCCGTGGTGCCGGGACGCAACGCCATCGGCATCGAATTGCCCAACGCCAAGCGCGAAACGGTTTACCTCCGCGAGATCATGGCCAGCCGCGACTTCGAGACGACCAAGGCCAAGCTGGCGCTGGCGCTGGGCAAGACGATCAATGGCGAGGCCGTCATCGTCGACATCGCCAAGATGCCGCACGTGCTGGTCGCCGGCACCACCGGTTCGGGCAAGTCGGTCGCCATCAACACCATGATCCTGTCGCTGCTCTACCGGCTCACCCCGCAGGAGTGCCGGCTGATCATGATCGATCCGAAAATGCTCGAACTCTCCGTCTATGACGGCATCCCGCATCTTCTGACGCCCGTCGTGACCGACCCGAAGAAGGCGGTGGTGGCGCTGAAATGGACCGTGCGCGAGATGGAGGACCGCTACCGCAAGATGTCCAAGGTCGGCGTGCGCAACATCGACGGCTTCAACGCCCGCGTGCAGCAGGCCGAGAAGAAGGGCGAAAAGATCTCGCGCACCGTGCAGACCGGCTTCGACCGCCAGACCGGCGAGGCGATCTACGAGACCGAGGACCTTAATCTCGAGCCAATGCCCTATATCGTCGTCATCATCGACGAAATGGCCGACCTGATGATGGTCGCCGGCAAGGACATCGAAGGCGCGGTGCAGCGGCTGGCGCAGATGGCGCGTGCGGCCGGCATCCACGTCATCATGGCGACGCAACGTCCGTCGGTCGACGTCATCACCGGTACCATCAAGGCCAATTTCCCGACCCGCATCTCCTTCCAGGTGACGTCCAAGATCGACAGCCGCACCATTTTGGGCGAGCAGGGCGCCGAGCAGCTGCTCGGCATGGGCGACATGCTCTACATGGCGGGCGGCGGCCGCATCCAGCGCGTGCACGGGCCGTTCGTCTCTGACGACGAGGTCGAGAAGATCGTCGGGCACCTGAAGCTGCAGGGCGTGCCGGAATATCTCGACGCCATCACCGAGGACGACGGCGAGGACGACGACGAGCCGTCCGGCAAGGGCGGTTCGGGCGGCGGGGGGGGCGGCAATTTCGAGGATTCCGACGACCCTTATGATCAGGCGGTTTCGGTGGTGCTGCGGGACGGCAAGGCCTCGACCAGCTACATCCAGCGGCGTCTGGGCATCGGCTATAACAGAGCTGCCTCGATCATCGAGAAGATGGAAAAGGAAGGCATTGTCGGCCCGGCCAACCATGCCGGAAAACGCGAAATCCTGGTGCCGACCGAAGACGACAAGTTCTGACAGTGGAGAGTTCGCGGCAACTTTGAACCTTTTGGCGCGTTCACCGACTGAGCAGCGATCGCCTCGCCAAACTTCAGCCCAACTGGGGGTTCACGACAGCGACCAAATCAGGAACCGGACGAGAGTGACCGATATGAAAAACGATCTTTCAGCGCTCAGCGATTTTGCCCCGACACGCCGCCAATTGCTCGGCCTCGGCCTGGTGTTCGCGGGTGCCGCCGCCCTCAACGTGGTGCCCGGATTCGAGTTGCTCGCCTCGGCACAAGCGGCCGTACCGGCGGCGGCACAGAAGATCGCCGACCATTTCTCGGCGGTCAAGTCGATGAGCGGCGAATTCGTGCAGTTCGGTCCCAAGGGCGAGCAGACCGGCGGAAAATTCTTCCTGGAACGGCCGGGCAAGATCCGCTTCAACTACGACGGGTCTTCGAATTTCCGGGTGATTTCCGACGGCAGATCGGTTGCCATACTCAACAAGAAACTGAACACGTCGGACCTTTATCCGCTGTCGAAGACGCCGCTGAAGCTGCTGCTCGACGACCACATCGACCTCTCCGGCAACCGCGTCAAGAGCGTCAAGGAAGAAGACGACCTCACAACCATCCAGCTTTCCGACAAGTCGGTTTTCGGCAACGCGCGGATCACCATGATGTTCGACCCGAAAACCTATGATCTGCGGCAGTGGACGATCACCGACGCGCAGGGCAAGGACACGACGGTGATGATCTTCAACACCAAGGAAGGCGTCAGCTTCGCGCCCGATACCTTTGCCATCGACTATACGGCCAATCGCGAGCTGAACACCAAGACGCGGTAGGCCCGCCGATATAGCCAGGCCTGTAGCGGAGCGGGCTGGCTTGTTTTTGCGGCGCGCGACTGGCAGTAGAATGGCGATCTCTTGCCGGACCCCCTCCGCATGCCCTTTTCGATCGCCACCTGGAATATCAACTCCGTGCGCCTGCGCATGCCGATTGTCGAACGCCTGCTCGATGAGTACGCGCCCGATGTGCTCTGCCTGCAGGAAACCAAGGTCCCGGACGAGCTGTTTCCCGAAAAAGCCTTTCGCAAGGTCGGCTATCCCTACATCGCATTCCATGGCCAGAAGGGCTATCACGGCGTGGCGACGGTGGCGCGGCGGCCGATCGAGGTGGTCGAAAAGCGCCGCTTCTGCGACATCGAGGACAGTCGCCACTTGTCGGTGACGGTACAGGCCGGAGGCAAGACCATCCTGGTGCACAATTTCTACGTGCCCGCGGGTGGCGACGAGCCGGATCCCGAGATCAACAGGAAGTTCAGGCACAAGCTCGATTTCGTCGCCGAGATGAACGCCATCCGGGCCGAACACGGCGAGGTGTCGGCGTCGGTGCTGGTCGGGGACCTCAACATCGCGCCGCTGGAGCATGATGTCTGGTCGCACAAGCAATTGCTCAACGTGGTCAGCCACACGCCGGTAGAGACCGAAAGCTTCGAGGCGATGCGGCGCGCCGGCGGCTGGGTCGACCTGATGCGGCACAACGTGCCATCGGAGCAGAAGCTCTATACCTGGTGGAGTTATCGGGCGCAGGATTGGGAGGCGTCCAACCGCGGCCGGCGGCTCGACCATGTCTGGTCGTCGGCAAACCTGGTGCCCAGTTTTGCCGGCTACGAGATCCTTAGAGCCGCCCGTGGTTGGGACCGGCCGTCGGACCATGTGCCAGTTATTGCCCGGTTCGATCTGGGTTAGGGTGTATCGATATTCGGGTGAAGCCGGCCTGCAAACGGCGGCTTCCTGAGCTTCCGGTGTTCACGTACTTCAAGGACGCTCCGCTCCGGTTCTCGGAATCCACCGTCTTCGCCCCGGCTTGACCTGAATCGCGACCCCTACGACGCCAAATGCCAGGTCAACCCGAAAAGCGTGGGGCCAATTCCTCGATGCGTCGGATCATGTCGTGAAATTCCTCGGAGATGCGCTGATGCAGTTTCACCGCTAATTCCGGATACTCCTCCAGGATGCGCCGGAACATCTTGCGGCTCAGCCTTATTACTTCCGAGTCGATTTCGGCCGAGGCGCTGGTCAGCCGGTTGGTATCGGCGATCAGCGCCAGCTCGCTGAGCATCGTGCCGGGGCCGACCTTGCCGATCGGGATGCGCTCGCCATCCTGCTCGCGATAGAGCACGATACGCCCGCTGACCACCACATAGGCCGAGTCGGCCACATCGTCCTCGCGATAAAGCTTGTGGCCGGCCTGCACCAAAGTGGCCTCGGCACCGAAGGCGAGCAGGCGCAACTGTTCCTGCGTGAAGCCCTCGAAAAGCCTCACGGCGGACAGGATGCGGATGTCGTCATCCAGCGCCATCTAGCTGTGTCCCCGAACGGTCAGTCCAATCCCTCCTCTGCGGTACGGTCCCAGAATCCCCCTTCGACAGGATCGTACCCGAAAGCGGCCCCGCCCGAACCGCTCATTTGAATGGTGAAATGTTTAAGGAACCAGCTTGTAGCCGCCGCTTTCTGTCACAAGAATTTCAGCATTGGAAGGATCGCGCTCGATCTTCTGGCGCAGACGGTAGACATGGGTTTCCAGCGTGTGCGTGGTGACGCCGGAATTGTATCCCCACACTTCCTCCAGCAGCACGTCGCGCGTCACCACCTTCTGGTCGGCGCGATAGAGATACTTGATGATCGAGGCCTCCTTTTCCGTCAGCCGCACCTTGCCGCCGCGCTGATCGATGAGCAGTTTCTGGCTGGGCTTGAAGGTGTAGGGGCCGACCGAGAAGGTCGCGTCCTCGCTCTGCTCATGCTGGCGCAGCTGTGCCCGGATGCGGGCAAGCAGCACCGCGAACCGGAACGGCTTGGTCACATAGTCGTTGGCGCCGGCCTCGAGACCCAAAATCGTGTCCGAATCGGTGTCGTGGCCGGTCAGCATGATAATGGGGGCCTTGTAGCCGCCCTTGCGCAGGATTTTCACCGCTTCTCTGCCGTCCATGTCGGGCAGGCCCACATCCATGATGAGCAGGTCGATGAGCCCGCCGCGCGCAGCGGTGACGCCTTTTGCCGCAGTCGCTTCCTGCAGCACATCGAATTCCTCGTAGAGGGACAGTTGCTCGACCAGCGTGCCGCGCAGGTCGTCATCGTCATCGACGATCAGGATGGTACGTGAGGTCATGGATCAATCCGTTGTTTTGAAAAGTGAATTCAGTTGACCGCTGCGTATTTATGCGGAAGCTGGCCGGCACAATAGCCGATCACAGTGATTTGTTCCGTGGCACGATCATACAAGAAAAAACGCGATCGCAATGCAGCCGGCGCAATTTTGGCAAAACGGCTGCGCGTGCTGACCGTGCGGGCTAGGCCCGGCCATCCAAGCCAAGGGCTGCTGCAGGCCGGCAAAACGGTGTTTGCGTGCGCGCTGGGGCGCGGCGGCATCTCGGCCGGCAAGCGCGAAGGCGACGGCGCCACGCCGCTCGCCTCGATGCGCATCCTAGCGGGCTATTTCCGGGAGGATCAGTTTGCCGCCGGCCGCAGAACGCGCCTGGCGATGGCGCCGATCGGGCCGCACCTCGGCTGGTGCGAAGTGCCGGACGACCGCAACTATAACAGGCCGGTCAAGATTCCCTACGGCGCCAGCCACGAACGCATGCGGCGCGACGACCGGCTCTATGACGCCTGCCTGGTGCTCGACTGGAACATCGCGCCGCGCCGGCGCGGGCGCGGCAGCGCCATCTTCTTCCACCTGGCGCGTCCCGGCTTCACGCCGACGGAAGGCTGCGTGGCGGTAACCGCGCGCACGATGGCGCGGCTCTTGCCGCTCCTGTCGGACCGGACAGTGGTAAGGGTGGTGAGATAGGGGGAATAGGGAAGTCTTGGCGGCAGCAGACACGCTAAAGTCGCATCATCCTACTCCCATGCTCGCTTATCCCTTCCTATTCCGCTGCCAGCCGATGTCGAGAAGGCCCAACCGGCCTGTCTCGCGGTCCATGGCCCGGGCGATGTCCCTGCGGGCGGCCCCGACATCGCGCAACTGGCGATCGGAGAGGTCCTCGACGTTCTGGTGGGGAAGGTTGATCTCGTAGGGAAGGTTGATCGCGACCCTGGCCTGCCGCAGCCAGGTACGGGCAGCCGACATCCAGTCTGGCCGGGCGATGTATGCAGGGCGAAGAGCGATGTGAGACATGAGGTGATCCGTATTCTCCGGACATCAAATCCGGTTTGATGGTGTCTTTGATGCCGCAATCATGCCGTATTGAAAAACAAACGGGAAACGAGTAGTTCTTTTCTCATCGTCAAGTTTTATTTGAGGATTGAGGCTCCATGAGCCGCTTCGATCAGGTCGCACGCTGATGGCAGCGCTCTTGCCGGGAACGCGGGCGCTCAGGACGCTGGAGGCGGCGGCCCGGCACCTCAACTTCACCCGTGCCGCCGACGAGCTCGGCCTGACGCCCGCCGCGGTCAGCCACCAGATCAAGGAAATCGAGGATCAGCTCGGCATCGTGCTGTTCACCCGCACCAGCCGCACCATCCGGCTGACGGAGGCGGGCACGGTGCTTTACGAGGCGGCGACCGACACGCTCGACCTGCTTGGCCGTGCCGTGATGCGGGCGCGCAAGATGGCGCGCGGCACCGAATTTCTGAAGGTGACGCTGGACGCGCAGTTCGCCGCGAAATGGCTGATGCGGCGCGTCGAGAATTTCCGCCAGCAGCGGCCGGGCATCGAACTCAGGTTCGACATCGCCTATGGCCTGCGCGATTTCGATCTCGACGACGTCGATGTCGGCATCCGCTTCGGCGCCGGCAAATATCCGGGGCTCAGCGCGCACCGCCTGTTCGACAACATCATTATTCCGGTGTGCAGTCCGGGCCTGCTGACGTCCGGGCCGCCCCTGCGCGAGCCGCGCGACCTGTTCAACCACACGCTTGCTCATATCGAATGGGCCCGCCAGGGCGTGACATGGCCGAACTGGCGCATGTGGATGGCGGCGGCCGGCATCAACGATTTCGACGACAGCCGCACAGTCGTTTTCGGCACATCGACGGATGCGGTCCAGGCAGCGCTCGACGGCAATGCCGTCGCGCTCGCCGATTTCGCCATGGTGGCCAACGACCTGTCCGAGGGCCGGCTGGTGCGGCCCTTCGAACTCAGCATCAGGGTTGCGCCGGAATACGCCTATTTCCTAGTTTATCCCCAAGCCATGGCCGACGATCCCCGCATTGTCGCCTTCCGCGAATGGATCCTAGAGGAAGTTTCCAGGACGCGAACGGCGGACAAACTTTAGATCGTCAGGACCGGGCGTTGTGGCCGAAGATCATGCGTCGGTACTTCTTCACGTTCCATTTCAGCTTCTTGTAGAGCAGCGGCTGCATCTTGCCGGCGACGGAAGTCTGGAAAGCGCCGTTTTCGCTGCCTTGCTCGACGATTGGCCGCTCGAACCACAGCATCTCCACCCCCAGTTTCTCGTCCATCTGCTCGATCTGGTGGTCGATCACGGTGTAGATCTTGTGTTGATCGATCCAGGCACAGCGGGCTTCGGCGACCGGACGGGTGATGAGATAGGAATCCGCGCACCTGGCATGCAGCGCCGGGTAGAGCCTCTGGCCCCTGCGCAATTTCCAACTCGGCGTGTAGTAGTTGCTGCCGTTGCCGAGATAGATGACGGCCTTGCGCATCGGGCTGCCGAGTTCGGCCAGCCCTTGCCGGAATTTGGCGACGAAGTCGCGCGCGAGGAAGACGTCATCCTCGAAGACCAGGCAATAGGGCAGGTCGGTTTCGAGGAAGTCGCGCCAGATGCCGACATGCTTCAGCGCCAGCGAGACCTGCGCCGGGTGGACAAAATCGGGAGCGACCAAGTCAGCACGAATCTCCGGGGTGATTTCCGCCCTGTCCCAGTCGGTGTAGAAGGTGACCGGCACGCCGCGCCGGTCGAACTCGCGCACGATGTGCCGGCGCCGGTCGTCGTAGCCCTGCTTGACGTGGCAGATCCTGGTGAACACCAGGTCGCGGGGAAATCCGGACTCGTCCGCCATCGTCAACGCACCGTCAGCTTGCTGCGGCGCCAAACCAGCCGATCACCGCGCCGATGATCAACAGCACGCCAAGCCAGTGACCGCCATCGATGAGGGTCAGGTCCCAGCCGAAATTCTCGTAGCGATGGTTGACCGACAGCGTCGTGGCGACGAAACCCAGCCAAAGCACGAAGCCGAAGATCAGCCCGGCCAGCCAGGTCGGCTCACCACCCGTCATCGCGCCGACGACCAGGGCCATGATGTAGGCCATCAGCAGTTCGGCGATGAAGGAGATGACGAAGGGCAGCGGCGATTTCTTCATCGTCGCCGGATCGAGCTTGGCGGCCTTCAGCCAGGGCTTGCTCAACGCCATGTACCAGGCGGCACCGAACAGCCAGGCCACGACGGCGGCGGCGATCACCGCCAGCCAATTCACTGCTGAAAAATCCATGAGTTCCCCCTCCTGTTTGGTTTTTATGGAAACGCCTGTTCGGCGATAGCGTCAAGCAGTCGCCATACCGTGGTGCGTTTGGCTTCGGCATCCTCGAGCGCCCTTGTCACCGGCACCTGATAGACGCCAAGCGGCTCCAGCCCCGATCGCGGCAGATAGGACCGGCCGGGATCGCCGACCAGAATGTCGGCGCCACGCCGTTTGAGCGTCGAAAACCACGGCATCAGCCGGTCGGCAAAGGGTTTGTCATAGAAGACGTCGCCTGCCAGGACCACGTCCCAGCCCGCGTCCGTGCCCACACAGTCCGTGCCGAGGAACCCGACGCCGACGCCGTTGGCCTCGCTGTTGAGGCGGATCGCGGTGGCGCAGAACGGGTCGATGTCGGCGGCGGTTACCTCGGCAGCGCCCGCCTTGGCGGCGGCGATGGCGACGAGGCCGGAGCCCGAAGCGAAGTCGAGCACGCGCTTGCCTCGCACCAAATCGGGATTGTCGAGGACATAGCGGGCGAGGCCCTGGCCGCCCGCCCAGGCAAACGCCCAGAAGGGCGGCGGCAGGCCGATCTCGACCAGTTCATCCTCTGTCCGCTGCCAGAGATCATGCGCTTCGTCGGCGAGGTGGAGACGAATCTCAGGCACATGCGGCGGCGCCATCAGCGCCGTGTTGTCGAGAACGAATTGCTTGGCGCTATCGGGTGAAAGTGCCGTCACGGCGCAGGCGTCAGGCCGCCCATACGGCAGACTTCCTTCCATTCGGCCGGGGTCACCGGCTGCACGGAAAGCCGTCCGAGCCGTACCAGCGCCATCTCGGCCAGTTTTGGATTGGCTTTGACTTCTTCCAGCGTCGGCGGGTTCGGCATGTCACTGACGGCGCGGATGTCGACACATTCCCAGCGCGGATCATCCGACGTGGTGTCGGGATGGGCCAGCGCGCAGACCTCGGCGATGCCGACCACGTTCAGCCCCTCGTTGGAATGGTAGAAGAAGCCGAGATCGCCGACCTGCATGGCCTTCATGTTGTTGCGGGCGGCGTAGTTGCGTACGCCGTCCCATTGCGTGCCGGCCTTGCCCTTGGCCTTCAACGCCTCGAAGGAGAAAACCGAGGGTTCGGATTTGAACAGCCAGTAGTTCATTTTCTCTCCTCCTTGCGGCTCGGTCGCGGGCGCCGCGAATTAACTAGCCGCCGGCTTGTTGAACGTCCAGTTCCACTGGCGGATTTCGATGCTTTCGAACAAGCCGGCCTTTGCGTAGGGGTCGGCGGCCGACAGAGCCCGCGCGCTGGCCAGATCGGGCGTCTCGACCACCACGAGGCTGCCATTGGGCTTGCCGTCGGCGTCGAGGAACGGACCGGCAAAGGCCAATTTCTTGTCGCCGTTCAGCCCTTCGAGAAAGGCGACATGCTCGGGCCGCGTGTCGAGGCGCACGTGCAGGCTTCCTGGCTTGTCCTTGCAAATCAGAGCAAACAGCATGGTCTTTCTCCTGGGTGATTGGATCAGAGTGTGGGCATCAATCGTTGGTTTCGGTCTTCAGCGGCCGGGTCATCAGCGCCGTCACGGCCTGCCCGATGGTGATGGTGCCGTCCAGTATGGCAGCGACCGCGGCTATGATCGGCGCATCGATTTCGCGCTCGGTGGCGATGCGGGCGGCGATCGCCGCGGTCGGCACCCCCTCGGCCAGCGGCAATCCGGAAAGAGCCTTGCCCTGTCCGAGCGCCAGCCCATAGGCGAAATTGCGCGACTGCGCCGACGAGCAGGTAAGCAGCAGGTCGCCAAGGCCGGAAAGCCCCATCAGGGTCTCGGGCCTGGCGCCGAAGGCGGCACCGATGCGGCGCAGTTCGACGAAGCCGCGCGTCACCATGGCCGCCTGTGCGCTGGCCCCGAGTCCGGCCCCGGTGACAGCGCCGGCGGCGATGGCGAAGACGTTCTTCAAAGCGCCGCCGATCTCGACGCCGATCAAGTCGTCGCTCGAATAGCAGCGCAGGTTTTCAGCCGAAAAACGGGCGGCAAGGTTTGCGGCAAGCGCCTCGTCGCCAGCGGCCACCACCACGGCCGTCGGCAGGCCGCGGGCGACATCGCTGGCAAAGCTCGGCCCCGACAGGGCGGCAACCGGGTTTGGCGGCACGATTTCCGCAGCGATTGCCGACAGCAAGGCGCCGGTGTCGCGCTCGATGCCCTTGGCGCAGAGCACGAGCGGAATGCCGGCCGGCATATGATCCCTCGCGGCGGCCAGCGTGGCCCGCAACGCCTGAGCCGGCGTCACCGTCAGCACGCAATCGGCCCCAGTGAGGGCTGCCTCCATGTCGCTCGTCGCCTCGATGCCGGGCGCGATGGCGATGCCCGGGAGATAGCGTGGGTTCTCGCCCCGCCCGATCGCGGCGACGGTTTCAGGATCACGCGCGAACAACCGCACCGTATGGCCGGCGCGCAGCATGGCCAGCGCCAGCGCCGTGCCCCAGGCGCCGCCGCCGAGCACGGCGACGTGCCAATCGCTTTTGCCCAGACCCCCGCTCTTCATGGCTCGATCGGTCATGCCTTGGCTCCGCGACGGCCGGAGCCGACCATTGGCGCCGAGACGGTGTCCAGGGGCCAGCGCGAGCGCGGCACGAAATCGAAGCCGTTCTCCTGCGCCACGCCTTCTCGCAGACGTTCGATACCGGCCCAGGCGATCATCGCCGCGTTGTCGGTGCAAAGCTTCAGTGGTGGCGCGACGAAGCTGAAACCGGCGTCAGTGCAAAGCCGCTCCAGCGTTGCCTTGACCGTGCGGTTGGCGGCGACGCCGCCGGCGACGACCAGCGCCGGATTTCCCCTGCCAGGGAATGTTTCGCGAAAGCGTTCCAGCGCGCGAGAAATACGGTCGGCGAGCGCATCGGCGACGGCCGCCTGGAACGAGGCGCAGATGTCGGCGACATCCTGGTCGCTCAAGGGCTCGATCGCTGTCGCCGCCTGGCGTACCGCCGTCTTCAGGCCGGAGAAGGAGAAATCGGGCTGTGCGGAGCCTTTCATCGGCCGTGGGAAGGCAAAGCGCGAGGCATTGCCCGACAGCGCTGCCTTCTCGACATTGGGACCGCCGGGATAGGGCAGGCCGAGCATCTTGGCGGTCTTATCGAAGGCTTCTCCGAGCGCGTCATCGATGGTGGTGGCCCAGCGCTGGTAGTCGCCAACGCCGCGCACGGCCAGAATCTGCGTATGGCCGCCGGAGACCAGCAGCAATAGATAGGGGAATTCGAGCCCGTCGGTCAGCCGCGCGGTCAAGGCGTGGCCTTCGAGGTGATTGACGGCGATGAGCGGCTTGCCGGCCGCCGCGGCGATCGCCTTGGCCGTCATCAGGCCGACGATCAGCCCGCCGACGAGGCCTGGCCCGGCGGTGGCGGCGATCGCATCGAGATCGGCCAGCGCCACGCCCGCATCGGCGAGTGCGGCCTCGACAATGCCGTCCAGCGCCTCGACGTGGGCGCGCGCGGCGATCTCCGGCACGACGCCGCCGAAGGCGGCATGTTCCTCGATCTGGGAGAGCACGATGTTGGACAGGATTTTCGGCGCGGCATCGCCCTCCAGCGCCACGACGCTGGCGGCGGTCTCATCGCAACTCGTCTCAATGCCTAGAACGCGGATCAATTCGTCGCTGTCTCCAGAGATTGTATGTCAGGGCGTTCCTCGTTAGGAGAGTGCCCGGAAACGCAAAGCCAGCCGGGGGTTATCACGGACCGCGCGCCATGCAAACAATCTTGAAAATCGGAACACGCGGCAGCCCGCTGGCATTGGCGCAGGCGCATGAAACACAGGCGCGTCTGATGGCCGCGCACGGCATGCCGGCGGAGGCGTTCGAGGTCGTCGTCATCTCGACCAGCGGCGACCGCATCCAGGATCGGCCGCTGTCGGAGGCTGGCGGCAAAGGCCTATTCACCAAGGAAATCGAGGAAGCCCTGCTCGCCGGTGCGATCGACATCGCCGTGCATTCGTCGAAGGATATGCCGACGCAATTGCCGCCCGGCCTGGAACTCTCCGCCTTCCTGCCGCGCGAGGATGCGCGCGATGCCTTTGTCGGCAAGGCGGCGAAGACGATCGCCGAACTGCCGCAAGGGGCGAAAGTCGGCTCCTCGTCGCTGCGGCGGCAGGCGTTGATCCGCCGCATGCGGCCGGATCTCGAGGTGGTGATGTTCCGCGGCAATGTGCAGACGCGGTTGCGCAAGCTGGACGAAGGGGTCGCGAGCGGCACCATCCTTGCCTATGCCGGCCTGAAGCGGCTGGGCCTGGAAGATGTTGCCACCGACTTGATGCCGCTAGACAGCTTCCCGCCGGCGCCAGGCCAGGGTGCGATCGGCATCGAGACCCGTATCGGCGACCGCGAGGTCGAGAAGATGCTGGTGGCGATCCACGATGTGGCGACCGGGCAGGCACTCGCCTGCGAGCGCGCCTTCCTGGCGGCGCTCGATGGCTCCTGCCGCACGCCTATCGCCGGCTACGCCGCGATCGAGGCCGGAAAGCTCTCTTTCGCCGGGCTGATCATATCGCCCGACGGTACGCAGTCGCACACGGTCGAGCTACAAGGGCCGGCACAGGACGCCGCCCGCATCGGTGATGAGGCGGCGCGGTCGGTGCGTGCCGGGGCCGGCGAAAAGTTTTTCGACGGCTGGCTCTGAAGATGCTCCGCGTCCTGGTCACCAGACCGGAGCCGGGTGCGTCTCGCACCGCGCGAAAGCTGGAGGAGACGGGTTTTGAACCTCTTCTCCTGCCCTTGACGGAGACGCGGGCGTTGCCGGTCGATGCCAAGGGGGTTCCGGACGACGTGGCCGCCGTCGCCATCACCAGCGCTAATGCGGTGCGCCATGCCCCCAGGGATATCATTGCGGTCCTGTCCAACCTGCCCTGTTATGCGGTCGGCAGGAGGAGCGCGGAGGCCGCGCGCAAAGCCGGCTTTCTCTCGGTCAATGAGGGGCCCGGCGATGCCGAGGCGCTGGCCGACGGCATGGCAATCGCGTTTTCCGGCAAAACGATCGTCTATCTCTGCGGGCGTGTGCGCTTTCATGCCTTCGAGCAGAGACTGAAAGCTGCTCATGTCCAGGTCCATGCCGTCGAGACTTATGGCACGCTTGCGGTAACCCATTCGGAGGAAGCGGTCCTTCAGCTGATATCCGGCCAATCCGTGGATGCGGTGCTTCTATATTCGGCCAAGGCGGCTGCCGAAATGCAGATCCTGGCCAGGCGACCGGCCCTGCATCAGACCTTTGAAAAGACGCACTTTTTCGCGCTTTCCGCGCGGATTGCCGTCGCTTTCGGCGACAGCACCGGCAAAGCAATGCACGTTGCCGCGCGGCCCGACGAGGAGGCGCTGCTGGCACTTTTGCGGGCACGGCCCTGACCCGCGTCATCACACCGCCCCTTTTCACCGCTTGGTGATGTGCTAGACCCTTTCTGAACCATCACGCGCCGCCAGGCGTTGAGACGAAGCGAATTTGCGGAGCCCCTGCATGGTCAAGACGCCGAAGATGCGACACTCGAAAGGCCGCCGCGAGCCGGTGACCATCGATCTCGATCCGGGCGCCGTCTCACGCATCGTCGACGAGGATGCCGCCAAGAATACCGCTCAGACCGACGAGGCGAAGGCCGAGGAGGCGGCGAACGCCTCGCGGCCAGAGCCCCCGGAAGAGCCGGTACATGACGACCAGACCGATCTCGAACCTTGGGAGCATGGCGATGCCGCCGCCGGGCAGCCTGGCACCGANCCGGTACATGACGACCAGACCGATCTCGAACCTTGGGAGCATGGCGATGCCGCCGCCGGGCAGCCTGGCACCGAAGTGCCACCGCAAGCCGAGGCCAAAGCCACTGAGCCGGAAATGCCTTATCCCGGTACGGATACATCCCCCAACCGCGCCAAGGCTTTCGACTACAATTTCGAGGATGCAAACGCCAAAACCGCAGAGACCAAGGCGGCTTTCGGTAAAACCGATTCAAGGAGCGAACCGATGGCCACGCAGCCGAAGCGGGGCGGCCTCAACGGCATCGCCGCCGGCATCATCGGTGGTGTCATCGCCCTGGTCGGGGCCGGTGGCCTGCAATTTGCCGGCGTGCTCGGTGCGCCGCGTGCCGCTCCCGGTGCCTCGCTAGACGGCGTCAATGGCGAGATCGCCTCGTTGAAGAGCGAAATCGCGGACATGAGGGAAGCCGGCGGCAGCGGCGGTGCATCGGCCAAGGTCGACGGCCTGTCGTCGGCGCTGGATCAGGTCAAGAGCGATGTCGCGGCGCTGAAATCAGCGGTCGAACAGGGTGGTGCGGGCGACAATGCCGGGCTTGCCGCGCTGGGCGACAAAGTCAAGCAGATCGAAACCACGGTGGCAGCCCTCGGCAAGGCCGGCAGCGCGGCGCCTGTCGATCTCGGCCCGCTCAACGAAAAGCTGGCGGGTCTCGATGCGCTGGTGAAGTCGACGGGCGAGTCGGCGAAGGCACAGGAAGGCCGTCTCTCCGCGCTGGAGCAGTCGGTGTCGCAGCTTTCCGGCAAGGTCGATGCGCAAGCGTCGCAGCCAAAGATCGCACTCGCCATCGCGGCCTCGGCGCTGAAGGCGGCGCTCGACCGCGGCGCGCCGTTTTCGGCCGAACTCGATACGCTGGCCGCGATTTCGCCTGATGCGCCCGAACTCGCGACCTTGCGGCCCTATGCCGAAAAGGGCGTGCCGACCCGTACCGAGATCGCCTCGAAGATGGATGCCGCCGCCAATGCCATGGTCGCCGCCGCCACGCCGGTCGATCAGAATGCCGGCGTCCTTCAGAACCTGATGTCGAGCGCTGAATCGCTGGTCAAGGTCCGGCCGATCGGTGCCGTCGAAGGCG
Organism: Mesorhizobium sp. LNHC209A00; assembly: GCF_000502915.1. Taxonomy (NCBI): domain Bacteria; kingdom Pseudomonadati; phylum Pseudomonadota; class Alphaproteobacteria; order Hyphomicrobiales; family Phyllobacteriaceae; genus Mesorhizobium; species Mesorhizobium sp. LNHC209A00. The sequence goes on from NZ_AYWT01000005.1 coordinate 59,142, forward strand.
CCGGCGCACCGGAAATCGTGGCGCGCATGGAGGTTGCGGTCACCCAGGGCGACTATGCCAAGGCACTCAGCGAATATGACACGCTGCCTGCAGCCGCGAAGGCCGCAGGCGCCGACTTTGCCGGCAAACTGAAGGCGCGCATCGAGGTCGAAACCCAGGTCGACGCGCTGATCTCCGGCGCGATGAAGGCATGAGGGCAACACGATGATCCGCCTGCTCGCCTTCCTCATCGTCGTCTTCGCGCTCGGGCTGGGCTTTGCCTGGCTGGCCGATCGGCCGGGCGACATGGTCGTCACCTTCAACGGCTATCAGTACCAGGTGAGCCTCATGGTGGCGGCGGTTGCCGTCGTCGCTGTCGTCGCCGCGGTGATGATTGTCTGGTGGCTCATCAAGTCGCTGTGGAACAGCCCCTACACCATCTCGCGTTATTTTCGCGTGCGCCGCCGCGACCGTGGCTATCAGGCGCTGTCGACCGGCATGATCGCCGCCGGCGCCGGCGACGGGGCGCTTGCCCGCAAGAAGACCAAGGAAGCAGCCAAGCTGATCCGCTCCGACCAGGAGCCGCTGATCCATCTGCTCGAAGCACAGGCATCGCTGCTCGAAGGCGACCATGAAGGCGCGCGCCAAAAATTCGAGAGCATGCTCGACGATCCCGAAATGCGGCTGCTCGGCCTGCGTGGGCTTTACCTGGAAGCCGAACGCCTGGGCGACCGCAACGCCGCCCGGCACTACGCCGGCCGTGCCGCCGCAGTGGCGCCGCAACTGGCCTGGGCGGCCGAATCGACGCTGGAGGAACTGACCGCGCGCGGCGACTGGGATGGTGCACTGAAACTGGTCGACGCGCAGAAGTCGACGCGGCAGATCGAGCGTGACGCCGCCAACCGCCGCCGCGCCGTGCTGTTGACCGCCAAGGCGCAGTCGCTCGCCGACAGCGATCCCGCGGCTGCCAGGACAGCGGCGATCGAAGCCAACAGATTGCAACCGGATTTCGCCCCCGCCGCCGTTGCCGCCGCCGCGGCGCTGTTCAAACAGAATGACGTGCGCAAGGGCTCGAAGATCCTCGAAGCGGCGTGGAAGGCCGACCCGCATCCCGAAATTGCCGAGCTCTACACCCATGCGAGGCCGGGTGACGCCGTGCTCGATCGGCTGAACCGGGCAAAGAAGCTGCAGGAAATGAAGAAGAACCACGCCGAATCGTCGATGACGGTGGCGCGTGCCGCGCTCGACGCGCAGGATTTTTCAACCGCCCGCCGTGAGGCAGAGGCCGCGATCCGGATGGACCGACGCGAGGGCGCCTATCTGCTGCTCGCCGACATCGAGGAGGCCGAGACCGGCGATCAGGGCAAGGTGCGGCAGCTGCTGTCCAAGGCGGTGCGAGCCCCGCGCGATCCCGCCTGGGTCGCCGACGGCGTTATCTCCGAGCGCTGGGCGCCGGTCTCGCCGGTCACCGGCCGGCTTGACGCGTTCGAATGGCGCGCGCCGATGGAGCGGCTTGGCCAGCTGATCGACAGCCGCGATGAGCCGGACGCCCCGGCAGTGGCCATCGAGGCGCCGGGCAGGCCGGAAAGGCCGGTCGAGGTGATCGATCACGCCGCACCGGGCGACGAGGCGACGGGCAAGGACGCCGAAAGCCGCGAGGATCATGTCACACCGGTCACGGCCGCCGCCTTTGCCGCGGTGCCCGCCGACGCCGAGGCCGTCGAGCCGGCGGAAGAACTGGCGCGGCTGCCGGACGATCCAGGCGTCGATCCGGACGACGAGGCGGAAAAGTCGCCCCGCCGGTTCCGGCTGTTTTGATTTTGGGCAGGCCGTTGGGCCGTTTGGGAATGAATTGATGTTCGAGCGCGTTCTGTCGTTTCTCAGGGATTTGCCGGCCGGCTCCGGCAGCCATGCCAGCACGGACGATCCGCGCGTCGCGGCCTCGGCGCTGCTCTACCATGTGATGAATGCCGACGGCGTGCGCCAGGATGTCGAATGGGAGCGGTTCAAGGCGGTGCTGGCGCAAAGCTATTCGATCAGCGGCGCCGAACTCGAAGCACTCGCCGCCGCCGGCGAGCGGGCTGACAACGAGGCGATCGACCTCTACGCCTTTACCAGCGTGCTCAAGCGCCACCTTGACGCGGAGGGGCGCAAGGCGTTCATCGGCCTGATGTGGGAGATCGTTTATGCCGATGGCGAACTGCATGAGCTGGAGGACAACACGGTGTGGCGTGTCGCCGAGTTGATCGGTGTCGAACGCCACGACCGCGTCGAGGCGCGGCGCAAGGCGGCGGCGCACGCGCCGGGCGCCACCGGAACATCCTCGGACGAATAGGATTTTCGCCGTCCCATGCCGCGCCAGACGAGGTCGAAACCAAAAATCCTGATCGTGCTGTATCAGGAGAATTCGAGCCCCGGACGCGTCGGCCACATGCTGCTCGAAGAGGGCTTCGATCTCGACATCCGCCGCCCGCCGCTCGGCGACGCCTTGCCGGGGACACTGGATGGCCACGCCGGCACGGTCGTCTTCGGCGGTCCGATGAGCGCCAATGACGAGGACGAGTTCGTCCGTCGCGAGACCAACTGGCTGCAGATTCCACTCAGGGAGAACCGGCCACTGCTCGGCATCTGTCTTGGGGCGCAGATGCTGGCCAATCATCTCGGCGGCAAGGTCGAGGGCCATGGCGAAGGGCTGGTCGAGATCGGCTGGTATCCGCTGAAAGCGACCGAGGCTGGCAAGAAACTGATGCACTGGCCGGAGATGGTCTACCAGTTCCATCGCGAAGGCTTTTCGCTGCCGTGCGACGCGACGCTGCTGGCCACGAACGAGACCTATCCCAATCAGGCCTTCCGCTATGGCGATAATGCCTGGGGCATCCAGTTCCACGGCGAACTGACCCGAGTGATGATGCAGCGCTGGGTAGTGCGCGGCGCCCATCGTTTCGAACTGCCGGGCGCTCAGCCCGGCCGCGACCACCTCGGCGGCCGGCTGATATGGGACATGCATTTGAAGCGCTGGCTCGACGAGTTTTTGCGCACGATTTTTGGCGAACCTGTGGCGCGGTAGTGCCTGGGCCGGCGCTTTGACCGCCGACTTATGACAGCGGGCCTTCGAGCCTAAAAACTAGTCCGAAAACGTTACGCTCACGCCGCGCTGCCGAAAATAAGCCTGCATCAACTTGCGGCCCGAGCGGTTGCTCTGCGCCAATTTGGCAGGATCGAACACCGCCTGTTTTATCCCTTCTCGCCCCAGCGCTGCCTTGAGCGTCGCGATATGGACATCGATGTCGGCATTGTCCGCCCGGAGCGACGCGTAGATATTTTCGGTCGCTTCGGCCACGGTCGGTTCGCTCACTTGTGTCGTCCTTTGGTTGGTTCGGCGGGGGCTTAGCATAGATTCGCTGCCCCGTCAGTTTCGTCCTTTGAGGTGCCTCACCTTGCGCAGCGCCGGGAACAGATAGGCCCACAGGCCGGCAACCGCGACGGCGCCGACGCCGCCGATCACAACCGCCGGAACCGTGCCGATCAGCGCCGCCATGGTGCCGGCGCGAAATTCGCCGACCTCGTTGGAGGCGCCGACGAAGACTTGGTTGACGGCGTTGACGCGGCCGCGCACCTCGTCGGGCGTCCACAGCTGGATCAGCGTTTCCCTGATATAGACGCTGAACATGTCGGTGGCGCCGAGCAGGGCAAGTGCCACAATCGAGAGCCAAGTGAGGGTCGACAGGCCGAACAGCACGGTGCAGGCGCCGAACGCCGCCACGAAGCTCAGCATGATCTTGCCGGCGCGGTCGCGGATAGGATGGCCCGCAAGCCAGACGGCGACGCAGATCGCGCCGATCCCCGGTGCCGAGCGCAGCAGGCCGAGGCCCCAGGGGCCAAGCTGCAGAACATCGCGGGCATAGACCGGCAGCAGCGCCGAGGCGCCGGACAGAAGCACGGCGAAGAGGTCGAGCGAGATGGCGCCGAGCACGATCTTCTCGCTCCAAATGTAGCGGAATCCGGCAAACAGCGTCTCCATTGTCGGCTTGTCGGTGGCGGTCTGTTGCNGGAGTTCAGACGTGTGCTCTTCCGATCTTCTTCTCGCTCCAAATGTAGCGGAATCCGGCAAACAGCGTCTCCATTGTCGGCTTGTCGGTGGCGGTCTGTTGCGCGGGCTTGGGGATGGTGAAGATCAGCAACGCGGCGGCGAGCATCAGGACCGCGGCGGTCGCATAGGCCATTTCCGCCGACACGCCATAGAGCAAGCCGCCGGCGACCGGGCCGACAATCGTCGCGGTCTGCCAGGCGGAGGAGTTCCAGGCGATGGCATTGGCGAAATCGCGCTGCGGCACGAGATTGGCGAACAGGGAGGACGAAGCCGGCCCGTAGAAGGCGCGGGCAATGCCGAACATGACCAGCACGGCGAAGATCGGCAGCGGGGTCGTAAGGCCGCGCAGGGTCAGAAACAGCAGAGCCAGCGCGCAGGCGCCTTCGACCAAGGTCGCCAGCGTCATGATCAGCCGGCGGCCGAAACGGTCGGCGACGACACCTGTAACCAGCACCAGAAGCAGAGACGGCAGGAACTGGACGATGCCGACAATGCCGAGATCGAACGGGTCGCGCGTCAGATCATAGACCTGCCAGCCTACGGCCACTGAAACGATCATGGTCGCGAAAGTGGTGAGAAAGCGCGCCGTCCAGTAGCTGAGGAAGGCTCTGTGCCGGAAAGCCGCGTAACGCTGCTCGGGCAAGGTTTGTTCTGGTATCATGCAGTGAGGCCCCGTTGCTGTGGGCATCGGCGCGCGGGGCACTTCCCGAATGGGCGCTGTTCGACCAATGGAACTTGGTAAAGTTCGGGGCGGATATGCTTTAAAATCAAACCCGGATCAAGCGACTTTCGATCCGCACCACCGATAGCACGCGGAAGTTACTGCCGCAGCGCAGCTGAAATCGCTTCCAGCCCGCCTTTCAAGTCGGCCTCCGTCGGCCAGCCGAAGCCGACGCGGAAAAAGCGCTTTTCCATTTCGAACCAGTGGCCGGGCCCGACATAGGTGCGGTGATCTTCCAGCAGCCTGACATAGAAGCCGTCGAAGTCGAAGCCGGGTTCGACATTGAGGCGCGGGAAGCCGACGACACCGCCGTCGGGCCGCACCCAGTCGACCAGCGGCTCGCGGTCGATCCAGGCCTGGACGATGTCCCGGCGGCTGGCCATTTCGGGCAGCAGCTTCGCCAGGAAAGCGTCGCGGCCCTCCAGCACGCCGCGCGCGATGCCTTCGTCGACGACGCTGCCGCAGATGCCGATCTGCTCCTTGGCGGCCAGAAATGTCTCCTGAAGGGCCGCATCCCTTGTGATCAGCCAGCCGATGCGGATGCCGGGAATGCCGAAGGCTTTCGACAGCGACGAGACGCTGATGGCCTTTTTGCTCAGCGAGGCCGCCGAAGGCAGCCGCCTGCCATAGGAGAGATCGCGATAGGTTTCGTCGACCAGCAGATGGCAGCCGCTGGCCTCGGCGAGCGCGACCAGCGCGTCCAATTCGGTACGGCTCATCATGGTGCCGGTCGGATTGTGCGGGCAAGTAACGCTGATCAGCTTCGTGTTCGGCCGCATCGCGGCCTTGACGCGCTCGACGTCGATGGCGAAGCTTTCGTCGAAGGCGAGGTCGACAAAGCTGATGGCGCAGCCGATCGCCCGCGGCGTTTCGATGTTGGTGGCGTAGTTGGGCCGGATGACGACAAGGTGATCGCTGGCCGAGAGCAGCGAGGTGGCGATGATGAACAACGCGCCGGCCGCACCCGCCGTGACCAGCACATCGTCGGGCGCGATGCCAGCATCCTGCGCGGCGATCAGCGCGCGCAATTCCCTGTCGCCGCGATGCTCGCCATAGAAAAGGGTCAGATCAGGCAGCGAGAGGCCGATGTCGGAAAGTTTCTGATCGGCGATCGAACTTTCGGAGAGGTTGTAACGGATACGGTCGTAACCGTACTCCTCCGGCGCTTCTTTCTCGATCACCATTCTGGTGTAGTTCATGGCTCCCCCAGATCGTCTTGTCTCGGGTTATCCAAGCCACAAAAGCACGAAGCCTGCCAAGGCGAATTCGCCGGCAGGCTTCTGTTCCAGTCGTTCTAACGATTGGCTCAGCGTCAAATCGCCTCAGGCCAGGACTTTGGCCTTCCGGCCTTTGCCTTTGACGGGGGCGACCACGGCGGCCTTGCGGCCGAGGCCGATCGACTTCGCCAGTTCGGAGCGCGAAGCCGCGTAGTTGGGGGCAACCATCGGATAGTCCGAAGGCAGGCCCCATTTGGCGCGATAGGCGTCCGGCGTCAGGCCGAAATGCACACCGAGATGACGCTTCAGCGATTTGAATTTCTTGCCGTCCTCGAGGCAGATGATGAAATCCGGCGTCACCGACTTCTTCGGGTTGACGGCCGGGACCAGCGGTGCCGCCACGGGGGCGACCGGCTGGCCGAGCCCGCTGATCGAGGCGCTAACGCTGGCGATCAGCTCGGGAAGGCCGGACGCGGGCAGGCGATTCTTCTCTACATACGCGGATACGATATGGGCCGTCAGTTCGAGAAGGTCGAGGGTCTTGCTGGCGTGGCTGTTTTCGTCGGTCAATCTATTTCCTCCATCCATGGCGCATAACCTCGAAAATGGGGCCGTTTTCAAAAAGGATGATGCGCAAAATTAAAGTGAGTCGTCTTCGAGCGTCGCGCGCGACGCGATGTAGTCGGGCTGACTTCCTAGTCGGCAAATCTGCACAATGCAATCTATCGGCGCGACATCACACGGCATTTTGAACAACTATACTAAACTGTAATAATATCAGACGATCAGCGCCTTGTCGCGCCACAGACGAAATCCGCCTTCAAAGGCGCGTGTGTTGTCACCGCGCCTGGAGTCAGGGGGCAATTCGTCGAGCTTGTCGACATTGCCGCCGCCGATGACGACATAGTCTGGCTGCAGGGCGGCGCGTAGCCGGTTGACGACGTCGAAGACATGACCGCGCCACTTCTTCTTGCCGCGCTTTATGAGGCCGCGTTCACCGACATAGTCCTCGAAACTCTGGCCTTTTCTGTAGGGAAGGTGGGCGAGTTCCATCGGCTGGCCGACATTGTCGAGGACCATCGCCGCACCGAGGCCGGTTCCGAGGCCGAGGAACAGCATGCGCCCGCCCTCATAGCTGCCGAGGGCCTGCATCAGCGCGTCGTTGACCACCTTGACCGGCTTGCCGAACTCAGCGGTGAAATCGAAGCCAGCCCAGTCCTTGCCGAGATTCATGGGATCGAGCACCGGCTTGTTTTGACGCACGGGGCCCGGATAGCCCATCGAGATAACGTCGTAGGTCAGGCCGTCGGCGAGCTTCTTCACCTTGTCGATCATCTGCCTTGGCGTCAGGTCAGGCCCGGAATCCGTCCGGCGCTCGGTGCCACCGTCGCTGGTCAGGATCTTGACGTGCGACCCGCCAATGTCGATCGCCAGCACGACCTGCCCGGTGTCCGACGCAGCCTTCTTAACCACCTTGGCCATCTCGTCCCCTCCACTCATGCGACCGGGTCGATCCAGCCATTGGGCGGCCCGAAGCCGGCCATGGCGTCCGCTGGCCCCCACGTCCTCGGCTCGTAAAGATGCGGCGGCGTGGTGTCGCCGAGCACCGGACCGACGATGCGCCAGGCGAGTTCGGCGGCGTCCTGGCGGGTGAAGAGCTGGCCGTTGCCGTTCATGGCGTCGCCGATCAGCCGTTCATAAGGCGGCATGTCCCCCTTCGAATCGTCGAGCGCGGTGAGTTCCACCTGCTCGCCGATCATGTCGTCGCCGGGCGCCTTGCGCTGGGCGCCGATGGCGATCATCACCTGCGGGTCGATGCGGAAGCGGACGTAATTCTGGTCGGCGGGTTTGATCGGGTCGAAGACATCGAGCGGCGGCCGTTTCAGCCGCACCACCACCTCGGTGACATGCACCGGCATGTTCTTGCCGGCGCGGATGAAGAACGGCACGTCCTGCCAGCGCCAGGTGTCGACGAAAAAGCGTACCGCCGCGAAGGTCTCGACCGGCGAGTTCGGCGCCACGCCGGGCTCGGCGAGATAGCCGGTGAACTGGCCGCGCACGACATCGTCTTTCGTCAATGTCCGGATGGCGCGCAACACCTGCACCTTCTCGTCGATCAGGTCGTCGGCGGAGCGGCCGACCGGCGGCTCCATGGCCAGGAGCAGGAGGATGTTGAGCAGATGGTTCTCGATGACGTCGCGGATGGCGCCGACATCGTCATAGAACCGCCCGCGCCCCTCGACGCCGAAATCCTCTGCCATCGTGATCTGCACGCTCTCGACGTAATTGCGGTTCCAGATCGGCTCCAGCAGGGAGTTGGCGAAGCGGAAATAGAGCAGGTTCTGGATCGCCTCCTTGCCGAGATAGTGGTCGATGCGGAAGATCGACTGTTCGTCGAACACCAGGTGCAGCACCCGGTTCAGCCAGCGCGCCGACTGCAGATCGTGACCGAACGGCTTTTCGACCATCAGCCGCGCGCCATGCGCGGTGCCGGATTGCTCCAGCCCTTGCACGACGGTCTCGAACATGGACGGCGGCACCGCCATGTAATGCAGCGGCCGCTGGGCGCTGCCGAGTGCCGTCTTCAGCTTCTCGAAGGTTGTGGGATCGCGATAGTCGCCGCTGACATAGCGCAGCAGCGACGCGAACTTGGCGAAGACCGTCTCGTCGACGGCGCCGAGGGCATGGACGATGCCGTCGCGGGCGCGGTCCTGCAACTGCTTCAAGTCCCATGCATCGAAGGCGACGCCGATCACCGGTTCGGTGAGCGTGCCCTTGGCGACCATCTGGTAAAGCGCTGGAAATATCTTCTTGTGGGCGAGGTCGCCGGTCGCTCCGAAGAGCACCAGCGTATCGGACCGTTCCTGGCTCATGCGAGCGTCTCCCCTGTCGCCGTCACTTGCCGCCCTTCGGCTTTTCGATGTGCCCGCCAAAGGCATAGCGCATGGCGGACAACAGCTTGTCGGCGAATTCGGATTCGCCTTGCGAGGAGAAGCGGTCGAACAGGGCCGACGACAGCACCGGTGCCGGCACGCCGGTGTCAATCGCCGCCTTCAGCGTCCAGCGGCCCTCGCCGGAATCCGAGACCCGGCCGCCGAATTGCGCCAGACCCGGATCGCTCTTCAGCGCGCCGGCGGTGAGATCGAGCAGCCAGGAGCCGATGACGCTGCCATGCCGCCACACCTCGGCCACCTGCGGAAGGTCGATGTCGAACTGGTAGTATTGCGGGTTTTCCAGCGGGCTTGTCTCGGCGTCGGCCGTCCGCTGCCGTTTGCCGGCATTGGCCGACTTCAGGATGTTCATGCCTTCGGCATAGGCGGCCATGACGCCGTATTCGATGCCGTTGTGCACCATCTTGACGAAATGGCCGGCGCCGCTCGGTCCGCAATGCAGGTAGCCATAGGGCGCGGTGCCGGCGGTCTTGTCCGGGGTGGGCGCGCCGGCATCAGCGCCAGGCGCCAGTGTGGCAAAGACCGAATCGAGGTGCTGCACCGCCACGTCGGGACCGCCGATCATCAGGCAGTAGCCGCGCTCCAGCCCCCAAACACCGCCACTGGTGCCGACATCGACAAGATGCATGCCCTTGGTGGCCAGTTTCGCGGCCTGGTCGACGGCGTCGTGATAGTAGGAATTGCCGCCGTCGATGACGATGTCGCCGGGCTCAATCAGCGCCGCGACCTGATCGATGATCCTGCCGGTGATCGCCGCCGGCAGCATCAGCCAGACACAGCGCGGCTTGGCCAGCTTGCCGACGAATTCTTCCAGGGATGCCGCCCCCAAGGCGCCGTCGCTCACAAGCGCCGCGACGCTGGCCGGGTTGATGTCATAGACGACGCATTCGTGGCCGTCGCGCATCAGCCGCCGCACCATGTTGGCGCCCATCCGGCCCAGTCCCATCATTCCGATCTGCATGGTTTCGTCCCTGTTTCCTAGAGATTTTCTGGGGTTGTCGAGGAAGGATCTAGTGGCTGTCCTGCGCGCCTGACATGACGGAGAAGTCGACATTCTCCCAATCGCCGGTTCCGGGCCAGAAAAAAGTGAAGAGCAGTGTGCTTCCGTTGAGGAGGCTGGCCGTGGGTAGATCGACAAGGTGAAGGCCGAAAGCGTTTTCCGCTGTCCGGCTGTCGTGGGCGGTTGCCCAATTGTCCGTGCTCCAGTGGACGGTGGCCGCCGTCAGCAGCTCGACGCGCAATGTCTTGCCCTCGGGCAGTGCGCGAATCTTGTTGTTGAAGCGCCATGCCCTGAACGAGGATACGGTCTTGTCCTGGATGTAGCGCTTCACGCCTTGCGGCGGCATATCGAAGACGGCGCCATCGCGGAGCGAGCGCAGCAGCTTGATGTGTTCGGAATGCGCCCAGACCAGTGGCATGGCGCTGCCCGATGGCTTGCCATGCAGCAACTCGCGTTCGGGAATATCGGCGCCGTCCCACACCTGTTCGGGCAGCAGGCCGCCAGGCCCGGCCGACCGTTCCAGCGCATCGAGCAAGCTGGCCGCCTTGTCCTTGCTCCCGGCGGCCAGCTCGTAATGCGCCCTTTCGCCGGCCAGCAGGGGCCAGGGCCGGCCCTGGCCGGTGCCGTCGAAGGGCGCGCCATCCTCATGCTCGCCATAGCCGTCGCTGTTATAGCGGTACCAGAGCGGCCCTTGCGGCAGTTCGCAGCGCAGTTGCGCGTCGATGACCTTGACGGTGTCCACGATGCGCGGATCGTCGGCGGCTCTCAGGCCAAAGCGCACCAGCGCCAGCGCATCCGGGCTGACGATTTCCTCGGCCGGTCGGTCCGTTTCGCCGGGTGGGCGGTTCTTGATCGGCACATAGCCGTCCTTCGGCGAGCCGGCGTCGGGGTCGTCTGGCGGCGCAATGCGGACGTAATAGCCGCCGACGCCGACGGTCTTGCAGATGGCGGTGCCGCTGACATAAGTCCAGCGCTCGACCTGATCGTTCCAGCAGTCGGCGGTTTCGCGCAGGTAGGCCGCCTCCGCCGCTTTGCCGCAGCCGTCGAGCAGGTCGGCGCCGGCAAGCAGTGCCGCGATCTCGACGGCCAGCGTGAACGGGCTATAGCCGGCGTCTTCTTCCCAGCGGTCCTCGCCGGTGACCGGACCATTGCGCACGACATAGGAGGCGGCGCGCTCGATCATCGGCAGGAAGGCCTTCAGCCTGGCACGCGGCAAGTGGCCAGCGCGATGCAGGGCATCCGCCAGCAGCAAGGGAAAGGCGCATTCGTCCATCTGGATGCCAGGCCAATAAGCGGAGCCATCGAGCCAGGCGTTCTGCGGCCAATGGCCGTCCGGCTGCTGGATGAAGCGGAGATATTCCAGGATCCGCAGCGCCGAAGCGGCATCGCCGGCGGCGAGAAAGCCGCCCGCCGTTTCGACCAGGTCGCGTGGCCAGACAAGATGGTAGCCGCCGAGATCATCGTCGCCTTTGTTGAATCCCCATGGGATCGACAGGCTGGCCACCGCCGCCCCGGGCATTGCCGACGACCGGTGGGTTGCCAGCACCGCGGTGGAGACGCGGTAGCTGTTCACTCCGGGGACCGCGTGGCGGTCCAGTGGCAGCAGCCCCGCCTGCCATTTGCGCCATTGTTCGACGTACAATTTCGCCGCCGGTTCAAAACCCTGCTTCAGGCTGGCGAAGGCGTTTTCGGCGGCTTCGTCCGGTGTCGTCCCGAAACCCAGCGCCAGCACGGTTTTTGTGTTGGCGGCGGTGAAGCCGATCTCGCCGGTCAGCGCGACATTGCCGTCCTCGGCACGCCGGCAAGCCGTGTCGAGCTTGCCGGTATTGTTGAGTTGCTGCCAGCCGTCGGAGAAGCCGACATAGCCGGCCGAGCAATCCCGCCAAGGCAGGGACGAGACCAGCGCCAGGCAGGTGCCGCGCCCCGAGGCAAACAGGACAGGCTTTCCCTGGTACTCGCTGACCCAGGCGGTGTTGCCCATGCCGGCATTGACCAGATGCGGCGCCAGAAGCGCGTAGACGCGGTAGTCGGCCGCGGAGCCCTTGATCGGGCTGAAGGTGATTTCCTGTACCAAGGTCGGACGCGCCGGATCGGCCAGAATACGCTTCTCGATCCGGTAGGCGCCGTCATCGGCTGTATTGGCCAGCCTGTAGGCGGGCACGCCGTCCTCGAACGGCCCGATGCCGTGCGAGGCATCGCGCTTCTCCTCGGAGAAATAGCCATCCCTGCCGGTGACGATGAGGCCGAGGTCGCGCGTGCAGGCGCTGTCGACGCGCGGGTAATACACCTCGTTCAGGATCCCGTGGCTGATGGTGAACCAGACGCGGCTGGACGGCGAAAGCGCCGAGCCGACTCCGCTCTTGGCGCTTGAGGTCCAGCGCGCGGGAATTCCCGGTGCGCCCGGCGGCACAGTCGGCGTCACTGCCATGCTTGTTCGCTCTCCTGGCCCGCATGCCTAGCCATCAAACGACGCCATTTCAATCAGCGCACCGCAAGTTGATCGCCGGCGCACATCGGATTGCAGTTGACAGCCCGCCGGCCTTCTGCACTTTTGTCTGACAATAGATAAAAAACAGGATCGCAATCGCGAAATTCGTCGACAATCAAACTGATCAGCAACTCTCGGGAGGAGTATCACATGAAGAAACTATTGGTTCTCAGCACGCTTGCAGCGGTGCTCGCGGCCGGTACGGCTTTTGCGGACACCAGCGGCAAGAAGATCGCGTTCTCCAACAATTATGCCGGCAATTCGTGGCGGCAGGCGATGCTCGACAGCTATGGCATCGTCACCAAGAAGGCCGTCGACGACAAGGTCGTCGGGGCGGCCGATGTCTTCACCACCGCCGACAAGGAAGTGCCGACCCAGGCCGCCCAGGTGCAGAACCTGATCCTGCAGGGCTATGACGCCATCGTCATCAACGCCGCCTCGCCGGATGCGCTCAACGGCGCCATCAAGCAGGCCTGCGATGCCGGCATCACCGTCGTCTCCTTCGACGGCACCGTCACCGAGCCTTGCGCCTATCGCGTCGTCGTCGACTTCAAGGACATGGGCAAGCAGGAAGTCGAGCACATGGCCAAGTTCCAGCCCAAGGGCGGCAATCTGCTTGAAATCCGGGGGCTTGCCGGCACCTCGATCGACGATGCCATCCATGCAGGCATCCTCGAAGGCGTGGCCGCGCATCCCGAATTCAAGATCGTCGGTTCTGTCACCGGCGACTGGGACCAGACCACGGCTCAGAAGGCGGTGGCGACCATCCTGCCGTCGCTGCCCGACGTCGTCGGCATCGTCGACCAGGGCGGTGACGGCTATGGCGCCGCGCAAGCCTTCGCCGCCGCCGGCAAGCCGCGCCCGACCATCATCATGGGCAACCGGCAGGACGAATTGAAGTGGTGGAAGGAGCAGAAGGACAAGGACGGCTATCAGACCTGGTCGGCTTCGATCGCGCCGGGCGTATCGACGCTCGCCTTCTGGGTGGCGCAGCAGGTGCTCGATGGCCGCAAGGACATTCCGCACGATCTGCTGGTGCCGTATCTGGCCTTCACCCAGGACGATTTCGAGGCGGCCTTGCCCAAGATCAAGGAGGGCGGTGTCGCCACCCACGAATACACGCAGGAAGATGCCATCGCGGCGATCAAAGCCAATATCAAGTGAAAGTCGCAGACGCGTTGCCGCGGGCATCATCGAGCGGATATCGTTGAGCATGGCTGCAGGCGACACGGACATCGTCAGACAGGGCGGCGCCGAAAACCAATTCGGCGCCGTCAGCGTTGACATCGTAAGACTTGACGGTGCCGAAAAGCATTTCGGCGCCGTCAGGGCGCTAGGCGGGGTGGATTTCCATGTCGGGCCCGGCGAGTGCGTCGGCCTCGTCGGCCATAATGGCGCCGGCAAGTCGACGCTGATGCACATGGTGGCCGGGACCTCGACGCCCGACGGCGGCACGATCACCGTGCATGGCGGCATCGAGGACAACTACTTGGTGTCGCGGGCGCAGCAGCTTGGCATACGCTGCGTGTTCCAGGAACTGTCGCTGTGCCCCAATCTCAGCGTCGCCGAAAACACGCGCATCAATCATGCTTCGCTCACCGGCTTCGGCTGGCGGCGCAAGGCGGCGGAGCTGATCGCCGCCAAGCTGGACGAAATCTTTCCGGACCATGGCATCTCGGCCTGGGACATTGTCAGCGATCTGTCGATCGGCCGGCGCCAGATGGTCGAGGTGGCGCGTGCCTTCACCGTGACTCAGGACCGGCTCGACCTGGTCATCCTCGACGAACCGACCTCGTCGCTCGACGCGCACACATCGGGCCAGTTGCTGGCCTTCGTGCGCCGCTTCGTCGCCGGCGGCAAAAGCTGCATCCTGATCTCGCACGTGCTGGGCGAGGTGCTGCGGAACGCCGACCGGATCGTGGTGATGCGTGACGGCAAGGTGGTGGCGTCGGACGCGGCTGGCGCCTTCGATCGCGACCGGCTGGTGACCGTGATGGGCGGAGCCGAGGCGCGCGCGAAGACCGCCGCGCAGGCCGCTGCCGCCAAGACAGGCGCCAATCCGCTTCGCGTCCGGGCGCGGCCCGCCGGACAGGCGGATGGCAAGGATCTCGTCGCGCGCGCGGGCGAGATCATCGGCCTTGCCGGGCTGGCCGGTCACGGACAGACCGACTTGCTGCTGCGTATCTTCGACGCCGCCGCACGCGCCAAGCCCGGCATCGAGGTGACGGCGCCGGTCGCGCTGGTGGCGGGCGACCGCCAGTCCGATGGCATTTTCCCGCAATGGTCGGTTGCCGAAAACATCGGCATCCGCTCGCTGGCGCGCTTGCGCAACGGGCTGTTGATTTCACCCCAGCGTGAGGCCGAATTGGCCGCGTTCTGGCAGAAGAAGATCGGCATCCGCACGCCTGACATGAACAACAACATCTTCTCGCTCTCGGGCGGCAACCAGCAGAAAGCGCTGTTCGCCAGGGCGCTCGGCTCCGATGCCCAGATCGTGCTGATGGACGACCCGATGCGCGGCGTCGACATCGGTACCAAGCTGGAGGTCTACGATCTCGTGCGCGAGGAGGCGGGCCGCGGACGCTCCTTCCTCTGGTACACGACCGAAACCGAAGAGCTCGACAATTGCGACCACATCTATGTCTTCAAGAACGGCCGCATCGTGGCCAATCTGACGCGCGACGAGCTGACCGAAGAGAAGATCATCCAGTCCTCCTTCGGCGATGCGGCCTGAGATGACGGCGACGCCAATCGACAATGGCTTCAAGGGATCGGCGGCACGCAATGCGGCGGCGCGGGCGCGGCTGTTGCGCGGCCTGCTGCCCGCGCTATCCCTAGCGCTGGTGTTGCTCGCGATCGCCTGGCTCAATCCGCGCGCCATCAGCTATTTCGGCTTCAGCCTGATGTTGAACCTGGCGATTCCGATCGCGCTGGCGACGATCGCGCAGATGTTCGTCATCGCCGGCAACGAGCTTGATCTCTCGATCGGCACCTTTGTCGGTTTTGTCGGTTGCGTCACCGCGACCTGGCTGAAGGATGCGCCACTCATTGGAGTCCTTATTCTCGCCGGATCGATCGGCATCTATGCGCTGCTCGGCGCGCTGATCCATCTGCGCAACCTGCCCTCCATCGTGGTGACGCTCGGCATGAGCTTCGTCTGGCAGGGCCTCGCCATTCTCGTCCTGCCAAAACCGGGCGGCAAGGCGCCGGACTGGCTTTTGGCGATCATGTCGTTCAAACCGCCTTTCATTCCGTTTCCGATCATCGCCGCGCTGCTGATCGCGGCCGTCGTGCATTTCGGCCTGATGCGTACCTCCTATGGGGTGATCCTGCGCGGCTCGGGCGGCAATCCGGCGGCGCTCAAGCGCGCCGGCTGGTCGCTGCTCAGGACCAAGATCGTGCTGTTTGCGCTGGCCGGCCTGTTCGGCGTTCTGTCGGGCATGGCGCTGATCGGCATCACCACCTCCGCCGATGCCAATATCGGCAATGGTTACACGCTGCTGGCCATCGCCGGGGTCATCCTCGGCGGCGGCGAGTTCGTCGGCGGCAGGGTCTCGCCAATCGGCGCCGTCATCGGCGCGCTGACGCTGGCGCTGGCCGCCTCGCCGCTGCTCACCTTCATGCACATTCCGCCCGACTGGCAGGTGGCCGCCAACGGCGCCATCCTGATCATCGTGCTTGCGGCGCGGGTGCTGATCAGCCGCAGGGAACGGTGAGCGATGGCTTCGCTGAAGACCCTGCTCACAAAACCCGGGATATGGTCGTTTGTCGGTGCGCTGCTGGTGTGGCTGGCGACGATCGCCTTCACAGGGGGCTATGGCGGCGGAGGCATGGTCACGGCGGCATTGTCGCTTGCCGTGTTCACCGTCATCGTCGGTGTCGGCCAGATGTTCGTCATCACGCTTGGACCCGGCAATGTCGACCTGTCGCTGCCGGCCAATATCGGCCTCGCCAGCGCGGTCGCCATGAAGGTGATGGGCGGCAGCGATGCCATGATCCTGGTCGGATTGCTGGCGGCGCTCGCCTGTGGCGCCGCGATCGGGGCCATCAACTATCTACTGATCTGGGCGCTGCGCATCCCGCCGATCATCGCCACGCTGTCGGCGAGCTTCATCATCCAGTCGGTCGACATCAGCTATGGGCGCGGACTGCAGATCAAGCCGCCGCCTGGCTTCGCCGATTTCACCAACTGGCAGGTGCTGGGCGTACCCGTGCTGGCGATCCTCACCGTGCTGTTCACCATCGCAGCGGCCATCGCCTTGCAGCGCATGATCTATGGCCGCTCGGTGCTGGCGATCGGCCAGAATATCCGCGCCGCCTGGCTCGCCGGTGTCAATGTCGGGCGCATCCGCTTCCTCACCTATACGCTGTCGGGCGCGCTCGGCGGCATCGACGGCGCGCTGCTCGCCGGTTATTTCCGCGGCGCCAACGTCGACATCGGCAACGAATACCTGCTCGCTTCGATCGCCGTGGTCGTCATCGGCGGCACGTCGGTGGCGGGCGGCAAGGCCAATGTGCCCGGCGTCTGGGGGGCGGCGCTGTTCCTGGTGCTGCTGCTCACCATGCTCAACACATTCGGCGTCAGCGCCGGGGTGCGGCTCTTGCTGACCGGGCTTATCATCGTAGGGGTGATCACGGCTGCGGGCGGCGAGAAGGCGGTGCGCTGACCGCAACGTCTCCGGCGCGACCGCAGCCTGTCTTGCCAACGATTGGACCAGCCGGTTCCCATTCGCGGCGTGGCCTTGTAAACCGGTCCCCGATCTCAGTCGGTCTTGGGAGGCCCCCACTTGTCCAGTTCTGTCAGCGTCGCGAACGAGGGTGGCGTCGCCATCGTCACCATCGACAATCCGCCGGTAAACGCGCTGAGTTTCCACGTCCGCGAACCGCTGATGCAGGCTCTGGCCGCTTTGCGCGATGACGCATCGGTCGCGGCAATCGTCATTGCTTGCGCCGGCCGGACCTTCGTTGCCGGTGCCGACATCACCGAATTCGGCAAGCCGATGCAGCACCCGGAATTGCGCGCCATCGTGGCGGTGCTGGAAGCCATTGCCAAGCCGACCGTCGCCGCCATCCAGGGTACCGCGCTCGGCGGCGGGCTGGAATTGGCGCTCGGCTGCCATTTCCGCGTTGCCGATCAAGGCGCAAGGCTCGGCCTGCCCGAGGTGAAGCTCGGCATCCTGCCCGGTGGCGGCGGCACGGTGCGGCTGCCGCGCCTGGTTGGCGCCGCCAAGGCATTGAAGATGATCGTTTCCGGTACACCGATCGGTGCCGATGAGGCATACGGCGCCGGCCTGCTGGATGCCGTTTTCGAAGGCGATCTGACCACCCACGTCGTCAATTTCGTCCGCGAGATGGCCCGCAAGGGTGGTCCGTTCACGCCGGTACGCGACCGCGACGACGTCCTCAAGGAAACCGACCTTGCCGCCTTCGATGCCGAGGTCGCGGATCTTGCCCGCAAAGCGCGTGGCCTCGAAGCGCCTGTTGCCTGTGCGCAGGCGGTGCGCAATGCCGTCACGCTGCCCTTCGACGAGGCGCTGGCGGAGGAGCGGGCGCTGTTCGTCAAGCTCGTCGCCAGCGACCAGTCGCGCGCCCAGCGGCATCTGTTTTTCGCCGAACGCGAGGCGGCCAAGCTTCCCGGCAAGGATGTCGTCAAGCGCAGGATCGCCCGCGTCGGTGTCATCGGCGCCGGCACAATGGGCGGCGGCATTGCCATGGCATTCGCCAATGGCGGCTTTCCCGTCACCTTGCTGGAAACCAGCCAGGAGGCGCTGCGGCGCGGGCTGGCGACGATCGAGAAGAATTACACCGTCTCGGTTGCACGCGGCTCCTTGAGCGAGGATGCCAAGCGGCAGCGGCTCGCCCAGTTCAAAGGCACGGTCGACCATGCCGATCTCGCCGATTGCGACCTGATCGTCGAGGCAGCGTTCGAGGACATGGCGGTCAAGAAAGAAATCTTCGGGAAGCTTGACGCGGTGGCGAGGCCGGGCGCCATCCTCGCCACCAACACCTCTTATCTCGACATCGACGAAATCGCCGCCTCGACCTCGCGGCCGCAGGATGTCCTCGGCCTGCATTTCTTCTCGCCGGCCAACGTCATGAAACTGCTGGAGATCGTACGCGCCGAAAAAACGGCACCCGATGCGCTGGCGACCGTGGTCGACCTTGCACGCCGGATCGGCAAGGTGGCTGTCGTCGTCGGCGTCTGCCACGGCTTCGTCGGCAACCGCATGCTGGCCGCGCGCGGCTCGGAACCCGAGGCGCTGCTGCTCGAAGGCGCTACCCCCAGCCAGATCGATAAGGCGTTCACCGATTTCGGCTGGCCAATGGGTCCGTTCCAGATGGGCGACCTTGCCGGTCTCGACATCGGCTGGCGCAACCGCAAGGCGCGGGGCCTGACGGCCGTCATCGCCGACACACTGTGCGAACAGGGGCGTTTCGGCCAGAAAACCGGCCGTGGCTTCTATCTCTACGAGAACGGTTCGCGAATGCCGGTGCCCGATCCCGAGGTCGAGGCGCTAATTCGCGGCAAGGCGGCGGAAAAGGGCATCGTGCCGCGCACGATAGGCGCCGACGAAATCATCGAGCGCACACTCTATCCCCTGATCAACGAGGGGGCGAAGATTCTGGAGGAGGGAATCGCTGCCCGTGCGTCCGACATCGATGTCGTCTGGGTCAATGGCTATGGCTTTCCCGTCGGCAAGGGCGGCCCGATGTTCTGGGCCGGCCTCGAAGGCGCGGACAGGATCGTCGGGCGACTCAGGTATTGGCATGAGCGGACAGGCAAGGATGTTTTCAAACCGGCTCCTTTGCTCGAGCGGATGGCCGAAACCGGCTCATGGCAAGTCTGATCCGAGGTAGTCAGCGGCCTGCGGGAATCACCGTATCCGCGCATCGATGATCTCGACAAAGCGGGCGAAAAGGCCGGCCTGCGACTTGATCTTGAGCTTGCGGTAGATGTTGCGGCGATGGACCTTCACGGTTCCCGGCACGATGCGCATGGCCCTGGCGATCGATTCTGTCGAATGGCCCTGCAGCACTAGGTCGACGACGTGTTTTTCGCGTGGCGTCAGCGACAGGCTTTTCCAGATATGGGCGCGGTCGAACTCGTTGACCTCGGTGATTTCCTGGTCCTGCTTCGTCTCGGCCGGTTCCTCGGTGGGAAGGGTTGGCCAGCGCAGCCTGGTGAAGCTGATCACCGCCGGCGCCATGTCGCGCAGCAGCCTGGCATCGGCGGTGCCGAACGGACCGGAAGCGCTTAGCCGCATCAGCGACAGCACCAGCGCGTCCTTGCCCGGCAGCGGCACGAAGAAGCCGACTTCCTCTGCCAGCCTGGTCTGGCTGTAATAGGAGCGAAAATATTCGCTGGCGTAGAAGCGGTCAGGAGCCAGTTCGCGCATGCGCCAGAAGCCTTCCTTGCGCTCGACCGCCGCGTGATGGAAGGGGTCGAGCAGGTAGGGGCCTTCCTGGTAGAGCGCGACGAAGACGTGGCTTTCGGTCGGCGTGAAGGTCTCGAACAGCAGTGGCGGGCGCGCCGCACCCCGATAGCCGAAGACCACGCAATGGTCGAAGCCGACATGCTGCCGCAGCCAATCGACCATCGCTTGACCGAAGAGATCCCCGCTCGTCTCCCGCGTCGCCGCGACAAGGGTGGCGAGCCGGCTGTATTCGTCGCTGCGGGAAACGCTCAATCCAATACCACCTTAAACGGGAAAATAGATCAGATATACCACCTACGAGGTATATACTAGATGCCATTGGCTCTGGTAGCGTCTTGAAATCGCATCGTCCTGGAGCCCGCAGCCTTGACCGCAGTGCCCGACATCGAATTTCGCGGCGTCGCCAAGCGCTATGGCGCGGTGACCGCGGTCAGCGGCATCGACCTTGCCGTGCCGCCCTCCGCCTTCGTTGCGCTGCTTGGACCGTCCGGCTGCGGCAAGACCACCTGCCTGCGCATGATCGGCGGGTTCGAACAGCCGAGCGAAGGCCAGGTGTTCATCCGTGGCCAGGACATGGCCGGCACGCCGCCCTACCGACGGCCGGTCAACATGGTGTTCCAGCAATACGCGCTGTTTCCGCATCTCGATGTCGAAGCCAACGTTTCCTATGGGCTGCGCCAGGCAAGGCCACGGCTGTCGTCGCGCGATATCGGCCGGCGGGCCGGCGAAGCGCTCGAAATGGTGCGGCTCGCCGGCTATGGCGGCCGCAAGATCCACGAACTGTCCGGCGGCCAGCAGCAGCGTGTCGCGCTGGCGCGCGCGCTGGTCAACAAGCCGGCGGTGCTGCTGCTCGACGAGCCGCTTGCGGCGCTCGACAAGAAGCTGCGCACCGACATGCAGATCGAGCTGCAGAACCTGCAGCGCGAGATCGGCATCACCTTCGTGCTGGTGACCCACGACCAGGAGGAAGCGCTGTCGATGAGCGATTTCGTCTGCGTCATGAATGGCGGGCGCATCGTCCAGCTCGGCCAGCCGAGCGAGATCTATGATGAGCCGGCCGACCTGTTCGTCGCCGATTTCGTCGGCAAGACCAATCTGTTGAGCGGCACCGTCGCCGGGCACACGGGCGACCTGGTGGACGTGGCGCTGGCGGACGGCACTGTGGTCGCGGCGCGCAAGCGAACCGCGCTTCTACAAGGCGAGACCGTCTCGGTCAGTCTGCGCCCTGAATCGCTCAGCCTTGGCGCTCCCGAAAGCGGTCCGCTCAAGGGCATCGTCCGCAACCGGATATTCCTCGGCTCGACCGCGGAATACGCGATCGAAGTGCAGGGCATCGGCACTTTGCTCGCCAAGGCTGATCACCTGATCGGCCAAGGCAATCTCTTCAAGCCGGGTGAACCCGTCGCCATCGGCTATGCCACGGGAACGCCGCTGGCGTTTCCGGAAACCAAGAACAACGGGACCAACCAGAGGGTAAACAAACATGTCGAAATCATATCGTGACGGACTGCCGATAAGCCCGGAGAATTTCGTCGACCAGCTGATGCGCCTGAAGCGCGGCTCGATCGGCCGCCGCGACTTCCTTGGCCTCACCGGCCTTGGCATCGCAACGGCGGTGATGGCGCGCGAGATCGGCATCATGCCGACGCCTGCCTTCGCCGCCGAAAGCCTTGGCGACCGCATGTCGATCGCCACCTGGCCGAACTACCATGACCCGCAGACCTTCGAGAACTTCAAGAAGGACACCGGCGTCGCCGTCGAGGTCAACGTGTTCGGCTCCAATGAGGAGATGCTGGCCAAGCTGCAGGCCGGCGCCTCGGGCTGGAGCCTGTTCGTGCCGACCAATTATACGATCTCGACCTACAAGAAGCTCGGCATCATCGAGCCGCTGGAGATGGCGAAGCTGCCGAATTTCGACGGCACCCAGGAAGATCCGCGCTTCACCTCCGAGGGCACGATCGACAAGGTGATCTACGCCGTGCCGAAGAACTGGGGCACCACAGGCTTTGCAGTGAACACCAAGAAGCTGACCAAGCCGATGACGAGCTGGAAGGAGTTCTGGGATACCGCCATGGCCGAGGGCGATGGCCGCACCATGGTGCACGACTACCAGCTCACCACCATCGGCAACGCGCTGAAATATTACGGCTATTCGTTCAATTCTCTGAAGCAGGACGAGCTCGCCAAGGCAGAGGAACTGCTGCTGAAGGTCAAGCCGCATCTGTTCGCCGTCTCGTCCGACTACCAGCCCGGTATGCGTGCGGGCGACGCGTGGATGACGATGTGCTGGACCAATGACGGCGCGCAGCTGCATCGCGACATTCCCGAGATCGCCTATGTGCTGGGCAAGGAGGGCGGCGAGATCTGGACCGATTTCTATGCGATCCCGAAGGACGCGCCCAACAAGCCCGCCGGTTATGCGCTGCTCAACTATCTGATGAACCCGCAGGTCGCGGTGAAGGAGCACCTCGCCAACGGCGCGCCTTCGACGGATGCGCGCGTCAACAAGCTGCTGCCCAAGGAAGTGCTCGACAATCCGATTCTCTATCCGGCGGTGGAGCTGTTGACGCCGCTCGAATTCGGCGCGGCGGCAACGCTGACCGACCCGGGCCGTGCCGAACTGATGGCGCGCTTCAAATCGGCTTGAGAGTGGCCTGGATAAAGACAATCGACCGGCGGGCCCATGCCCGCCGGCACCGGGGCGGTTTCGATGCACGGCAACAGATTTCGGCGTAATTTTCTGACCGCCTTGCTGCTCGCGCCGGCGACGGCATGGCTGGTGGTGTTCCTGGTGCTGCCATTCATCGCCATCGCCGTGTTCAGCGTCGGCGAGCGGGCGCCGGAGGGCGGCTACCAGGCAGCCTTCACGCTGGCGCAATATGCCAATCTCCCGGCACGGGCGACCGCGTTCTGGAACACGATGGTGCTGGCGCCAGTTGGCGCGCTCGCCTGCCTGCTTGTCGCCTATCCGGTCGCCTATTACCTCGCCTTGCAGGCGCCGCAGCGCTGGCGGCTGATCCTGCTCGCGCTGGTCGTCATTCCGTTCTGGACCAGCCTTTTGATGCGGACATATGCGTGGATGTACATTCTGGGTGGACGCGGCATCCCGGCGCTGCTCGCCTTTGCCGGCATCGAGGATGTCAGGTTGATCAACACGCCGGGCGCAGTCCTGCTCGGCATCGTCTACGGCTATCTGCCGCTGATGATCCTGCCGATCTATGTCAGCCTCGAACGGCTCGACCGAAGGCTGCTGGAGGCCTCCGCCGATCTCGGCGCGACGCCGTTGTCGACCTTTGTCGGCGTGACCCTGAAGCTGTCGCTGCCGGGCGTGATGACCGGCTTCTCGCTGGTCATGATCCTGCTGCTCGGCGAATACCTGATCCCGACGCTGCTCGGCGGCGGCAAGGTGTTCTTCATCGGCAACGCGCTGGTCGACCTCTTCCTGCAGTCGCGCAACTGGCCGTTCGGGTCGGCCATCGCGATCACGCTGGTGCTGGTCTCGGTGGTGGTGCTGATTGTCGCCAACCGCATTTCGAACCGCGTTGCGGGCGCTCGCCGGGTGGACCTCATCTGATGCGCGCCTTCGTCATTGCCGTCTTTGCGTTCCTCTACCTGCCGATCGTGCTGGTCGTGCTGTTTTCCTTCAACGCCGGCCACCATGCCAGCGAGTTCACCGGTTTCTCGGTGCAGTGGTACGGCAAGGCCCTGTCCAACCCGTTCCTGGTCGAGGCGCTGAAGAACAGCCTGTTCATCGCCACCACCAGCGCCCTGCTGGCGGCGGTGTTCGGCACCGCGGCGGCGCTTGGCCTGGCGCGTGTCGGCGCCAGAACCCGCGCGGTCTTCGACGGGCTGCTTGGCGCGGCGATCGTCGTTCCGGGCGTCGTCATCGGGATCTCGACGCTGGTTGCACTCGTTCAGCTGTTCGCGGTCGTCAATCCGTTCCTCGCCTCGGTCTGGCCGGGCGACCAGCCGCCGCGCCTGTCGCTCGGCTACGGCTCGATCATCGCCGCGCATGGCCTGTTCTCGATGGCGCTGGTGACGATGATCGTCGGCACGCGGCTCGGCAGCCTCGATCGCAATCTGGTCGAGGCCTCCAGCGATCTATACGCCACGCCGTTGACGACCTTCCGCTCGATCGTCCTGCCGCAGATCATGCCGGCGGTGGTCGCCGGTTTCCTGCTCGCCTTCACCTTCTCCTTCGACGACTTCATCGTCGCCTTCTTCGTCGCCGGCGCGCAGACGACGCTGCCGATATATGTCTTTGCCTCTATCCGGCGCGGCGTAACGCCGGAGATCAACGCCATCGCGACGATCGTGCTCGTCGCCTCCGTCCTGCTCGTGGTGCTTGCCCAATGGCAGCTGCGCCAGCGCAAGCCGTCAAACTGAAAGCCGCTCCATGATCCTCAAAGACCGCATCGCCGTGGTGACAGGCGCCGGCTCCGGCATCGGACGTGCCGGCGCCATGATCATGGGCAGGGAAGGCGCGGTGGTCATTATCGCCGACAGGGATGAGGCCGCCGGCGAGGCAACGGCCGCGGATATCCGGGCGGCAGGCGGCCGGGCCGAGGCGATCGCGACCGACGTCTCGAACGACAATGCGGTCGACCAGCTCATCGTCGGTACGCTCGACAGATATCAACGCATCGACATCCTGCACAATCATGCCGGCATCCAGGTCGGCGGCACGCTGACCGAGGTCGAGACCGCCGGCATGGACGCCTCCTGGCGGGTCAATGTGCGGGCGCAATTCCTCGCGGCGAGGATCGTCATGCCGTCGATGATCGCGCAAGGCGGCGGCGTCATCCTCAACACGGCTTCGAATTCGGGTGTGTTCTACGACCGCGAGATGATCGCCTACGCGACGTCGAAGCACGCGGTGGTGGCGATGACCAGGCAGATGTCGCTCGACTATGCCCGGCACAATGTGCGCGTCAACGCGCTCTGCCCGGGCTGGGTCGACACCCCATTCAACGAGCCGTTCATCGCCCAGATGGGCGGACGCGAGGCGATCGAAACCTATGTCCGCACCAAGATCCCGATGGGGCGCTGGGCGGTGGCCGAAGAGATCGCCGAGGCGATCCTGTTCCTCGTCTCGGACCGTTCATCCTTCATGACCGGGCAGGCGCTGGTGATAGATGGCGGCGAGAGCATCGGCTGACGCTGCTTTCATCGATCGACCTTTCCATTTAAGCCGCTTTTTCTGTCGTTTCGCTGGATGCCGGACGGCACAAGACCAAGGTCTAGCGGGCATGGGACTTCAGTGCCATGCTAGGTCACAGGGTGTTTTTCTGTTTCTTTTCAACTTGTTATGCGTACGGCACAGCGCGCGCTCTCGGATTGAGACCGCATTTGTCTAAAGTTTACCGGGTATCATTAGCGATTTCTCATACGCAGGTGGTTCAGCGGTGGGCGAGTGCGGCGATTCCCGAGGAGATTACCATGACAAACCGGAAAACACTGTTCGCGGCCGTTGCCGCATTGGCGCTTCTGGCGTCTCCGGCGCTCGCCGGCAATGGGCATGGCAATGGCGGCGGCAATGCTGGAGGCAATGGCGGCGGCAATGGCAATGGCAATGGCGGCACCCATGGGAATGGCAACGGCAACAGCGGTGCTTCGCACGGCAAGTCGTCGTCGGCACCGGGCCGGGCAGGCAAGACGGAAACGGACACAACGGCCGACACCACGGTTGACACGGACACAAAGGTCTCATCCGTACCCAAGGACAAGAACATCCACGCCAAGCTCGGCCGGCTGAACTCGCTGCAGCGCAACGTCAACGCCTATACGCACTCCAAGAGCAAGAAGTTCGCCGCCATTCAGGCATTCGTGACGCAGTCCGCGAAAGCCAAGAATGCGCAGGCCGCGGCTGCGGCGGCCGCTGCTACGGCTGCCGCGGCCCAGGCTCAACTGGATACGCTGAATTCGCAGTTGAGCGCACTGACGTCGCTGTCTCAGGCCGAAATCGACGCCATGACACCTGAACAGCAGGCGGCCCTGCCCGGCCAGATATCGGCGCTGCAGGCTGACATCACCGCCCAGCAGGCGGTGGTCGACGCCGACAATACGGCGGCCGATGAGGCCGTGGCCGCGGCTGCCGCTGCAGCGGTAGGCACCGATGATGCATCGCTCGACGCGGCGCTGACGGACATGGCCAACAAACCGGTCGACGCCGGGGTCACGGCCTGGGCCCAAGGTGTTCTTGCCGGCAAGATCGACCAGACGGCGGCCAAGCTTCAGGCGGGAACGACGCCGTAGCGGTTCGTCGCTGAAAAGGCAGTAGTCACCAAAGGAGATGCCGCTGGGCTTGGCCCGGCGGCATTGTTGTCCTCCTGGAGCCGCTGCCGTTCAACGACAACGCAGAACCGCTCCTCGCTTCGGCCCGATTGCCGGCGAAAATCGCTAGACATTTTTCCTGGAATTGCATGGCGCGGCCAATCTGCTGCTGGCGTCCTTGGCGCAGTGCCGCGACTGACGACCTATCTGCGTTCGATCGGCGATACGGCGACGAGACTCGACCGGATCGAGCCGGAGCGACGTCGAACGGCGCGGCTCTGCCGCGCCGCCGGTTTTACACACACCCAGCCGCTCCGACTCATGCATCAACGTCTTCCGGCTGAAGCAATCGTTGCGCGAGCACCTCAATACACTCGACCATCTCGACAACCGGCGATATGAACTGGGTGCCGATCTGTTTCGCATCCACCTGCGCCTCTCCCGCAGCCGGCGACCGCAGGCGGCCAGGCACGGAGCCGCACTGTTCGGCGTGATCAGCCGGCCGGATTGAAGAGGATGAATTGACGCGTAAAGCCAGCCCGACCGTCGCGCTGTTTTCCAAGGCGGGCCCTGGCGCCGCGCTGAACTGCATTGGCATCGCACAGGCCTTGCGCGCCCGGGGCGTCCAGCCTTCATCCACCATTGCGCGGTGCCCGATAACGTCTACGTCGACGCTTGGGTTCCGCAGCCCTCGGTGGCGCCGAAGTCTGACCTGTTCATCCACGTCGGCAATAACAGCTTTTGCGAGGCGCTGCGCTTCGGCGTGCCGTCGCTGATCATGCCCTATTGCTGGGACGGGCACGACAATGCGCCACGCGCCGGAGAAACCGGCGTCGGCGATCATATCGGCCGCGATGGCTGGACCGAAGGGGGATTGAAGAGAGCCATTCTCGGCCTGCTGGCCGATGACGCCATGCGCGCCCGCCTCAGGGACAATGCAGCCCGGATGGCGCTGCAACCCGGAACGGAAATGGCCGCGCAAGCCATACTCTCTCTCTGATACGGACTTGAACGAAATGCCCGACAAAAACACTAACACCGCGACCAACGACCCCAAGGCCTGGCTCACGCAGCACGGCATCACCGAGGTCGAATGCCTGGTGCCCGACATGAACGGCGTGTTGCGCGGCAAGGCGCTGCCGACCGCCAAACTCCTCAAGGCGCTGGAAGACCGCGCGCTCTATCTGCCGAGCAGCGCCTTCCTGGTCAGCATCGACGGTCGCTATTCCGGCTCTATCGACGAGGGTTTTGCTTATTCGGACCCCGACATGCGCATGGTGCCTGATGTCTCGACGCTGTGCCTGGCGCCGGGTGCGGGGGCGGGCAAGGCCTATGTCTTCGCCGACGCGTTCCACATGGACGGCAGGCCATGGATGGCCTCGCCACGCCACGTGCTGCGCGCCGTGCTCGATCTCTATCGCCAGCGCGGCTGGCGCGCGGTGGTGGCGCCGGAACTCGAATTCTATCTGATCGCGCCGAACCCCGATCCGGACAAACCGCTGACCGCCCCGGTCGGCGCCAATGGTCGCGCCGAGGGTGTGCAGCATCCCTATGACATGGCAGCGCTGGAAGAATTCGAGCCGGTGATCCGGCGCATCTACGACTATTCAGCGGCGGCCGGTCTGCCGCTGGATACGCTGATCCATGAATCGGGCACGGCGCAGCTGGAAATCAACCTGCTGCATGGCGACGCCCTGCCGCTGGCCGACCAGGTGCTTTTGTTCAAGCGGTTTACGCGGCAGGCCGCGCAGCAATGCGGCATGCATGCGACTTTCATGGCCAAGCCGATCACGGCGCAAGCCGGCAGCTCGATGCATCTGCACATGTCGGTCGTCGACGAGGCCGGCAACCCGCTTTTCGCCAGCGGCGACGATGCCGATACCGGGATGTTTGGACACTTCATCGGCGGCTTGCAGAAATATGTTCCGGAAATCATGCCGCTGTTCGCGCCAAACGTGAACTCTTTCCGCCGCATAAGGCCCAACCACAGCGCACCCGCCAATATCGAGTGGTCGCACGACAACCGCTCCTGCGGCCTGCGCGTGCCGGCGGGAGGACGCGCCGCGCGGCGGGTGGAGAACCGGCTGCCTGGGGCGGATTGCAATCCCTATCTGGCGATCGCCGGGTCTCTGCTTGCCGGCTATCTGGGCGTCGAGCAGAAACTGCCGCGCTCGGCCGAGGCGTCGGGCAACGCCTACAAGATCAGGAGCACGCTGCCGAAGACCATGGAGGAGGCACTCGACCGCTTCGCCGCCTGCGGCCCGGTACGCGAATTGCTCGGCGAGGACTTCTTCCAGACCTATCTGCGCGTCAAGAGCGTCGAACTCGACCTATTCCAAAGCGTGGTGACGAGCTGGGAACGCGATCACCTCTTGCTGAAGGTGTGATGATGGAATCTTTAACGGGGTTCAATTCCGGTCTCGATATCGGCAAATCCTACTACGTCGCCACCGCCAATCCGGCGCCGGACCATCCGGCGCTCGTCGGCGATGTCGAAACCGATCTGGTCGTCGTCGGCGGCGGCTGCACCGGGCTGTCGGCCGCCCTTCACGCCGCAGAACGCGGGCTGAAGGTGGTGCTGCTCGAAGGCGGCAAGGTCGGCTGGGGCGCATCGGGCCGAAATGGCGGCCAGATGATCCCCGGTCTGCGCAAAGGCGCCAAGGGTCTGGTCAAGATCTACGGAGCCGAGCGGGCCAAGATGCTGTTCGATCTCGCTTTCGAAGCGCGCCGCCTGGTGCTCGAGCTCATCGAGCGCAATGCCATCGAGTGCGATCTAAGGCTGACCGGCCATCTGGTCGGCGCGGTCAACGGATCCGATCTCAGGGATCTGGAAGAAGAGGCCAAGTGCCTCGAGAGCGCGATGAAATTCCGCGAGGTCGAGATACTCTCGGCGGCGGCGGCTCGGGCCAAGGTCGACACGCCTTATCATGGCGCCATGTATGAGCCGCTCGGCGGCCACATGCACCCGCTCAACTACACGCTTGGGCTTGCCCGCGCGGCTGTGGCGGCCGGCGTGTTCATCCACGAAAATTCGGTGGCCGTGAAGCTGGAGCGCGAACCCTCGATCCGGGTCTCGACGGCAAAGGGATCGGTGCGGGCCCGACATGTCGTGCTGGCGGGCGACGCGCTGCTCAACGGGCTGGAGCCGCGCGTCAACAGCCGCATCATGCCGGTCGGTAACTACATTGTCGCTACCGAGCCGCTGGAGGGCGCGCGAAACGTCATCCCGGCCAATGTCGCGGTGTCCGATACACGCTTCGTCGTCAACTATTA
Source organism: Mesorhizobium sp. LNHC209A00 (assembly GCF_000502915.1). Lineage (NCBI taxonomy): Bacteria > Pseudomonadati > Pseudomonadota > Alphaproteobacteria > Hyphomicrobiales > Phyllobacteriaceae > Mesorhizobium > Mesorhizobium sp. LNHC209A00. Next base: position 88,570 of record NZ_AYWT01000005.1, read on the forward strand.
CCGGATGTCCGCGGATGGACGCCTGCTGTTCGGCGGCGGCGAGCGCTACACGCCGTCACCGCCGGCCGACATTGCCGGTTTCGTGCGGCCGCACATGGAGAGCACCTTTCCGCAACTCAAGGGCTGCCGCATCGATCATGCCTGGGGCGGGCTGGTGTCGGTAACGACCTCGCGGCTGCCGCATGTCGGGCATTATGGCGAAGTCTATTTCGCGCACGGCTATTCCGGCAAGGGCGTCATCCTGTCGACGCTCTCGGGCAAGCTTTTGGCCGAGGCGATCACCGGCGACGCCTCACGGCTCGACCTGTTCTCGACGTTGACACCAATGCCGTACCCGGGAGGCACGGCGCTGCGCGGGCCGCTCTATGTGCTGGGCATGCTTTGGTACGCGATGCGGGATAGGATCAAGCATTGAGGGGTGTGTAGTTTCGCCACTTTCAGACCCTGGCGGGACGGCCTTTTTGAATCGGAGCCCGATCAATGGTCAAATTCCTGCCGCTCAAGCAGGCCGTTGCGGAGAACCTCAACGATGGCGACGTGGTCGCCTTCGAAGGCTTCACCCATCTGATCCCGACAGCCGCAGCGCATGAGGCGATCCGCCAGGGGTTTCGCGACCTAACCCTGATCCGCATGACGCCGGACCTGATCTACGACCAGATGATCGGCATGGGCATGGCCAAGAAGATCGTCTTCTCTTATCTCGGCAATCCCGGTGTCGGCCTGCTGCGGCGCGCCCGCGATGCGATCGAGAACGGGTTTCCCCGGTCGATCGAGGTCGAGGAACACAGCCATGCCGGCATGGCCAATGCCTATGAGGCGGGCGCGGCCGGCCTGCCCTGCGCGGTGTTCCGCGGCTACCGCGGCACCGGGCTGACTGATGTCAATCCGAACATCAAATCGGTGACTTGTCCGTTCAGCGGCGAGGTGCTGGCGGCCGTGCCTTCCATCCGGCCCGATACCACTTTCATCCATGCGCAGAAAGCCGACCGGAAAGGCAATGTGCTGGTAGAGGGCATCATCGGCATCCAGAAGGAAGCGGTCCTGGCGGCCAAACGCGCCGTGGTGACGGTCGAGGAGGTGGTCGACAATTTTGACGATCTCCATCCCAATCTGACCGTGCTGCCGCGTTGGGCGATCGCGGCGATCTCGGTCGTGCCGGGCGGTTCGCACCCCTCCTATGCCCATGGCTATTACGCGCGCGACAACGCGGCCTATCTCGAATGGGACGAGATTGCCGCCGACCGCGAAAAATTCCGGGCCTGGATGCAGGCCAACGTGATCGAGAAGAGCGCCGACGATTTCGCGGCCCGGGTCGATCATTTGAGGAAAGCGGCATGAGCGACAATCATCTCGGCTTCACCCCCAATGAGATGATGACCATCGCCGCAAGCCGGGCGCTGAGGAATGACGACGTCTGCTTCGTCGGCATCGGCGCGCCGTCCGCGGCCTGCAACGTCGCGCGGCTGACGCATGCGCCCGACATCACCTTGATCTATGAGAGCGGCACGATCGGGACGGTGCCCGACGTGCTGCCGCTGTCGATCGGCGATGGCGAATTGTGCGAAACCGCCGTCACCACCGTAGCCGTGCCGGAGATGTTCCGCTACTGGCTGCAGGGCGGCCGCATTTCGATCGGCTTTTTGGGCGCGGCGCAACTCGACAAGTTCGGCAACATCAACACCACGGTCATCGGCGACTATTTCCATCCCAAGACCCGACTGCCCGGCGGCGGTGGCGCACCGGAGATCGCGACGTCGTCGAAAGAGATCTACATCACCATGGCGCAAACCAAGCGCGGCATGGTCGAGAAGATCGATTTTTTTACCTCCTTCGGCCATGGCGAGGGCGGCGACCACCGACAGCGGTTGGGCATCCATACATCCGGCCCGACATTGCTGATTACCGATCTCGCCATGTGGAAGCCGGATCCGGTGACCAAGGAATTCACCGTTGTCTCTCTTCATCCCGGGGTCACCCGTCAGCAGGTGCAGGAGAGCTGTGGCTGGGTCGTTAAGTTCGCCGAGGCGCTTGACGAAACACCGGCGCCAAGCGAACTCGAACTCGCGACATTGCGCGACCTGCAGGCCCGCACCAAGGCGGCGCATGAGGGAACCGGAAAAACAAAGGCTGCATAAAATGGCCGAGGCCTATATCTGCGACTACATCCGCACGCCGATCGGTCGCTTCGGCGGTTCGCTGTCTTCGGTTCGTGCCGACGACCTTGCTGCCATCCCCTTGAAGGCGCTGGCCGAACGCAATCCCGGCATCGACTGGCAGCGGATCGACGACGTTGTCTATGGTTGCGCCAACCAGGCCGGCGAGGACAACCGCAACGTGGCACGCATGGCCTTGCTGCTGGCTGGACTGCCGAAGGAGATACCGGGCTCGACGGTCAATCGCCTGTGCGGCTCGGGCATGGATGCGCTGACCATCGCGGCGCGTGCCATCAAGGCCGGCGAGGCGGAACTGATGATCGCGGGTGGTGTCGAATCGATGAGCCGCGCGCCTTTCGTCATGCCCAAGGCCGACACCGCCTTCTCGCGCAATGCCGAGATTTACGACACCACCATTGGCTGGCGCTTCGTCAACCAGCTGATGAAGAGGCAATACGGCGTCGATTCCATGCCGGAGACCGGCGAGAATGTGGCGGGAGACTTCGCGGTTTCCCGCTCGGACCAGGATGCCTTTGCCGTGCGCAGCCAGGACAAGGCTGTCGCCGCACAAGCCAATGGCCGGCTGGCGAAGGAGATCACCCCGGTGACCATCCCGCAGCGCAAGGGCGATGCGGTCATCGTGTCAAAGGATGAACATCCTCGCGCCGGCACAACCGTCGAGGCGCTGGCCAAATTGCCGACGCCGTTCCGGCAAGGTGGCACGGTGACAGCCGGCAATGCGTCGGGCGTCAATGACGGCGCGGCGGCACTGATCGTTGCCTCGGAAGCGGCGGTGAAGACATACGGGCTGACGCCGATCGCCCGTATTCTTGGCGGGGTCGCCGCCGGGGTCGCGCCGCGCATCATGGGCATCGGTCCGGCGCCAGCGACGCAGAAGCTCTGCGCGCGGCTTGGCCTGACGCCGCAACAATTCGATGTCATCGAACTCAACGAAGCCTTTGCCTCGCAAGGCATCGCCGTGCTGCGCCAGCTCGGTATTGCCGAGGATGCGCCGCATGTGAACCCGAATGGCGGCGCCATCGCACTTGGCCATCCCCTGGGCATGTCGGGCGCGCGCATATCCGGCACGGCGGCGCTGGAGCTGCGTGAGCGCGGCGGCCGCTACGCGCTGGCCACCATGTGCATCGGCGTCGGCCAGGGCATTGCCATCGCCCTCGAACGGGCCTGAGCAATCGCCCTTCCTGGCTGGGCCAGGAGAGTGGATATGCTCGAGCCTGCCAAATTTGACCATGTGGACAAAAGTCCGGACCCGTTCCATAGTTCCCTGTCTGATTTCAGGAACGGCCGGCTCGACAAGGCTGTCAAACAGAGGGGCACTTCAATGGAAGACCGGAAGAACAGATCTCATTCGATGCGCGAAGGGCTGTCGCGGCGCAACGTGCTGGAGCTCGGCGCGCTTGGCCTGGCCGCGACGATGCTGCCGGGTGCGGCCCACGCGGCGGGCAAAAAACTGAAGGTGGCGGCGATCTTCGCCACGCCGATCGAGGAACCCTGGGACAACCAGATCCACGTCGCCTTGCAGAAGGCCGAGAAGGAATTGGGCATCGAATACAAATGGTCGGAAAAGGTCCAGACCGCCGACTTCAGCCGCGTCATGCGCGAATATGCGCAGGGCGGGTACCAGCTGGTGCTGGGCGATGCCTTCGCCGCCGAGCGTGAATCGCGCCGCACGGCAAAGCAGTTTCCCAAGACAGCCTGGCTGTTCGGCTCTGGCGCCGGGCCGGCCGAGCCGAATTTCGGCGTGTTCGACAACTGGATCCACGAGCCCGCCTATCTCTCCGGCATGATCGCCGGCAAGATGTCGAAGTCAGGCACGGTCGGCGCGGTGGCGGCGATGGGCATTCCGGAAGTGAACCGGCTGGTCAACGCCTTCTTCGCCGGCGCCAAGGAGGTCAACCCGAACGTCAAGAAGAAGGTCGCCTTCATCGGCTCCTTCTTCGATCCGCCCAAGGCCAAGGAAGCCGCGGTGGCGCAGATCGATGCCGGGGTCGATGTCATCTATGCCGAGCGCTTCGGCGTCATCGAGGCGGCGGTGGAAAAGAAGATCTTCGCCATCTCCAACATGTCCGACCAGTCGAGTCTCGGCCCCGACACCGTCATCACCGGTCCGGTCTGGGACATGTACCCGACGGTCGAGCAGGCGATCAAGCTGGTCAAGGCCGGTGTCTACACGGCGCAGGATTATGGCGATTTCTCGCGCATGGCCAAGGGCGGTTCGTATCTGGCGCCCTTCCACAAGTTCGACAAGACCTTGCCCGCCGAGGTCAAGGATCTGGTCGAGAAGAAGAAGGCCGAGATCCTGGAAGGCAATTTCCGCGTCGACGTCGACGAGAACACGCCGGTTTCGGATTGACGCTAATGGTTGAGGGGCTGGCGCGTGGCGCCACCCTCTGTCCTGCCGGCCATCTCCCCCTCAAGGGGTGAGATTGCAGCTCGCCGGCAGTGCTTGTCTCTCCAAACGCTGGAGGTGCCGAGAGCCGAAGTGACATCTGATCTCCCCGCTTGAGGGGGAGATGGCCGGCAGGCCAGAGGGGGTGCAGCGCCGCTCTCCGGGGCTAAGCTGGATCGCAAAGTCAGGAGACCCCTTGCCGACGTCCGCCCTACTCATCGAAATGCGCGGCATCACCAAGACCTTCGGCGCCGTCAAGGCGAACGAGGCTGTGGATCTCAGCGTGGCGCCGGGCGAAATCCTCGGGCTGCTCGGCGAGAACGGCGCCGGCAAGACGACATTGATGAACGTGCTGTTCGGTGCCTACGCGGCGGATGCCGGTGAGATCCTGATCCAGGGCCAGCCAGTCAGGATCACCAGCTCGGCCGATGCGCTGGCCGCGGGCATCGGCATGGTGCATCAGCATTTTCATCTGGCGCCACGGCTCACCGTGCTGGAAAATCTGCTCATCGGTATTCCCGGCAAATCGGGACGGATCGACCGCAGCGCCGGGCTGGCGCGGCTTGCTGAAATCAGCAGCCAGCACGGGCTGACTCTCGATCCCAATCAGCCGGTCTCGGCGTTGTCGGTCGGCGAGCAACAGCGGCTCGAAATAGTCAAGGCGCTGTTTCGCGGCGCCAAGCTCTTGATCCTTGACGAACCGACGGCGGTGCTGGCGCCGAGCGAGGTCGACGGGCTGTTTTCGGCCCTACGCTCGATGGCGGCGCAAGGCCTGGGCATCATCTTCATCTCGCACAAGCTCAACGAGGTGCGGGCGCTGACCCATCGCTGCACCGTGCTGCGGCATGGCCGCGTCGCGGGCCGTGTCGACGACCCAGCCAACACGACGTCGGCTGCAATGGCTGAACTGATGTGCGGCCATGAGATCGTGCCGCCGGCAAGGGGATCGTCGATGCCCGGCGCCGATGTGCTGACGCTCGAAGGCATTTCAACCTCGAAGCATTCCGGCACGGCGTTGCGCGATGTCTCACTCGCGGTTCGTGCCGGCGAAATCCTCGGCATCGCCGGCGTCTCCGGCAACGGTCAGCGGGCGGTCGCGGAGATTATCTCGGGCACGCGTGCGCCCGACAGCGGTCTAATGACAATAGCGGGCAAACAGGTCGTGCGCTTCTCGCCGCGCGAAGTGCAGGCACTCGGCCTTGGCCGCATCCCGGAAGATCGCATGACGACGGGGCTGGTCACCAATTTGCCGCTCGCCGATTCGATGGTGCTGCCGCGCATCGGTACTTCAGCCTTCTCCGCCAAGGGCCTGCTCAAGCCGGATGCGATCCGCGCTTTCGCCGAAGAACAGATCAAGGCCTATGACATCAGATGTCCCGGGCCGATGACGCGCGCCGGCGCGCTGTCCGGTGGCAATCTGCAGAAGGCGCTTCTGGCGCGCGAGCTTGCTTTCGATCCGAAGGTGCTGATCGTCTCACAACCGACACGTGGCCTCGACATCGGTGCGGCGCGCTTCATCCATGAAAAATTCCTCGACATGCGCGCCAAGGGCTGCGGCATCATCGTCATCGGCGAGGATCTGGAGGAACTGCTGGTGCTGTGCGACCGCATCGCGGTGATGTATGAGGGCCGCATCGTCGGCACGCTGGACAGTGCCGACGCGACCGTCGCCCGGCTCGGCCTGCTGATGACGGGCGCGGAGGGCCACTGATGTTCCGCCTCGAAGTCCGCACGTCCACGCCCGCCTGGTTCAACCTCGCGCTGCCGCTGCTGGCGATTGTCGCTACGCTCATCCTGTGCAGCGGCCTGATCGCGCTGGCCGGGGCGGGGGTGTTCGAGTCCTACGGCGTGATGTTCACGGCCTCGCTTGGCGACAGCTACGCCATCACCGAAACGCTGGTCCGTGCCGCCCCGATGATCTTTACCGGGCTGGCGGTGGCGGTCGCCTTCCGCGCAAAGTTCTGGAACATCGGCGCGGAAGGGCAATTGCTGGCCGGCGCGGTGGCGAGCTGTTTCGTCGGTGCGATCCCGATGCCAGGACCGCTTGCCATGCTTTTCATGGCTCTGGCGGGGGCGGCCGCGGGCGCGGCGGTCGCGCTGGTGCCTGCGACGCTGCGCGTAAAGTTCAAGGTCGAGGATGTCGTGAGCTCCTTGCTGCTCAATTCGGTCATCTATTATGCCCTGATGGCGCTGATCGAGGGACCGTGGAAGGACAGCTTCAGCGGCTATCCGATCTCGCCGCCGATCGAGGATTCGGCGAACTTTCCGGTGCTGGTCGAAGGCACGCGGCTGCATCTCGGTGTGGTCGCGGCGCTTATCGCGGCCCCGTTGGTCTGGTTCCTGATCGTGCGCACGACGCTGGGCTTCCGGATCAGGGTCACCGGCGAAAACCCGGAAGCGGCACGCTATGGCGGCATCCATGTCGAGCGCGTGCTGCTGTCGACGGCGCTGCTGTCGGGCGCGTTGGCGGGGCTGGCCGGCGTCGGCGAGGTCGGCGGCGTGCATTTCCAGGTGATGAGCGATATCTCGCCGGGCTACGGCTATTCCGGCATTGTCGTCGCCATGCTGGCGCGGCTCAACCCGCTCGGCGTCGTGCCGGCGGCGATCTTCCTCGCAGCCGTGATGACCGGCGCCGAGGCTATGTCGCGCGCGACCGGCGTGCCGGCATTCCTCAGCGACGTCATCCAGGGCACGGCGCTGCTCGCCATGCTGGTGGCGCTGCTGTTCACGGCCTATCGTATCCGCCGCGTCGGAGCCATTGGATGAGCGCGGTGTTCGAACAGATTTTTCAGGTCGGCTTTCTCGCCGCCATCATCCGCATCGCCACGCCGCTAGCCTTTGCGACGCTCGGCGAAATGTTCTCCGAACGGGCCGGCGTGCTCAATCTCGGCATCGAAGGCATCATGCTGCTCTGCGCCATGACCGGCTTCACCGCCACCAGCCTCAGTGGAAGCCTGTGGCTCGGTGTGCTGGTGGCGGTGCTGACCGGCATGCTGATGGGCGCGCTGCATGCGCTGTTCACGGTAGTGCTCGGCCTCAGCCAGCATGTCTGCGGCATCGGCGTCACGCTGTTCTCGTCGGGGCTGGCCTATTTCCTCTACCGGCTGATCTTCGGCCAGCAATCGGTGCCGCCGAGCATCAAGGGATTTCAGACGCTGCCGATCCCGGTTTTCTCGGACATTCCCGTGCTGGGACCCGCGGTGTTCAACCAGTTCGCGCTGGTCTACATGGCCATCCTGGCCATTCCTCTGGCGGCCTTCATCCTTTACCGCACCCCCTGGGGGCTGTCGGTGCGCATGGTCGGCGAGAACCCGCGCGCGGCCGACTCTGCCGGCGTCAGCGTGATTGCCACGCGCTTCCAGGCCGTCATTCTCGGCGGCGCCCTGATGGGGCTCGCTGGTGCTTTCCTTTCGATGGCGCAGTTCAACGCCTTCACCTTCGGCGTCGTTTCCGGGCGCGGCTGGGTGGCGATCGCGCTGGTCGTCTTCGGCCGTTGGGATCCCTGGCGCTCGGCAGGGGCCGCGCTGCTGTTCGCCTTCGTCGATGCCTTGCAATTGCGCATGCAGGCGAGCGGCCTCGGCCACATCCCTTACGAGGCGTTCCTGATGCTGCCGTTCATCTTCACCATCGTCGCCATGGCCGTCATGTCGCGCAACGCGATGGCGCCGTCAGCGCTGCTCAAGCCGTTTCGAAGGGAAGAGCGATAGACTCAGGATTGGGTGTCCTTCCTATCCCTCCGGAGGGGGAGAGGAAGGGCGTCAAGCTGTCCCGGGATGAAGACTGGACCTTGGGACGCCTCACATCGCTGTAAACCCATTATCGACAAACAGATGCGTGCCGTTGACGAAACTGGACTCGTCGCTGGCCAGGTAAAGCGCTGCCTTCGCCACCTCTTCAGGCTCGCCGATGCGGCCCTGCTGCGCCGCAAGTGCGGCATCGGATACATCGACGCCGAGCTTACCGAGATCGGCAACTTCCCGCAGACCGTGCGGCGTGCGGATGAAACCGGGGCAAACCGCGTTGCAACGGATGTTGCGGTCGCGGAATTCCACCGCGATGGCGCGGGCGAACATGTGGCAGGCGCCCTTGGTGGTGTCGTAGAGCACTTCGTTCGGCGTTGCCGCCACCGCCGAGATCGACGAGGTGCAGACGATCGAGCCCCCGGCCGCCGCGATCATCCCGGGCAGCACGGCACGCGTCATGAGGAACATCGAGCGCACATTGACGGCGTGCAGCCAGTCCCATTCCTGAACCGTCGTCTCCAGGAACGGCTTAATCACGATGGTGCCGGCATGGTTGAACAGCACGGTGACAGGTCCGAGCTTTTCGGTCGCCCCTGTAACCGCAGCCGCGACCTGGGCCTCATCAGACACGTCGGCCACCCAGTGTTCGGCTACGTGTCCCCGCGCGCGTATCGCGGCCGCGGTTGCCGCGGCGGCCGCACCGTTGCGGTCGATGATCGCCACCTTGGCGCCTTCGGCGGCGAACAGTTCCGAGGCCGCGCCCCCCATTCCCGTCGCGCCGCCCGAAATGATGGCGACCTTGCCGGCCAGTCTTGTGCCCATTTTTCTGCTCCCGTTTGGATAATCAGGTTGACTGACAGCGATGCTATCCCCTCCTGAACCGACTGGCCAATGCACGAAATAGGCGCAGCAATGACAAGCACCTAGGTCCCTCGCATGCGCATGGAGCGATGCCGCCGCGCTCTTCCGATCTGTTGCCGGGACCCATGCCAACAGCAACTTCACACCAATTTTCGGCTCTCTATGAGAAAATAATTCTGCCAGTTGCACGAAAATAGCAATCGACAAAGTCTACAAATTTTATAGATTAAGCGGCAAGACGGAGGTCGACATGTCCTATTTGCAGAACGCCCAGACCGACAGCAACGGCCAGCGAGTGGCCAATGCCCAGGGCTTTCGCCCGGCCTATGCCGGCGCTTTCGCCTATCTCGTCTTTGCCCTTGCGTTCGTGTTCACCGGGGCAGTCGTGCTGGGCCTTATTCCCTAAGGCGCGGGATCGACAGGGGCTGCTGCCCCACAGCTTTCAGGCAATCGGAGTTGCAGGCAATCGGAGTTGAATGAGCCGGATCCCGGAGCGTTTTCGCGCGCCTGAGGATTTGCATTTCACAGCATCAGTGATTCCAGTGATGGAGGAGATGACAATGCCGATCGAATTCACGCATATACCCGGCAAGACCGCCGACGCGGCGGTTCCCTTTTTCTATGACTTCGCCGAGACCTCGACCAAGCTCGGGCTGATCGAGGACGGCGGTTTCCAGAAGATCGTCGTCGACGATTCGGCCGGGCTGCTGACCAACATGGATCTTGCGTCGCAGGTGCTCAACCGCACCGGTTCGCTGGAAGTGGTGCTCACCCACTGGGCCGGCGTGATCGAACCGACGGTGGCTGCCCGCCAGCTGGCCTCCATCGACAGGCAGAGCGGCGGACGGCTGGCGCTCAGGATGATCAGCGAGCCCTTGAACGACGACGATGCCGAGACGCGGCCGGTCGGACATGGCGTCGTCTGGCAGCGCATCGACGAATATCTGGTGCTGTTGAAGCGGCTGTGGTCGAACGACCGGCCCTTCGATCACGAAGGCGCGTTCTACAGCATCAAAAACGGTTATGTGCCGCGCAAGGGCCCACATGGCGCCGACCTCTTGGTGCGCATGGGCGGGCAATCCGGAACGGCGCTGAAGGTGGCCGGCCGGCATGCCGATGTCTTCGAACTGGCGCCGGGGCCGATCGACGATATCAGGCAATTAATGGAGCGGGCACGTGGCGCCGCGGCCGAACATGGCCGTGCCGGCAAACTGCGCTTCGCGCTTCCGGTCAGGATCCACCAGGGTGTTTCCGCCGCCGGCCACAAGGCCGTGGACCTATCCGGCCCGCCGGCCCAGGTCGCGCTGTCGCTGCTCGCCTATGCCGGGCTCGGAATCGATGAGTTCATGATCGTCGGCGTCGACACGCCGCGCGAGATCGCGACAGCCGGCCGGGAAACATTGGCGCTGCTGCGCAACTCGCTGGCGCGCCGGGAGGCCAGCGAGTTCCAGCCTGGAGCTTATGCCCCTCGCCCAGGATTGGAGACGCGAGCAGCGGGGTGAAGCCCATCAATCGTCTGTTGCTTCAGGCCTGTCGCCAAGCCGCGACAGGCCCTTAATGACAGCGTCCGAATCGGCCAGCACGCCGAAGACGCCGTCCTCGACCGTCACCATGTGCAACGCCGCTTCATGCGCTTGTCTGTCGCCGCTGGCGCAGGCGTCCGAAATCGTCAGGCACTGGAAATTGCGGTCACAGGCCTCGCGCAGCGTGGTGTGGACGCAGACATCCGTCGTGCATCCGGAAAACATCAGATGCGTGATGCCTTGCGCACGCAGCACAAGCTCGAAATCCGTATAGGTGAAGGCGCTGTTGCAGGTCTTGTCGACGATGATGTCGTGCGGCGCGACGTCGATCTCCGGAACGATCTGGAACCCAGCGCCTGAGCGCAGCAGGACGTCGGTGCCGTCGAGGCCGGAACGCTTGCGGCGCCATTTCTCGTAGGGCATCATGTCGGCCATGTCGGCGCGGTAACCCTGTCTGGTGTGGATGACCCTGACGCCGGCTTTGCGCGCGGCGGCGATCAGGCGGTTCACGACGGGCAGGATCGCCCGCAGCGGCGATGGGTCATACCCCTTCCTGGCGAAATAGCCCGATGTCGACAGGAAATCCTGTTGCAGGTCGATGACGACCAGCGCGGTGTTTTCGGTAACCAGCCGGCCGTCATAAGGGTAGTCGAAGGGTGTCGCGTTGATCATCCGGAGCTCCTTGCCGCCGGCTCACCCTAGCGTGTCCGCATCGATGCGGCGACACCTGGTGCCGACATGCGGTCCGGGCCGGAGATCGCCGGCGCGGATCGGCCGGCTGCGCGAACGACGGCCCGTACGCGGCAACAATGACGCCCGCCCTGGAGCGTTTCAGTTTTGCGGCGCATTCCCAAATTGCCGAGTGTTGCGGTCACCTTAAATCTTGACTATTAAGTTCATGTTTCATAGTCAACCGGGCACCTGCCTCCGCAGCCAGGATCGGAATGCGGTGGCCGGGCTGGAGAAATGCCGTGACCATGGGCGAAGCCGATAGCCAGACAGCATTCGATATCGATGCAGTGTGTTTCGCCGTCAACGGGCGGACGCTGCTCGGTCCGGTCTCGCTCGAATTGCGGCGCACGCGCGTCTACGGGCTGATCGGCCATAATGGTTCGGGCAAATCGACGCTGATCAAGCTTTTGGCGCGCCAGCAGCCGGCAAGCTCCGGCGCCATCACTTTCGCCGCGCGGCCGCTATCCCAATGGGGCGCGCGCGAGCTGGCGCGGGCTCTTGCCTATCTGCCGCGGACGACGCCGGCGGCGACGGGCTTGACCGTGCGCGAGCTGGCAACGCTTGGACGCTATCCATGGCACGGCGCGCTTGGGCGTTTCGGCGTCATGCTGCTCGACGAGCCGATCTCGGCGCTCGACCTCGCACATCAGGTCGCGGTGCTGGGCCTGGTCAGGGAGCTCAGCCGCAAGCGCGACTGTGCGTCGTCGTGGTGCTGCACGACCCCAACATGGCGGCGCGCTACCGCGATGAGCTGATCGCGCTGAAGGACGGCAAGCTGCTGACGCGCGGCACACCGGACGAAATCATGCGGAGCGATGTGCTCAAGGACATTTTCTGCGTCGAGATAGGTGTGTTCGCGCATCCCGTCACCGGCCAACCCGTCGGTCATGTGCGGTGAAGTCGTCGCCAGCGATTGCAGGAACCAAGCAAGCGGCTGGCCGCCGTGAGAACAAGGAAGAAGCTCATGTCGAGACATGGTTTGTTGGCGGCGGTGGTCGCATCGCTTATCCTGGGGACAACCGGGGCGATGGCCCAGGAGCAACCGGCCGGCTCTTCTCCAGCGGTTGAGGCCCCTGCCGCGCCGGTACAAGCAGCACCAGCTGCCATGGCGCCCGCGCAGCCAGCCGGCCAGCCGAGCGCGACAGCGCCGGCCGAGGCCGCGCCTGCCGGAGCGATGGACCTGAACCTGCCGCATGACCTGTCGCCATGGGGCATGTTCAAGGCGGCCGACATCATAGTGAAGGCGGTGATGACTGGACTGGCCTTCGCGTCGCTCGTCACCTGGACGACATGGCTGGCCAAATCGCTGGAGATTTTCGACGGCAAGCTGCGCCTCCGCCGTGCCGTCCTGGCGATCGGCGATGCCGCGACGCTGAAGCAGGCGAGCCGCGCGCTCGACCGCGGTGGCGGCCCCGGCGCGCTCCTGGTGCGGGCAGCGGAAGAAGAGGCCGCGCTTTCGGCCGATGCGCTCGACCATGTCGGCGGTGACGGACTGAAGGAACGGGTCAGCTCGCGCCTGTCGCGCATCGAGGCGGCTGCGTCGCGGCGCATGTCGCGCGGCACTGGCCTTCTGGCGACGATTGGTTCCACCGCGCCTTTCGTCGGCCTGTTCGGCACCGTCTGGGGCATCATGAACGCCTTCATCAGCATCTCGCGGGCCCAGACCACCAATCTCGCCGTGGTCGCGCCGGGCATCGCCGAAGCGCTGCTGGCCACCGCGATGGGTCTCGTCGCGGCCATCCCAGCTGTGGTGATCTACAACGTCTTCGCCCGCTCGATAGCCGGCTACCGGCAGATCCTCGCCGACGCCTCGGCCGGCGTCGAACGGCTGGTCAGCCGCGACCTCGATTTCCGCGCGATAGCGCCGGCGACAGCCTTGGCGGCGGAGTAGCGGGAGCGACGCCATGAGGAGCAGAATTCGACAGACGCTGGACGACGACCTCGAGGAAAGCCACGAGATCAACGTCACGCCCTTCATCGATGTCATCCTTGTGCTCCTGATCATCTTCATGGTCGCCGCACCGCTGGCGACGGTGGATGTCAATGTCGACCTGCCCGGCTCGACCGCGACGCCGGCGCCGCGACCGGAGACGCCGCTGTTCCTGACGCTGAAGGACGATCTCAGCCTAACGATCGGCAACGACACGGTGCCGCGCCCGGCTTTTGCCGCCACGCTCGGCAGCCGTACCAAGGGCGACAAGCGGACGCGGATATTCCTGCGCGCCGACAAGGCGGTCGCCTATGGCGACCTGATGGAGGCGATGAACCTGCTGCGGGCAGCCGGCTATCTGAAGATCGCGCTGGTCGGTCTGGAGGCCGCGCCGACCGGTGATATCGCCGCGCCGGCGCCAGGCAAAACGGCCGCTCCATGACGCAATCGGCCGCCTCGCCCACGGTGGTGCTGTCGCGCTTCGACTGGCGCGACCTTGGCCTATGGGCATCCGCGGCGGTGCTTGTGCTTGGGGCTCATGTCGCGGTCGCTTATGGCGTGCGGAATTTCAGTCCAGTCGACCTGTCGGATGGCGGAGCGCCACCGGCCCTGGTGATCGAAATGGCGCCGATGATGGTGACGCCGGCGGTGCCCGAACAGGCCGCGATCCCCGACGCGGCCATTCCCGACCGGACCGAGCCGGTCGAAGAGACCGAGAAGGCAGCCGAGGCCGAGCCTGACAAGGTGGCCGAGCAAGCGGAGCCTGTTGCCGAGGCCGAGATGGTCCCGCCCAATGAGCCCACGGAGATGACGAAGGCCGAACCGGTCGAACAGCCGCCGCTGGAAGAGGTCGTCCCCAATATTGTCGAGACCGTCGCGCCGGAGGCTGTCGTTCCGCTGCCGGGGGCAAAGCCCATGGAGCGGCGCAAGGAAAAGAGACCGGCCGAAGCCAAGGTCAAAAAGCCGGTCGACAAGCCAAGGCCAAGGCCGAAGAAGAAAAAGGCCGAGCCACCGAAGACGGCAAGTGCCGCGAGCGCCGAGGCCGGGGCTGCGGCCAAGGCGGCGGCGCCGAGATCGGCGGCCGGGCTCTCGGGTGTCAGCCCGGCCAAATGGGAATCGCGGCTGACGGCGTGGATCAATCGCCACAAGCGCTACCCAAGCGCCGCGAAATCCCGGCGCGCGCAGGGTAATGTGAACGTGACTTTCACAATGGACCCATCCGGCCGGGTCCTGTCGGCCCGGGTCGCCCGTTCGTCCGGCGATGCCGAGCTCGACCGAGCCGCGTTGGCGGTGCTGCAGGGCGCGACCGTGCCGGCGCCGCCGGCGGAACTCGGCCCGCGCGTCAGGCGTACAGCGCCATTCGTGTTCAGTTTGCGGGACTAATGCATGTGGGTCGGCGGCCGCGTTTCTCAGCAGCGGCAGCAAGCTTTGCAGCGTATCGAGCGTCTCCCAACGGCTCGGCCGCGAGCCAGCCGTGCCGCAAGGCCGACAATTGCGTCTCGCTACGCTGTTCTTGGCTGAGCGTGGTTGTCTTTCGCGTGTGCCTTGGGGTGCATCGGGTTGCCGCTGAGTTGCGCATGTCGTGCTGGCCGTGCGCCGCGCAAGACGTCGAAGGCCTCGGCATAGGCCATGCCGAGCAGATAGGAGATCATGGGGAAGCGGCTTGCTTCGGCCATCTGCACCAGCTCATTGGTCATCGTCGCGATATATTGAAGACTATCGAGCTCTGACTGACGTAAGGCCTGATTTGACATGTTCTGCTCCTGTCATCGGATGGAACTCTAGGAATGCGTACTGGCTGAACTGGACATATTAGGTCGGCTAGTCGACCGGCCGAATGCGGTGTCAAGTTCCGGGGTTGAGAGGGTCAACGGATAGATGGGCGGGTCGGTGAGGCGGTCGAGGCTCAGAAGGCGCTTGACCGCCGAATGGCTCAGCGCCGCCGTCGGACAGGCCGACAAGCCGTGCCTGGTCGCCGCCAGCATCATGTTCTGGCCAATATGGCCCGCCTCGATCAGCACGACGCGGTAGGCGTTGGCGTGACCATGTTTCCACATCGTGCGGTCGAGCCTGGCATAAAGCAGGATCAGGCACGGGCATGGCGCGTTGTTCACTTCTTGGTCATTTTCCCACATTTCCCGACCCCAAGGGATTTGTCGAAAGACCCCGGAAAGGGATCCGCGAGAAGAAAGGTAAGGTCGGGAGAGTTAATGGTCTGTTAAAATTGTAGTAAATCCAATATCAGCTAAAATATCTTTCTTGTGGGAAAGTCTAAAAAAATCGATTTTACTGAGACATGGAGCAGGCAATCGCTAGCTTACGCTTTTTCGGGATATTCTTGTTCTTATCCAGCGTAAGCAAGCGGCTAGGCCAGCCCGTCCCGAGCGAGGCCGACGACGAGTTGGTCGAGGCTGGGATCGTCGAGCCTGACGGCATGCGCCATGCGGATCGCATGCCTGGGCCTGATATTGGACCTATCCTGCCGCATGATGACGGACACGAATGCCGGCGCGGCTTCGGTCAGAAGCATGGCCTTGCCCGTCAGCACCGGTTCGGCGATAGGCGCCCATTGCACCGAGATCAGCGACGGCTCGCCTGTCTGGCGGCGGTTGACGCCGCTGAAATAGATCCAGTTAAGGCGCGAGATCGCCACCCCACAATGATTGCCGCGTCCCCGCGCCCATGCCGAGCCACGATGCTCCGACCATCCGGTGACCCTGCGGAACGTGACCAGCTCGGCCTCACGCCGCACGAAGGTCACCGACCGCATCAGCAGATCGGAGCGGGTCGGAATTGAAAAATAGGTGAAATAGATGCCGCCGGCGATCGACGGGGCGGGTGGGGCGGATCATCTGGGTGACAGGCTTTCGAAAATCGGCGGCAGGCCGAGAGCCGCCGGCTCGGGGATGCCGGGGTCCCGGTACAGTTCGGCTTCTTCGACGTGCAGGTAGTCGCAGATCAGCTTGGCCCTTGCAGAGCCGCCTGAGATTTGCAGCGAGGTTCTCGCGAATGGACACTTTTTGCTTCCCCCAGCGCCTCCAGAGGCCGATCACACTCCAGCACCACCCGCTCATGGCTATGGTCTCCAGCCTCGCCGCTGACGGCTCCAACACCACCACCATGACTTACCAGAACCTCGCAACAATCATGTCGCGGGGACCACCAACTTTGAAGGAACAACCTATGTCCAGATACAGCGAAGAACAGATGAGCGGCAGCGCACGCCACACCTACAGCGAACCGACCGAGCAGGAACGAGCCTTGATGGCGATGTCCACGACCCAGCGAGAGGAGCTTATTGACCGGATGCGCTATGACGCGGCCCGAGCGACCCACCTAGAGAAAGAGGCCCGCATGAAGGCCCAGATTGCAGCAGCGACCGAGGTCTCTTTAGCCGGCAACCATTGGTATCAGGCACAGCAGCGGGGCCAACTCAGCCAGCGCGTCTCCGTCACCAACGGCCAGACCACTGTGGAGCAGCTTAATGCCAAGGCTCCTCCCTCCAATAGCAGCGCCTTTGCCGTCCCGCCGCGCGCCCTTGTCGACAGCCTTCGGGTGACCATCGGCGGCATTCAGCTTGGACCCAAGCAGGCCCGGCAGATGGCTGAAGATGGCGAGATCAGCATGGAGGACTACGGCGAGGCGGTCGCGCGGGCCGTTGCGCCTTATGGCTATGGGTCTTTCCGATAAGCTCGACCGTCCAAGAACAGCCTCGGGGTGACAATCCCGAGGTGGCGGTTGAGCATGATGCTGATGACGACGCGGGCGACGACCTGACGCCAGAGCAGAAGGCGGAGAAGACCCATCAAGAGCTTTCTGATGGCGCTGACAGGGCCTTGAACCGATGGGCGGAAGCGCAGCCGGTTGAAGTTCAACAGGCCGTGGTCGACACCTTCGCGGAAACAGGGGTCATCGACTTTGAAGCGGCAGGCGTGGACCAGCTTGAGGCCCAGGTGGTCGAGGCTGCGTTCACCCAGCGGCTCGTTAGGAGAGTCCTTGCGCCACTCGGGCTGACCCTCGAAAGCTGGTCTGAGCACATCGACGAGGCCGAGTTGCCAGAGTTCAGGCGGGCCGTTGTGCGTGGGGACTGGGCGTTGCTCACCCGACATGCTCAGGCTGCTGCGAAGATGCGTCTCGACCTCGGCATATAGCAGCACCACCATCCCGAAGGGGGGTTAGGTCGCCATCTCCGGTGAACCATTTGCCCCAAGCTCACAGCCCCCTTCGGGCTCTCCCCTAACAGGCAAGTACCCTGCGCGCAGCGGCGCTTTGGTCTGGAGGCACATCGTGCGCCCAGATTGCTTCACCGCGTTCAGCGCAGCCTCGGTGGGCCGGGAAACATCAATTCAACAGGAAGGTAATTCAGACAGTGAGCAGAAGCAGAACCCCGCGCGCTCTTAACCCGACTTGCGAGGAAGCAGACAACTATTCCCGCGTGGTCCTGAGATGGGACTTCAGCGAGGCCAAGGCGACCCGGATCATCGAGTGTCGCAACCAAATCCAATGGATCATTCAGTACAAGTCAGGAACGCGCGGCGGTCACCCCTCATGGCGACCTCAGTCCTACTGTCGGACCCGTCAGGGCCTTGAACGGCATTTGCCGGGGATGGCTGAGGAGATCGCCGCAGGGTTGCCGGTCAGGTTCGTTGAGGTGGGAGAGGCTTAGCGAGTTGAGATAATCGTCTCCTGCCCGTAGAGGTCGCGCTTTAGCCGGTTACCACGGGTAGTACGATGTAGTTGCCGTAGAGGGACACAATTAGAAGGAATGAGGCCATGATCACGCCTCCATAGGCAGCGCTGGTCTTGCCTTCAAGTTGTTGCTCTCTGCTGGGCCAACTACGGTAGACAAGGCAGATCGAGAAAAGGGTCATGGCGAACGAGAACCCGAACATGACAAGCTCGAAGGTGTGAAAACTGTAGTGTCGAATAAGAGTGCCGCCAACGACGAGAGGCACACCGATCAGCAGCCACATCCTGACCTGACGCCGCAAATCCCAATTTGCCATGACTTGCCTCGCGATTGATCCAAATATGCCGGTGATCATAGACAGAGAAATTGTTGAATGCCTGAAGGATTTCGGAGTGGTTGGAACAAAGGCGAAGGGCACACACCGGCGACGATGGAGCCGGGATGGCCTGAAACGTGGCCAAACGCGTGGGCCAAACGAAAGAGGTCCTTTCGGCTATCTCACTGATTTCACTGTGAGATATGCCTTCTAAATTCCGCTGGTGGAGCTGAGGAGGATCGAACTCCTGACCTCGTCATTGCGAACGACGCGCTCTCCCAGCTGAGCTACAGCCCCGTCCAGCGGATGGCGCATTTATCGGGCGCCGCGGTTTCCTGTCAAGGCGGCGCTTCACTGAAAAACCGGCTGCCGGTCGCGTGGCGGAACCCTGCCCTTGCCGGTTTGGCGCGTAATGGCTACATGTCGGCAACAATTGGAGTCCGGCATGCTCGCCCTCATTCAAACCATCGTCATGGCGCTCGACCTCTATTGGTGGGTCATCATCGCCTCGGCGATCTTTTCCTGGCTCTATGCCTTCAACGTCGTCAACTCGCGCAACCAGTTCGTCGGCAGCATCGGGAACATGCTCTACCGCCTGACCGAGCCGGCGCTGCGGCCGATCCGCCGCTTCATGCCCGACCTTGGCGGTATCGACATCTCACCGATCATCTTGTTGCTGATCCTGTTCTTCCTCAGGCAGTTCATTCTCACCACGATCGCGCCGCTGCTGCTGGCCTGACGATCGCATGAGCGCGCCGTTCCGCATGCGCGAGAACGGCGTCGATCTGTTCGTGCGGCTGACGCCTAAGTCTTCCATGGACCGGCTCGACCTCGTCGAAACATTGGCGGACGGACGCAGTCACGTGAAGGCGCGGGTCCGCGCCGTGCCGGAAAATGGCGCCGCCAATCAAGCGCTGGAGAAGCTGGTCGCCAGGGCGCTGGGTGTTCCGGCATCGGCCGTTTCGGTCGTTGCCGGCGGTACGGCCCGCCTCAAGACGTTGCGGATATTGGGCGATCCGGAGGCGCTGGTGACAGCTGTCGGAGCGCTTTTCCAAAATTGAGATGCAGGCGGGACAGCGCCCCCTCCGTCCTGCCGGACGCGGTCCTGCGCTGTCGCTCCGGGCGTTCGTCGTTCGGAAAGCAAGCCAATTGGCTTTCCGTCCACTGCGCGGACCAGTCCTCACCCGCTTGGGGCGAATTGGCAGATTTTTTCGGCGCCGGCTCGTCAGTCGCCCAGCGGCAAACGCGGGTCGTCGACCTTCAGCGTGTTCACGCTCTGCTTGATGCGGCGCAGTTTCTCCAGCACCTTCGGGCCGCGTGTCTCGGCGACCGAGGTCACGATCATGTCGACGATCGCCAGCAACGCGTAACGTGACGATGTCGGCTTGTAGATGTTGCCGTCCTCGAACGGCTGTAGCTGGATGACAGTGTCGGCGACCTTGGCCAGTGCGGAGTCGGGCGCGGTGACCGCCACCGTGGCGGCCCCATATTGTTGCGCGACCTGCACCGCCTCAATGACCGAGCGCGCATAGCCGGAGACCGAGAAGGCGACCACGGTGGTGTCTGGCGTGGCAACGGCGGCATACATGCGCTGCAGCTGTCCGTCGATCTGTGCCAGAACCGACAGGCCGAGCCTGAACAGCCGGTTCTGCATTTCGGTCGCCATCATCGAGGAAATGCCACCCGAACCTATGCACAGCACATTGCCTGATGCCGCAAGGCGCGCGGCGACGTCGACCAGCGTCGTCATGTCGAGGTTCTCGCTGGCGCGCTGGATGGCTGAAACAGCCGCTTCGGTGATGGCCGACGCAATGCGCTGTTCGCGGGCGTCGCGGCTCAATGGCTCCGGCGACAGATACTGGCCGCCGATGGCGATGGCTTGGGCCAGATAGAACTTGAAGTCGCGCAACCCCTCGCAGCCGAGATTGCGGCAGAAGCGGGTGACCGTCGGTTCGCTGACGCTGACCCGCGCGGCGATGTCGGAGATCGCGGCCTTGGAGGCGAAGTCGAGGTCGGACAGGACGAGGTTTGCCAGGCGGCGATCCGACTTGGTGCCGTCCTGCGACATCAGCTGCAGCCGCGTGATGATGTCGGCCGGCGTCTTCATGTCCGAGTTTCCGTCGTCATCTCAGCGGCAGGCCCGTCGCCGTGTCGAACAGATGGATGTTGCCTGGGTCGACCGAGACCGGCAGCAGGTCGCCCGGCCGCACCGGCACCCGGTCGCGGAACACGGCGCGCACCGCATCAGTGCCAATGGCGCCGTAGACATGGGTTTCGGAACCGGTCGGCTCGACCACGTCAACCTTGAGCGTCATGGTATCAGTGGCTTCACCGACGATGAAATGCTCCGGCCGGATGCCCGCCTCAACGGCACTGCCTGCCGGCACCGGGTCCCCGGCAAGCGCAAGCCGGCCGCCGCCGACCGACTCGAACCAGGTCGTCCCGGGCGTCGTCTTCAGTGCCCCGGACACAAAACTCATCGACGGCGAGCCGAGGAAGCCGGCGACGAACTTGTTGGCCGGCCTGTCATAGAGCTCCAGCGGCGGCCCGACCTGCTGGATCCTGCCGCGGTCCATCACGACGATGCGATCGGCCATGGTCATGGCCTCGATCTGGTCGTGGGTGACGTAGACTATGGTGGATTTCAGCCGCTGGTGCAGCGCCTTGATCTCGGTGCGCATCTGCACGCGCAACTGCGCGTCCAGATTGCTGAGCGGCTCGTCGAACAGGAACACCGAGGGTTCGCGCACGATGGCGCGGCCCATGGCGACACGCTGGCGCTGGCCGCCCGAGAGCTGGCGGGGATACCGGTCGAGATAGGAGAACAGGTTGAGGACGCCGGACGCCTTCTTGACCTTCTGGTCGATGGCGGTGCGGCTCTCGCCCCGGATTTTCGGACCGAAGCCGATATTGTCGGAAGCCTTCAGATGCGGGAACAGCGCGTAGGACTGGAACACCATGGCGATGTTGCGCTGCTGCGGCGGCAGGTCGTTGGCGCGCGTGCCGCCGATCAGGAGGTCACCGGAACTGATGGTCTCCAGGCCCGCCAGCATGCGCAGCAAGGTCGACTTGCCGCAGCCGGACGGGCCGACGAGCACGACGAACTCGCCGCTCTTGATGTCGAGGCTGATCTCCTCGAGGATCTTGTGCTGGCCGAAGGATTTCGAGAGGTTGCGAAACAGGACGTCGGTCATGGTCACGCTCCCAATATGTCGTCGATGAACGGCAGGCAGCCGGCGGTCAATCCCGCATCGACGGGCATCACCACGCCTGTTACGCCCGAGGCGCGGTCCGAGGCAAGGAAAGCCACCGCTTCGGCGACTTCCGAGGCGTTGACGATGCGGCCGAGCGGATAGAGCCGCTGCAGCTTGCCGATTATGTCAGGGTTCTTGGCCAGGCGATGGTCCCAGGCGGCGGTGCGGATCGATCCGGGGCAGACGACATTGGCGCGCACGCCGCTACGGCCGAGTTCGACGGCGATCGACTTGGCATAGGCGTTGATGCCGGCCTTGGCGGCGGCGTAGGCCGGATTGCCGAAATGCGCGATGGCGTTGACGGAAGAAATGAAGACGACGCTGCCCGAACCGCGTGCAGCCATCGCCTTAACCAGCGGGTCGGCGAAAGTCATCACACCGGTCAGGTTGAGGTCGAGCTCATGTTCGATCGTGTCCGCCGTCAGCGCATCGAGCGTTTCGGCGCGCGTCCAGCCGGCATTGTTGATCAGGATATCGGGCACGCCGTCCCGGTCGAGAACAGCGGCGATCCCCGCCTCGATGGAAGCCCGGTCGAGAAGGTCGAAGACATGCCGCGAGGCAAGGTGCGGGCTCGCCAGCGCCTCCCCGGATTGGTCGCAGCCGACCACCCGCGCGCCCCTGCCGGCCAGCAGTGCGACAATCGCCGAGCCAAGGCCGCCACCGGCGCCGGTGACGACGGCGGTCCTGCCTTCGAATTCGGCTCTCGAAACCACGGCGCTTGCTCCTCCCTCAAGTCACGCAGATGCCGGAGAGGCTAAAGACCAGGATGTAATTTAGCAACATATTAATCCGCTTGCGCGCGGCGAATTCATCGATAATGTAGGAAAGTCACATAAACCTTGTGCCGGCGGCACAAGGAGCGCGAATGCGCGAAACAATGGGAGAGATCGGATGAACCTTGCGAAATGGACTGCCGGCCTGATGGCCGGAATGGGCATTCTGGCCTTCGCGGCGCAGGCAGAGGCCGGCGAAGTGCGGGTCACCGTCGCCGAATACAGTGCCAAGACCGGTCCGTATTTCGAGCAGGTCAAGAAGGAGTTCGAGGCGAAGAACCCTGGCATCACGGTCAAGTTCGAGGTGGTGCCATGGGATGTGCTCTTGCAGAAGCTAACCACCGACATCACCGCCGGCACCAACGCCGATCTGTCCATCATCGGCACGCGCTGGCTGATCGACTTCGTCCAGCAGGACGTCGCCGAGCCGCTCGACAGCTACATCACGCCTGACTTCAAGGGTCGCTTCATCGACACCTTCCTGTCGCCCTCGATCATGGGCGGCAAGACCTACGGCCTGCCGATCGCCGCCTCGGCGCGCGCCATGTATTACAACAAGGAGTTGTTCGAGAAGGCCGGCATAGCCAAGCCACCGGCAACCTGGACCGAATTGCAGGAGGATGCTCGCAAGATCAAGGCGCAGGGTGCTTTCGGTTTCGGCCTTCAGGGCAAGGAGATCGAGACCGACGTTTATTACTACTACGCGATGTGGTCGCAGGGCACCGAGATCCTCAACAAGGACGGCACGTCGGGCCTGAGCACGCCGGGCGCGCTCGAAGCAGCGAAGCTCTACAAGTCGATGATCGACGAGGGGCTGACGGAGCCCGGCGTCACCTCCAACAATCGCGAGGACGTGCAGAACCTGTTCAAGCAGGGCAAGGTCGGCATGATGATCACGGCGCCCTTCCTGTCCAACCAGATCAAGGACGAGGCGCCGAGCCTCAAATATGGCGTTGCCGCCATCCCGGCCGGTCCTACCGGTGCGCGCGGCACCTACGGCGTCACCGACTCCATGATCATGTTCAAGAACTCCAAGAACAAGGATGAGGCCTGGAAGCTGATGGACTTCCTGTTCACCACGGAACAGCGCGCCAAGTTCACGCAGGGCGAAGGATTCCTGCCGGTGAACAAGGAAGAGGCCAAGATGGACTATTACATCAACAACGCGGATCTGGCCGCCTTCACCGCGCTCTTGCCTGATGCCCGCTTCGCGCCGGTCATCCCAGGCTGGGAAGAAGTTGCCCAGATCACGTCGGATGCCATGCAGAAGATCTATCTTGGCGGCGATCCCGAGGCAGGCTTGAAGGAAGCGGCGGCCAAGGCCAACGCAGTGCTGAAGAAGTAGGGCGTATCTCCCTGCGTCCGTGGCGCGCGCCAAATTCAGGCGGGGCGCGCCACTCTTCTAACATGCAACGGCTCGCCGCGTGCAAGCGAGGAAGGTCGATAGGGCAATCCCTCAGGCAAAGGACAAAATCGGCGATGTCGGCGCCGCCCCTCATTGCACTGCCGGGCATTTCTCCGCGTATAGTGACTGGGAGAAAGGCCTGGCGGCAGCCTCGGCGCCATTCCTGCGAGGCCGGAGATTGGCGAAAGCGGTAGCGACGGCGCCCCTCTCCCCGTCACTATACGGGGAGAGGATGCCGGCGGGCAGGTGAGGGGCGGCACTGACGTCGGAAAGAGTTCGAAACCGAGCGCCTAGGGCCAACTGGGCGAGCCAGCGCCACCAATACCTCGCAACATGGTCCCAAATCAGCCGATGCAAAATCGCCTCCTGCCCTATCTCCTGACCTTGCCCAGTCTGTTCCTGGCGGCGGTGGTCATCTTCTGGCCGGTCTGGGACCTGATCCAGATCGCCACGCATGACGTCAATCGCTTTGGTCAGCTGCGCGAGTTCAGCGGTCTTGCCAATTTCGCCGCGCTGACAGCCGATCCCGACTTCGTCGCCGCCCTCTGGCGCACAGGGCTATGGACGGTGCTGGTGGTCTGCGGCGCGTTGCTGCTCTCGGTCCCGGTGGCGATGATCCTCAATACCGATTTCTATGGCCGTGGCCTTGCCCGCGTCATCATCATGCTGCCATGGGCAGTGTCGCTGACCATGACGGCCGTGGTCTGGCGCTGGGCGCTGAGCGGTGAAAGCGGCATGCTGAATTCGGCGCTGATCGGACTTGGCCTGATCGACCACAACATCCAGTGGCTTGCGAGCGCCGAGACGGCGTTTCCAATGCAGGTGCTGATCGGCATATTGGTGACGGTGCCGTTCACCACGACGATCTTTCTCGGCGGCCTGTCCTCGATCCCGGACGATCTCTATGAGGCGGCGGCGCTCGAAGGGGCAACGCCGCTCCAGCAGTTCCGCGAGATCACCTTTCCGCTTCTGAAACCCTTCATCAACATCGCCATCGTGCTCAACACCATCTACGTCTTCAACTCGTTTCCGATCATCTGGGTGATGACGCAGGGCGGGCCGGCCAACTCGACCGACATCCTGGTCACCCACCTCTACAAGCTGGCATTCCGTATCGGCAAGCTCGGCGAGGCTTCGGCGGTCTCGCTGGTGATGTTCGCCATATTGCTGATCTTCACCATGATCTATGTGCGCCTTGCCATGCGGGAGCAACGCGCATGAAGGCCAAGCTGAAGCGCACCGTCATCGCCTGGCTGCTGCTGGCTCCCTTGATCGTGGTGACGATCTTTCCCTTCGCGGTGATGTTCCTGACAGCGGTCAAGCCGCGTACCGAAGTGCTGACGCCGACCTGGTGGCCGAGCGAGTTCCGGTGGTCGAATTTTGCCGACATGTGGGTGGCGACCGGCTTCGGCCGGGCGCTGGCCAATTCGCTCTATGTGTCTGTCATCGCCACCGTCGGCGCCATCCTCATATCCGTCCCGGCGGCCTATGCAATGTCGCGCTTCCGCTTTGCCGGCTATGGAGCGTTCCGCCAGTTCCTGCTGATCTCGCAGATGATCTCGCCGATCGTGCTGGTGCTCGGCCTGTTCCGGCTGATGGCTGCCTGGGGACTGGTCGAATCGACCACCGCGCTCGGCTTCATCTACATGGCCTTCAACGTCGCCTTCACCGTTTGGATGCTGCAGAGCTATTTCGACACCATTCCGCGCGACCTTGAGGAGGCGGCCTGGATGGAAGGCGCCGGCCGCTGGCTGACGCTACGAAAAGTGTTTCTACCGCTCTGCCTGCCGGCGATCGCGGTGACGGCGATCTTCACCTTCATCAATGCCTGGAACGAATTCGTCGTGGCGCTCACCATGCTGCGTAGCCAGGAGAGCTATACGCTGCCGATCCAGGTGTTCTCGCTGGTTGCCGGGCGCTACACGATCGAATGGCACCACGTCATGGCGGCGACGCTGCTGGCGACGCTGCCGGTGGCGATCCTGTTCATCTGGCTGCAGCGCTATCTCGTCCGGGGGCTGGCGCTCGGGGCTGTCAAATAGCAATCCCAGCACCTCTAGGAAAAGTGCCCAGCGGTTTTCCGTCCGGAATTGCGAAACAACAAGAAGTCCACGGAGTTTTCATGCGTATTTTCACCGCCTCGCTGGCGACGGAAACCAACACCTTCTCGCCGGTGCCAACCGACCGGGCCTCTTTCGAGATGGCGTTCTATGCCGGGCCGGGCAAGCATCCGGAAACGCCGACCCTGTGCTCCTCGCCGATCGTGGCGCTGCGCCTCCGCGCGGCCGCCGAAGGCCTGACCGTGATCGAGGGCACCGCCACCTGGGCCGAGCCTGGCGGCCTCGTGCAGCGGCAGACCTATGAGGCGCTGCGCGATGAGATCCTCGATCAACTGAAGGCTGCATTGCCGGTCGATGCCGTTATTCTGGGCCTGCACGGGGCCATGGTGGCGCAAGGCTATGACGACTGCGAGGGCGACCTGCTGGAGCGCGTGCGGGGCATTGTCGGGCCTGAGGTGGTGATTGCCTGCGAGTTCGATCCGCACAGCCATCTGACGCCGAAGCGCGTGGCGGCGTCAGACATCATGGCCTATTTCCTCGAATTCCCGCACACTGATTTCTACGAGCGCGGCGAGCATGTCGTCGAGCTTGGCCTGGCTGCGGCGCGCGGCGAAATCAAGCCGGTCATCTCAACTTTCGACTGCCGCATGATCCAGGTGCTGCCGACCAGCCGCGAACCGATGCGCTCCTTCGTCGACCGCATCAAGGCGCTGCACGGCAAGGACGGCGTGCTGTCGGTCTCGGTCATCCACGGCTTCATGGCCGCCGACGTGCCCGAAATGGGCACGCGCCTCCTTGTCGTCACCGACAATGACAAGGCCAAGGGCGATGCGCTGGCGGAGCGGCTCGGACGCGAGCTCTATGCCATGCGCGAAACGACCGCGATGACGATGCTGAGTACGGCCGACGGCATCGATCGGGCTCTGGCCGTGCGCAAGGAAAAGCCGGGCAAGCCGGTGGTCATTGCCGATATCTGGGACAATCCCGGCGGCGGCGTTCCCGGCGACGGCACCGTCGTGCTGCGCCAGATGCTGGCGCGGGGCCTGGACAAGTTCGGCGTGGCGACGATCTGGGATCCGATCGCGGTGACTTTCTGCCAGGCTGCCGGCGAGGGCGCGGTCATCGACCTGCGCTTCGGCGGCAAAGCTGGCGCCCAGGCGGGCGAACCGATCGACGCACGCGTCAAGGTGCTGAAAGCGGTTGCCGAGGGTTGGCAGAGTTTTGGCCCGAGCCGGGTGACATTGGGGCCATCAGCGGTGGTGCGCATCGAGGGCACCGAAGTCGATGTGATCCTGAATACCAATCGCACCCAGACCTTCGAGCCGGATGTCTTCTCCAACATCGGCATCGATCCGCTGTCGAAAGACATTTTGCTGATCAAGTCGACAAACCATTTCTACGCCGGCTTCGAGCCGATCGCCGCCGAGATCATCTATGTCGCGGCGCCGAGTTCCTATCCCAGCAATCCGGCGGCGACGAATTACACGAAGCTGGCGCGGCTAGTGTGGCCAAGGGTGGCCGATCCCTGGAAGGGTGCCGCGGGCGACGCTGCCAATCTCCCCCACGAACGGCATGATTGCTAGTCACACCAATCCGCGCTTGACCATCATCGCTGCCGGCGACGGCATTTTGCCGCGAAACGCGGTGTAGAGCTCTTCCGGATCCTTCGAGCCGCCGGCGGCGTAGATGTTCTTCCTCAGCCGCTCGGCCAGCGCCGGGTTGAAGGGGTCTCCGGTTTCCTCGAAGGCGGCGAAAGCATCGGCGTCCAGCACCTCCGACCACATGTAGGAATAGTAGCCGGCCGAATAGCCCTCGCCGGCGAAGACATGGCCAAAATGCGGGGTGCGATGGCGCATGGCGATGGTATCCGGCATATGCAGGGTCGCAAGCGTTTCGGCCTCGAAACGAAGCGGCTCTTCCGGCGCGTGGGGCCGTGCATGGTAGGCCATGTCCATCAAGGCAGAGGCGGTGAACTCGACGGTGGCGAAGCCGGCGCCGAAGGTGCGCGTGGCCAGCATCTTGTCGAGCAGCGCTTTCGGCATCGGCTTGCCGGTCTTGACATGCAGCGCGTGCTTTTCCAGAACCGCCGGCACCGTCAGCCAGTGCTCGTAGAGCTGCGAGGGCAGTTCGACGAAGTCGCGGCTGACCGAGGTGCCCGACACCGATGGCCAGGTGACGTCGGTCAGCATGCCATGCAGCGCATGGCCGAATTCGTGGAACAAGGTCTTCGCCTCGTCGACGGACAGCAGGGCCGGTTCGCCCGCTGGCGGCTTGGCGAAGTTCATGATGTTGTAGATCACCGGCTTCGAGCCATGGCCAAGCTTATAACCGGACTTCAGCGCGCTCATCCAGGCGCCGGAGCGTTTTGACGGCCGCGCGAAATAGTCGGCGAGGAACAGGCCGCGCTCACTGCCGTCGGCATTTTTGACCACGAAGACGCGCGCGTCCGGATGCCAGGCGGCGATGCCCTTCTTCTCCTCGAACGTGATGCCGAACAACCGTGTCGCGACGTCGAAGCAGGCGTCGATGACGCGGTCGAGCTGCAGATAGGGTTTCAGCTCCGCCTCATCGAAAGCGAACTTCTCGGCGCGCAGCTTCTCCTGGTAGAAGCGCCAGTCCCAGGCGGCGAATTTTTCGTTGCTGCCGGCCTCGGCGGCCAGACGCTCCAGCTCTTTCTGGTCGGCGGCGGCCTTTTCCAGTGCCCTTTCCCAGACCGGGTCGAGCAGCGCATGCACCGCCTTCGGTGTCTTGGCCATGGTGTCGTCGAGCTTGAGCGCGGCGAAGGAGGCGTAGCCGAGCAGCTTCGCCTTTTCGGCGCGCAGCTTCAGCATGTCGCGCACCACGGATGTGTTGTCTGACGCACCGCCGTTCTGGCCGCGCATGGTGAAGGCACGATAGGCGATCTCGCGCAGGTCGCGGCGGTCGGAGAAGGTCGTGAACGGCTCATAGATCGAGCGCGACAGGGTTACGGCGTAGCGGCCCTTCCGGCCGCGCATCTCGGCGGCCTCGGCCATCGAGCTTTTCACGAAATCCGGCAGGCCGGCGAGATCGGCCTCGTCGAGGAACAGCGCCCAGTCGCGCTCATCGGCCAGCACGTTCTGACCGAAAGTCGTGCCGAGCGACGACAGCTCCTCGTTGATTTTGGCCAGCCGCGTCTTGCCGTCGGCGTCGAGCTTGGCGCCGGAACGGACGAAGCCTTTCCAGGTCTTCTCCAGGACGCGCAGCGTCTCGGGATCGAGGTTTAGGCTCTCGCGGCGCCGGTAGAGATCGTCGATGCGGGCAAACAGCTTCTCGTTCATCGAGATGGCCGAGAAGTGCCGCGACATCTTCGGCGAAATGTCACGCTCCAGCGCCTGGATGGTCTCGTTGGTGTAGGCGCCGGCGCGGCACCAGAAGATCGACGAGACATGATCCAGCGCCTCGCCCCCGAGCTCAAGCGCGGCAAGCGTGTTCTCGATGCTCGGCGTAGCCTTGTTGCTTGATATCGCGTCGATCTCGGCCTCATGCGCCTTCAGCGCGGCGTCGAAGACGGCGGAGAAATCACCGTCGCCAATATGGGCAAAATCGGGCAGGCCGAGCGGCCCTCGCCACGCGGTCAGCGGATGAGCGGCGAGATCGACGGCATTCGTAGAGGGCATGGAGGGTCTTTCGCTGGCGTCAGGAAGGAGGGTGTCACCGATGTAGGGCGCGCTTCGCGAGCCCGCAATATGCCAGTGGCCGCTGCGCCTCAGTAGCCCTCGCAGTTTTCAGCGATTGCCGCCTGAGAATTGGCGGTGATTCGGTTGTCGCTCACCGCGAAGGTTTCCTGCACCAGCATGTCGTTGTTGGGGAAGTCGTAGCAGGCGATCACGGTGGTGACCCCGCTTTCGGTCCTCTCGATGCGATGGCGGATCGCGGCTCCCGCAACCGCACCTTTCCATTCGTCGAGCGAGGCTATGAATTCCAGCTTGCTCTGGACAACGCCGAGGTCGTCAAGTTTGATGCGGACGTCGTCGGCGAGCAGGTCCGCCAGCTCGGTGCGATCGGCGACCATCAGCGCCGAATACCAGCGGCTTATAATGGCGCGGTCATCGGCGCGAGCAGCAACGATCGCTATCATTAGCGCGGCCGCCGTGAAAACGACCGGCCGAACGCTCATCGCCCGGCGCGCCGTACCGTTCATTCCAGCACCGGCCGCTCGAAATCGCCGGTCTCCTTGTTCATCACCCAGAGCTCGCCGGTCGAAATATCGAACCAGGCTCCGTGCAGCGACAGCCGCCCCTTGCCCTCGAGGATCGAGACGCAGGGAAAGGTCCTGAGATTGGCGAGGGAGTAGCGGATCGAAATGCGCTCCAGGGCCGTCTGGCGTTCCGTCGCCGTCATGAAGGTGCTGGCCGACACCGTCTCGGCGGCCGGCGCGATCAGACTCATCCATTTACCGATGAAGTCGCCGGGAGACAGCGGCGCGGAGTTGGGGTCGAGCGCGGCCCGGATGCCGCCGCAGCGGCCGTGGCCCATGACCACGATATTCTTGACCTTGAGGCTCTGCACGGCGAATTCGAGCGCGGCCGAGGTCGAATGGAACTCGCCGTCCGGCTCGTAAGGCGGCACCAGATTGCCGACATTGCGCAAGACGAAGAGTTCGCCGGGGCCGGCGTCGAAGATCGCCTCGGGCGCTGATCGCGAGTCGCAACAGGCGACGATCATGGTCTCGGGCGCCTGGCCTTCGCGGGCGAGCTCGCGATAGCGGCCGCTCTCGGTGAGGTAGCGGCCGTTCATGAAATTGCGGTAGCCGGCGAGGAGGTGTTCGGGAAGATGAGGCATGGGCGGCTAAGGCCTTTCCGGGTTGGAGGCGGCAGCTCGTTGCGGTCGAGGAAAGCCTCTAACGGCAAAAGCCCGCTACGAGCAATGCGGAATTGTAGGAGCTAGCCATAAATGCCATGCGCCAAAGCGGGACGCGCGCTGACATTGTCACGCCCAGATAGCGACCGGTATGCCAAAACCGTCAGCGCTAGGCGGGTCGGGAAACGGCTTCGCGTCGCCGCTGGCGATGCGGCCGGCAATCAGCATCATGCCGGCCGCATCGAGGAAATCGTCAGCGGCCGCACCACGTGGCGGCGGCCGGTCGAGGAAATCCATGTCATAGCCATGCCGGCAAAGCAGCGCCTTCCGCTCCGCCATGCCGGCCGGATTGACGCTGCCCTTGATCTTCTTCGGCAACCGCATGGCCTGATCGTCGTTCAGGCGGCAGAAGGCGACTTCCGGATGCGATTCGAAGATGCGACCGCGCAGTTCGGGCCGCACGATCAGCAATGTGTCGATCTCGCGGATTTTCGAAAAGATGCCGAAGGCCTGGATGGAAACGCCGCGTGGCGGGTTGGATGTGGCCTTGGCCACTTCGCTTGCCCTGATATGCGCCGCGTACCAGGCTTCGATCGTGGTGAAGCCGCTGGTGTCGGCATAGAGCGCGGCCCGGGACGGGATCGAAAAGACGCTGGACTGGCGAGCCCCAAGCAGCGGCCGCACCAGCGCTTCCGGCCCGCGTCCGCCCTTTTGCGAAAATTCCGGTAGACCGATCGGCATGTCGACGGCGACGATCGCGTCATCGGGGATCGCCGCCAGCAGGGCGGCGAACGAAGGGAAGACATCGACCGAAGGCGCGGCGTCCGGGTTACGAAGTGTCGGCCCGGGTTCGCTCCGCACGGCGATCCAGCCGGCCTTGCAGCCATCGGCGCCGACGAGCACGACCTTGGCCGGGGTCACGCCCGGCGGTCCCGCCCCGGATGCGTGAGGTGGCGAAGCTGGACCATGGCCATCGGGTGCGACAGACTCTGCGCGTCGGTTTCGAGCTGCAACTCGTCGCCGCCGCGTTTTGCCGTGCGCGCCAGGATCTCGTAGACCGCCGCCGTCGTGGACTGCAGGGCCTTGATCGCCGGCTGGCCGGACAGGATGCGCGCCAGGTAGACCGCCGCGGTCAGGTCGCCAAGGCCGTTCGGCGGCTTGTCGATCAGGCGATGTTCGGCCAGCAGCGCCTGGGTGCCGTCGAGCAGCAGATTGCCGGTGCCGCCTGACATCATCGACGGTGCCGAGGTGACCAGCATGGTCGATGGTCCGGCATGGAGTGCGGCCGAGATCACCGATTTCAGATCGGGCAGTGGCGCGCCGGCCATCCATTCCAGCTCATAGCGGTTGGGGGTAGCGATGTCGGCGATCGGCATCAGCCAGTCGCGCATGGCGGCGGCGGTGGGCTCGGGCACGTAGAGGCCGCCGGAATCACCCATCACCGGATCGCAGATATAAACGGCATCGGGCGTCCTCGCCTTGACCGCGGCCACCAGCGAGGCGACCGCCTCGGCCTGGCCGGCCTCGCCGAGATAGCCCGACAGCACGGCCCCGACCTCGCCCAGCCACGGCGCGCGCTCCAGATCGGCCATCAACGCCTTGAACTGGTCGAGCGGCGGCACAATGCGGGTCGCGCGGCCATGGCCGGGGTGCCAAGGCAGGGTGACCGTAGGTACGGCCCAGACCGGAAAGCCCAGTGTCTCCAGCGCGAAGACGGCCGCGCGATTGCCGACGGAGCCGCGGGCGACATGGCTGGATATGACGATGACCGCGCGCGGCGCGTCGGTTTTTTCGGCGCTCATTGTTTCTTGATTCCTAGCTGCCCCGGGTGAGGAAAAGCACGAGCCAGACCATCAGGCCCAGCGCCAGAAGCAGGCCGAGTATCCTGCCAACGCGCGTGCCCCAGACTTCAATCGGATCCGTGCGGTCGGCATCGGCCGCCGAGACGTGGTCGCGCACGCCTTTCGTCGTCCGTGCCACGAAAGAATTGCCGGCCGGATCGGTCTCCTGCGCGACGCGCTGGAGGATACGGCGCGATTCACTGTCGCTGTCCTGGCGTTTCGCCATGGTGATATCCCGTTCTGATCGAACCTTATCGTGTTCACCGGGCCAATCACAGGGCCTTGGGGCGGGCACAATTCATGCCGAGTCTGCTTCAGAGACCGAGGCCGTTTTCTTGCGCGCCGATTGTGGTAATGCTTCGGATGCAACTTCTATCGAGGGATCCCTTCATGCTTGTCCAGCGCCTTGCTCGACCATCGACATTTCGCACGCTGCCCGCCTTCCTGATGATGGCAATCGTGCTGCCGCTGCTTGCCGGCTGCGGCTACAACACGATCCCGACGGCGGAAGAAAACGCCAGGGCGGCATGGAGCGAGGTGTTGAACCAGTATCAGCGACGCGCCGACCTCATTCCCAATCTGGTCGAGACGGTCAAGGGCTATGCCTCGCATGAAAAGGACACGCTCGACGCCGTTGTCCAAGCGCGCGCCAAGGCAACGCAGATCACGGTGACGCCGGAAACGCTGAAGGACCCGGAAGCCCTCAAAAAGTTTCAGGATGCCCAGGCCGGGCTGACTAGCGCGCTGTCGCGGCTGATCGCAGTGTCGGAAGCCTATCCCGACCTTAAGGCCAACCAGAATTTCCTGGCGCTGCAGGCGCAGCTCGAAGGGACGGAGAACCGCATCGCCGTTGCCCGCCGCGACTACATCCAGGCCGTCAGGGACTACAATTTGACACTGAAGACCTTCCCGTCGGTGCTGTGGGCGACATTCTGGTTCCGCGGCAACGAGCCCTTCGCCAACTTCACTGTCGACGAGGACAAGATGCAGCCGCCGAAGGTCGATTTCGGCACGAAGCAGGGCGGGTGAACGGCGACCGTCACCGGAACAAATTCCGCTAGAAGACGGACCGCCGGCGTGCAAACAACCCCCTCTGTCCTGCTGCACATCTCCCCCTCAAGGGGGGCGCTGCGGAACGCCTACCTTTCCTTTCTTGGCCTTCTTGCCGGCATCCTCTTCCTCCCGTTCGCCGCCGTGGCCGCCGATCTTCCGGCTCTGACAGGTCGCGTCGTCGACAATGCCGGCATCATCGATGCCGGCACACGTGCCGCGCTCACCCAAAAACTCGCCGAGCTCGAAACCAAGGGCTCGGACCAGATCGTCGTCGCCACCATCCCCAGCCTCGGCGGCGAGGAGATCGAGCCCTACGCCAACCGGCTGTTCCGCTTCTGGAAGCTCGGCCAGGCCAAGGAGAATAACGGTGTCCTACTCCTGGTTGCGCCAAACGACCGCAAGATGCGCATCGAGGTCGGGTACGGGCTGGAAGGCACGCTGACCGACCTGCACACCAAGCTGATCATCGAAAACGACATGGTGCCGGCTTTCCGCGCCGGCGATTTCCCGGGCGGCATCTCCAAGGCCGTCGACGACATGATCATGGTGCTGAACGGCAATCCGGAGGAGTTGGAGGCGCGCGGCCAGCGCAATCCCTCCGGCAGCAGCACTCCCATGGATCCGGTCGTCGCGGTGTTCCTGATCCTGTGGGCGACGATGTTCTTGGGTGGCCTGGCAATGGCCTTCCTGCCGCCGATGTTCGGCACAAAGCTGTCGCCAGGCGTGTATCGATGGCTGGGCATGACGTTTCGTTATGGCCA
Organism: Mesorhizobium sp. LNHC209A00; assembly: GCF_000502915.1. NCBI lineage: Bacteria > Pseudomonadati > Pseudomonadota > Alphaproteobacteria > Hyphomicrobiales > Phyllobacteriaceae > Mesorhizobium > Mesorhizobium sp. LNHC209A00. The sequence continues at coordinate 122,896 of NZ_AYWT01000005.1, forward strand.
GGGTGCGAGTGGATCATCCGGAACCAGCGGTTGGACGAGGTGGTCGGGCGGCGGCTGGTCCTCGGGCGGTTCCGGCAGTGGCTGGTCGTCGGGGTCAAGCAGTGGCGGCGGGTTTTCCGGTGGCGGTGGCTCGTCCGGCGGTGGCGGTTCTTCAGGAAGCTGGTGAGACAAGATCATGGCAACACGACCGATCAGCCCGCAGGATCATGAGCGCATCGCCGCTGCGATCCGCGCGGCCGAAGCGCAAACCGACGGCGAGATCTACTGCGTCGTGGCGCATGCCAGCGAGGGTTACTTAGCTCCCGCGGCCTTGATGGCGACACTCGGCATGCTGGCCGTCAGCCTGGCGGTCGCCTATGGGCTGGAGGCCTGGTGGCTCACCATCCGCCTGCCGCATTTCGTCATCGCTGAGTTGCTGGCCTTGGCCTGCGTGCTGGCCCTGTTGTGGGCGCTCCCCGGCCTGCGCATCCATATGGTGCCGCGTCGGCTGCGCTATCAGGCTGCGCACGCCAATGCGGTCAAGCAGTTCCTCGCCCGCAACGTCCATCGCACCACGGCGCGCACCGGCGTGCTGATNTGCTGATCTTCGTATCGATCGCCGAGCGCTACGCCGAAGTGGTCGCCGATTCGGGCATCGACGCCAAGGTCGGCCAGCATGTCTGGGACGGCGTGGTGCGCGATCTGACCGCGCATGCCGGCGACGATCGGCTTGCCGACGGTTTCGTCAAGGCGATCGAGCGGGTCGGGGCAGTGCTGGCCGAGCACTTTCCGGTTACTTCGGGCGATACCAACGAGCTCGACGACCATCTGGTCGAAATCTGAAAGCCTACCTAGCAAATGCTACTCAGCCGAACGCCCGACGCGGCTTTCTGGGCTTCCGATGCCACAAACCCTAAAAGTCCGCTGCGCTCCGGGTACTCGAAAGCCACGCCATCCGCCTCGGCTGAGCGCGTTTTCAGGCAGGCTTTGGCCAATGTGGGCAGTGTCATGATCGTCTGTGCGAAAGCGGACCATGGGCCGCGCGGACTCTTGCAATCGGGCGATGCGGGTTTATGGTTAACTAATCATGAATACGCTGACGATCGACATTCGGAAGGCAGACCCGCGCGATGCCGCCGCCATCGCCGAAGTGCACCTCGAGGCTTGGCGCGGCGCGTATAGCGGAATCATTCCGCACCGCACGCTGACATCGATGATCAACCGTCGCGGAAGCGACTGGTGGGCCAACGCCATCCGCCGCGCCGCCACCGTCCTCGTCGTCGAGATCGGCGGCACGATCGCCGGCTATGCGACGATCGGCAAGAACCGCGCCAAGGAGCTCAAGCAGCAGGGCGAGATCTACGAATTGTACCTTCGCCCTGAATATCAGGGCATAGGGCTCGGCAGGCGGCTGTTTTCGGCGGCCAGGGCTCGTCTCGCCGACCATGGACTGAAAGGCATGGTGGTGTGGGCGCTGGAAGACAACCAGAACGCACTTGCCTTCTATGCCGGGGCCGGCGGCCGCGACATCGCCGAAGGGGTCGAGATTTTCGAGCAGAAGGCGCTGAAGAAGGTCGCCTTCGTCTGGGAGTGACCGCCTGGGGGATGATCGCGGAAGGCGTGGTCGCGGGCTCACGCACATCACGACGCTGAAACATCTTGTGCCGATGATTGAACGCGTCGAACGCCATCGCGTCTCGCGGGACGCATGTAAGCACCATTCGCCGCATTGCACCATTTTGCGCCGCCCGCTATCTCCTGCCAATCGAGAGAGGGACAAAAGACATGCGCATCGAAGCCATAGCCATCGGAAAGAATCCGCCTGAGGACGTTAATGTCATCATCGAAGTGCCGATCGGCGGCGAGCCGATCAAGTACGAGATGGACAAGGAGGCCGGCACGCTGTTCGTCGACCGCTTCCTGCACACCTCGATGCGCTATCCCGGCAATTACGGTTTCGTGCCGCACACGCTGTCGGGCGACGGCGACCCGATCGACGTGCTGGTCTGCAACACACGCGCCCTTGTGCCGGGCTGCGTGATCAACGTGCGGCCGATCGGTGTGCTGATCATGGAAGACAATGCCGGCCAGGATGAAAAAATCATCGCGGTGCCGTCGCCGAAGCTGACACTGCGCTACGAGAACGTCACCGAATACACGCAACTGCCCGACATCACGCGCCAGCAGGTGCAGCACTTCTTCGAGCACTACAAGGATCTGGAACCTGGCAAATGGGTCAAGATCGAAGGCTGGCATGATTCCAAATACGCCAAGAAGATGATCATGGACGCGATCGACCGGGCGAAGACGAGCAAGTAGCTCGAGCGGTCAGTTATCGACCCGACCGAAAGCCGGCACGTCGCCAATCACCACGCGCTTGTCCTTGCCGCAGGCGAAGCCTTTTGCCTTCTCGTCGGCGATCTTGCGCGCTTGGTCATTGGCGGCGGGGTTACCGGTGGCCAGCACCAGGCCGACGGTGCAGCCTTCGCGGGCGTCCATCTGGGCGACCTTGGCGACGAGCAGCACCTCGGTCTTCTTGGTCTCGTCCTCGCCATTGCTGATCGAGCGACGGTGGATGGCCGCGAACGGCACGGCTTTGTCGCCATTCGTTTCGACGCGCCACTCGACCTTGGCTCCGGACGAATTGAAGGCGGAAAAACTTTCCCAGGCGGACGTCATGTCGCCGCCGGGCGGAAAACCATAGAACAGCGATTCGCGGGCGTCGTCATATCCGACCAGTACGGGATAGCCTCGATAGCCGGAGCAGGCGAGGTCGGCCCAGTCGCCGTCGCCCTGCTCGGCCCGCGCATAGGTCACGCAGTCCTTCTTCCAGTCGAGGTCGGTGTAGGTGCTGGATATGTCGCCGGCCTGTGCCGCCTGGCAAAGGCGGGCGAAGGTGAGCGGGATCAACAGGCTGCGCATGGCGGAGATCTCTCTTGGAGGTCGCCCCAGCGTATCGCCAATCGCTATTTCTTCAAGCTGGCTTCGATCAGCAAGTCGGCGTTGCGGGCAACCGACTGCGCGGGTCCGCCGAGGCCGAACAGCTGGCCGCTGATATAGGCGCCTTCGATAAGCAGCAGCAACCCGTCGCCCAGCGTGTCAGGGTCTTGCGCGCCCATCGCAGCCGCCATGGCGCGCAGGCGGCGGCGCAATTCCTGCTTGTTGGCCTCGCTGACGACGCGAGCCGGATGACTGTGGTCGGGATATTCGACCGCCGCATTGGTCATTCCGCAGCCGCGATAGTCCGCCACTTGCGTTCGCTTGCCGATGCGGGTCAGAAAAGCCTTGATCTGAGCGCGCGGGTCACCGGGATTGGCGGCGACGGCCTCGTCGAAACGCTCCCAATATTCAAGATCGTATTGCCTGAGGTAGGAGGCAGCCAGCTCGTCCTTGGAGGGAAAGCTGCGATAGAGGCTGGGCTTGGTGACGCCGGCACGTTTGACGATTTCGTCGACGCCGATCGCCCGGATACCGCGCCGGTAGAACAGGTCATAGGCCACGTCGAGGATCTTCTTGGCGGCCTTGGGTGGCGCCGACGCATGACCGTCGCTGATGGTCGGTTCAATATTTTTGTCGCTTGGCATGATGGGACTCGATTGACAATGTTACCGGTCGGTACGTATACATGCTCCCACCTTGCAACGTACCGGTCAGTAACATGATAGCTCAATCCCGTCCCTTTGGCCAGCGCTACGCTTTCGTCGTGGTGGGCGTCATCTTCCTCTGCTTGCTGATCGCGGCCGGCCTGCGCTCGGCGCCTTCGGTCATGATGCTGCCGCTCGAAAACAGTTTCGGCTGGCGGCGCGACGTCATTTCGCTCGCCGCGGGCGTCGGCATCCTGCTCTATGGGCTGACCGGTCCGTTCGCCGCGGCGCTCATGGAACGCATCGGGCTGCGCCGCACGCTGCTGGCGTCACTGGTGGTGATGTCGGCCTCGACCACGCTCAGCCTGCTGATGACCAAGCCGTGGCATCTGTTCATCACCTGGGGCGTTTTTTCCGGCATCGGATCCGGCGCTGTCGCCAGCGTCCTTGGTGCCACCATCGTCAACCGCTGGTTCAAGACCAATCGCGGTCTTGTCATGGGGTTGATGTCGGCCTCCAGCGCCACCGGCATGCTGATTTTCCTGCCGCTGATCGCCTCGCTTGCCCAGACAGGCGGCTGGCAGCCTGTCGTTATCGCTGTCGCGATCGCCACCGCGGCATTGATCCCTCTGGTCTGGTTGCTGGTGCCGGAGCGCCCGTCCTCGATCGGCATGGTGCGTTATGGCGCCGAGGCGGATGATGTGCCGCCGACTTCGCCCGCGTCACAGGGCAATTTCTTGGCGCATACGCTCAACACGCTGCGCCGCGCCGCCGGGACGCGGGTTTTCTGGTACCTGTTCGCCACCTTCTTCGTCTGCGGCTTCACCACCAACGGGCTGGTCGGCACGCATCTGATCGCCTTCTGCGGCGACATGGGCATCGGCGAGGTGCAGGCGGCCGGCCTGTTGTCGATGATGGGTATTTTCGACCTGATCGGCACGACGCTGTCCGGCTGGCTCACCGACCGTTACGATCCGCGCAAACTGCTCGGCGTCTACTATGCCATCCGTGGCCTGTCGCTGATCTATTTGCCCTATTCCGGCTTCTCGGCAACCAGCCTGATCATCTTCGCCGTGCTCTATGGTCTCGACTGGATCGCCACCGTGCCGCCGACTTTAAGGCTCGCCAACGAAGCCTTCGGCGACCGCAGCGGGCCGATCGTGTTCGGCTGGATCGTGGCAGGCCATCAGGTGGGTGCCGCCACCGCCGCCGCCTTCGGCGGCACGATGCGCGAACTGCAAGGCAATTACGAACTGGCGTTCCTGATCGCCGGCATGACGGCGATCGCGGCGGCCTGTATTTCGCTCCTGATCAACACCAGCCGGCCGGCCTTCGATCCGGAACCGCAGCCGGCTTGAGGCGCGTCCATGTTCAGGTAAGGCCGGCCTGCAAACAGCGGCTTCCTGCGCTTCCAGTTCTACTGCGTTGCAGTAGAACTGTGCTCACGTACAAAATGTACGCTCCGCTCCGGTTCTCGAATCCACCATTTTCGGCTCGGCCTGACCTGAACCTCAACACATCTCAGCGTGTAAGGACAGGCGCGAACGATCAATCGGGGTAGCAGACCATTGGAATGTTGGGCCAAACCGCGCTATCGCAGTTTGCGCTGGCCTGTCTCTGCTTGAAGGCGGCACTGACCGGGCCGGTCACCACCGGGTCGACGCCGTCGGGCGCGTCGGCAAAGGCCTGCTGCGCGGAAGGCGAGTTATCCGGCAAGACGTGCCGCGTTTCCTTCAGCGTCGCGGCCGACTGCGCGGCGTTGGCCGCCAGCAGCATCGCAAAGGCGGCGGAAGCGATAAGCGGCCAAAATCGGTTGAGTCTATCGGTCATGACGTTCGAACTGTCCGGGCCCTGAAAAGGTTCCCGCCTTGGTTAACAAAATCATTTCACACGCAGATGCTTAAGATTTGATGAGTATTTGGTGTCGCGCGTCCCCTTTCGCAACTGCGAAAAACCCTGTATGAGCCGCGCAACCGAAAGAGGCAGCGCCTTTGGCCTGCTGCCTGCAACGCTTCCGAGACCAGAATCATGAACCTCCGTAATATCGCGATCATCGCGCACGTCGACCATGGAAAGACCACCCTGGTCGACCAGCTTTTGAGACAGTCCGGCTCCTTCCGCGACAACCAGCGCGTCGCCGAGCGTGCCATGGATTCCAACGATCTCGAAAAGGAGCGCGGCATCACCATCCTGGCCAAGGCGACCTCGGTCGACTGGAAGGACACGCGCATCAATATCGTCGACACGCCCGGTCACGCCGATTTCGGCGGTGAGGTCGAGCGCATCCTGTCGATGGTGGATTCGGCAATCGTGCTGGTCGATGCCGCCGAAGGCCCGATGCCGCAGACCAAGTTCGTCGTCGGCAAGGCGCTGAAGGTGGGCTTGAGGCCGATCGTCGTCATCAACAAGATCGACCGGCCGGACGCGCGCCATGTCGAGGTGGTCAACGAGGTGTTCGACCTGTTCGCCGCGCTCGACGCCACCGACGAGCAGCTCGACTTCCCGATCCTCTATGGTTCGGGCCGCGATGGCTGGGTGTCGGAAAATCCGGAAGGCCCGAAGGACCAGCAGCTTGCGCCGCTGTTCGACCTCGTCATCAAGCATGTGCCGGCGCCGACTGTTCATCCCGGCCCGTTCCGCATGATCGGCACCATCCTGGAAGCAAACCCGTTCCTCGGCCGCATTATCACCGGCCGCATCGAGAGCGGCACGCTGAAGTCCAACCAGGCGGTCAAGGTGCTGCACAATGACGGCACCCAGATCGAGACAGGCCGCATCTCCAAGATCCTTGCCTTCCGTGGCCTCGAGCGCCAGCCGATCGAAGAAGCGCAGGCGGGTGACATCGTCGCCATTGCCGGCCTGTCGAAAGGCACCGTCGCCGACACGTTCTGCGACCTGGCGGTGACCGAGGCGCTGCATGCACAGCCGATCGATCCGCCGACCGTGACCATGTCCTTCCTCGTCAACGACAGCCCGTTGGCCGGCACCGAAGGCGACAAGGTCACCAGCCGCGTCATCCGTGACCGTCTGCTGCGCGAGGCCGAAGGCAATGTCGCGCTGAAAATCGAAGAATCGCCCGACAAGGATTCGTTCTTCGTTTCCGGCCGCGGCGAATTGCAGCTCGCCGTCCTGATCGAGACCATGCGCCGCGAAGGTTTCGAGATCGCCGTCTCGCGTCCGCGCGTCGTCATGCAGAAGGGCGAGAACGGCGAATTGCTGGAGCCGGTCGAGGAAGTCGTCATCGACGTCGACGAGGAGCATGCCGGCGTCGTCGTGCAGAAGATGTCGGAGCGCAAGGCCGAAATGGTCGAGCTGCGTCCCTCGGGCGGCAATCGCCAGCGCATCGTGTTCCACGCGCCGACGCGCGGCCTGATCGGCTACCAGTCGGAACTGTTGACCGATACGCGCGGCACCGCCGTGATGAACCGGCTGTTCCATGCCTACGAGCCCTATAAGGGCGAGTTGCCTGGTCGCACGAACGGCGTGCTGATCTCCAACGAACAGGGCGAGTCGGTGGCTTACGCCATGTGGAACCTCGAAGACCGCGGCCCGATGGTCATCGATCCCGGCGTCAAGGTCTATCAGGGCATGATCATCGGCATCCACAGCCGGGACAACGATCTCGAAGTGAACGTGCTGAAGGGCAAGAAGCTGACCAACATCCGCGCCGCCGGCAAGGACGAGGCGGTCAAGCTCACCCCGCCGATCCGCATGACGCTGGAGCGCGCGCTGGCCTGGATTCAGGACGACGAACTGGTCGAAGTGACGCCGAAGACCATTCGCCTGCGCAAACTCTATCTCGACCCGAACGAGCGCAAGCGTTTCGAGAAGTCGTCGAAGGCGGTCGGCGCGGCGTAAGGTTTGCTTTTCCGAGTTTGAGAGGGTGGAGCACTTGTGCTCCGCCTTCTTTCGTTCATCCACCAGCGGCCGAGATGATGGTCCGCCGGTCGGGCTCGCTGGCGAGATCGATGCGGATTGTCACTCCCTCTCGGACCGGTTTGCGCAGGGCCTTTGCTCCATCCGGCTCGATGGTCAGCAGCCTCCGCTCATCCAACGCCTGAAGCCGCGACCGCGAGATGCCCAGTTCGTTGGCAAGCAGCCGGTCGAGCCTCAACGATACCGGTACTTCCAGACCGAGCCGAAGTTCCAGCGCCGTCGCGCCTTGCTTAATCCCGCCGATCACCCGCTTGCGCACGACGGCGTCAGGAAACTCTTCGACGCGTCCCACCTGGTTGCGCAGGGCGACGATGTCGAAGGCATGGCTCCGGACCAGTGCCGGATCATTGCTTTCGAGCGCCGCCAGCAGTGCCGGCGCGATATCGCGCCGGTTGCAGCGCTCGAGAATGCCGAAATTCCAGGAATTGTCGCAGTCGACGCAGCGGTAGATCAGCCACACGTCGATGCGCTTGCCGTTGGCGTTGACGCGGAATTTCTCGCTGCAGCGATAGGCTTTCACGAAGCCGCAGCGATTGCAGTTGATCAGGGGGCGTGGTGCGATTTCAGGCGCGATCGTCCAGTGGATGCGCAGGGCCGAAGACATGCCGGTAAGTCCTTCCCGTTGGGAAGTTCATCCGGTCGGCGCTATCGAGATGCCCATGTGGGCGCGGCGTGGCGGGTGGCTGCGGAGATTGTGATGTCAGGTGTCGCTAGCGGAAAGCCGAGCGACAGCGGTTCAGCAATGCCAAACCGGTCTCGAACCGCCGCCCAGAGGAACACATGAAAATTGCAAACGGGCACCGCTGATGCGGCGCCATGCAGGTGTGTCGGGGGAGTTGACGAGACCGGTGGTTACTGGGGCAAAGTGAAGCTCGAAATTGTTTCGCGGCGGCCCTTCTAGCGGCGTGACGCTGGGGCTGCAAGGGGCTCGCCAAGCCATGCTGTAGAGACGGCGGCCATGGTCCATATTGTCTTGCCTTTGCCAGAGACCCAGCTGTTGGGTTATTGTGATTGATGGAGCCCTGACGCAGAGACCCTCGCCATGCACCTCGCCTCGCTGCTGATCTTCGCCGCCGCCTTGTTCGTGGCCGCCGGTTCGCCTGGCCCATCGATCGCGGCGCTTGTCGCGCGCGTTATCTCGAAGGGGTTTCGCGATGTGTTTCCGTTCCTGCTTGCCATGTGGATCGGCGAAGGCATCTGGCTGTCGCTGGCGGTGTTTGGGCTGGCCGTGGTGGCACAGACCTTCCATCTCGCTTTCGTCGTCGTAAAATGGGTCGGCGTTCTCTACCTGGCCTATCTTGCCTGGAAGATGTGGACGGCGCCGGTCGACGCCAAGGACGGCGAGATGCCGCGTGAGGATTCGGCCGGCAAGCTTTTCTTCGCCGGCATGGCCGTCACGCTCGGCAATCCCAAGATCATGATGTTTTACCTGGCGCTGTTGCCGACCATCATCGACCTCGCTTCGGTTAGTCTCGTCGGCTGGGTCGAACTGACGGCGACCATGGCGGTGGTGCTGATCGCCATCGATCTCGCCTGGGTGCTCGCCGCCTCGCAGGCGCGCAAGCTCCTCAGGAGCAACCGCGCCATGAAGATCGCCAACCGCGTCAGCGCCACGACGATGGCCGGTGCGGCGGCGGCCATCGCGGCGCGGTAAGGCTATCTGGGCAAAACGCCGGCCGCGGGCATGGCGGCGGCCGTCGGTGCCGGCGGTCCGCCGGAATAGAATTTCGAGGCCGGGTTCTCCTGCATGAAATCGTAGGCGACCATGCCGAGCGGCCGCTTTTGCCGTTCCGATGCCTCCTGATGCCAGGGGATCACCTGGCGCAGCGCCTCGAGCGCCGCGGTTGGCGCCTCACCGAATTTCCGCTGCGGATTCTGCGCTTTGCGGATTTCCATCCAATAGCTCGCCGTCAACAGGTCCTGCGCCAAGAGATGGAAGGATATGTCGACCGCCTCGCGGGCGCGTTGCGTCTATGATGCGGGTCTGCCCTTCCAGGTCCTCGACGGTGGCGACGATCGCCTGGCCATTCGGCGTCACCGGCGTGCCGAGGTCGGCCAGTTCCTGCCAGAGATCGGTCGGCAGATAGCCATCGAAGGTCGGGATGTCCTTGCGCTCGTCGGGCTTCAGCACATCGGCCGGCTTGACCACGGTGAAGAAGGGGTTGCGGAAGCGCTCGATGCGCTGCGCCACCGCGACACCGAGATTGGTGAGCGAGATGGTGAAAGCCTCGACCTGATTGGCCATGGGATAAGGATCCCAGTTGGCGTTGGAGAAGATATAGCCGGACTTGCCGCCACTCAGCGGCCCGCCCTTGATATAATATTTCATGAATTGCGGCGTGCTCAGCTCAGGCGAGCTCTGCGGCGTCAGGCCCGGCAGCACGGCCGGATTGTGATCCGACGAATTGATGGAGAGCAGCACGGATTGACGCAGATCCGCCCAGGCCTGCCAGGCGGAGCCCTGGCGCTGACTGGAGGCACGCATGCTTTCCGGATCCTGGATGATGCGGGCCTGGTCCTGATCGAAGAGATAGCTGCCCTTGATCATGTCCATGACCCGCGCGGCATCCCATGTCAGCCATGGGTAAGGCCGCATGGATTGCACGGGTGCGGAAATCGGCGTCACGCTGGAATTCATGCCGTTCAGCCCCATGGCGTAGCTGAGGTCGGTCCACTCCAGCAGTTTTCGCGCGTCCTCCAGCAAAAGCACCGCCTGTGCCTGTGCGTAGGCATTGGTGCTGATCAGCGCGGCCTGGTCGGCGGCGAAAGGTTCGAGAGGCTTCAGACCGGCCTGGGAAAGGGCCTGTGTGGCCGGCATGCGGACGCCATCGAGATAGGCTTCGCCTTCGCCGACCATGGTCGCACCGATATTGCCGAGCGTCGCGAGGTCGCCTTCGCCTAACGTGCCGCGCGATTGCACGACCGGCGTCACCCGCTTGTTCAGCATGTCGACCAGCAGGTGCGTCAGCTGCGGGCTGGCAGCCTCGTAGGACATGGTGTTGGCGCGGATCGCCATGATGGCGCGCACCAGCGCTTCTTCCTGCAGCTCCGGCCCGTAGCCTCTGTTGACGCCACCCTTGAAGCGGGCGAGCTGCTGATCCTTGAGCAGTTTGCTGTTTTCGGGCGTCGTCGGATCGCCCGAGAAGATCACCGTCTCGCGCTGGTCGCCGGCGCCACGGTTGAACCAGTAGATGGTGATACCCTCGGCGGCACCTTCGAGCAGCAGGCCATAAGCGTCCGTCGAACGTTGCAGCGCCTCGGGGCTGAGCTCGACCTTGGCGCCATTGCGGGCGATGTCGATGACCTGTTCGACGGTCAGGTCGTGGCCGGTCAAGGTTACTGTCTTGGCCGCCGCTGTCTCGAAAATGGGCTGGTAGACAGATGACGCCTCGAAGGCGTGAGCGGGTGGAGCGGCGAGCGCCAGCGTCATGCTCAGGGCGCGGAGAAAAATCCCGGGTTTGGCAATTGCATCAAGCATAGGGGATCCCATTCACGAAGCGTTGGCCTCGGGCATCAAGTTTCACCCCTTGGAAATTTTGTTTCCGGAAAACTAGCTGGCGGCATTCGCCTGTCAACGCTTGATGCGAAGTAGGACCGATGGTGGAACGCGCGTGGCCCTATCGCGCCATGGCGTGGTATTCGTCGTTCGGCCGCATATCGATCGCGGACGCGACACGGTTCGACATGTTGAAGAAGGCCGCGGTCGAGGCGATATCCCAGATGTCGCGATCGCTGAAGCCGGCTTGGCGCAGGGCAGCGCGGTCGGCCTCGACGATCCTGGCCGGCTCCTCGGTAAGCTTGACGGCGAATTCGAGCATTGCCGTTTGCTTCGGCGAAAGATCGGCGGCGCGGAAATTCATCACCATCATCTCACCAAGCAGGGGATCGCCCGAGAGCTGGCGCACCGCCGCGCCATGCGCGGTGAGGCAATAGTAGCAATGGTTGACCGAGGAGACGGCGACCGCGATCATCTCGCGTTCCAGTTTCGACAGGCCGGACTCGCCCAGCATCAAGTCATTGTACATGTCGGTGAAGGCCCGCAGCTTCTTGTCGTCGAAGGCATAGGCCTTGAGCACGTTGGGGACGAGGCCGAGCTTTTCCTCGCATTTGGCGAAATAGGCTTTTGTCGGCTCGCTCAGCTCTCCGGCGGCCAGGTCTAGCGCGGTGATTTTGCCGGTCATCGTGTCATTTCTCCTCGTCATGCGAAGCCTTGCCGCCGAATTCCGAGAATTCTTGGCAAGCCGTCAAACCTTTGTCGCCAAACAGCGGTCATCTGCTACCATAGTCGCAAAAGCATGCGACGGGAGGGAAGAAGCGTCATGGCCAGCGTGAAGTCCGCAGCTAAGTCGAAGAAGAAGGCACCTGCGGCTAAGGCCGACGACAGGCCGGCCAGGCTCGCCGATTACCTGCTCGCCCGGGCGCCGGCGGAAGACATCGCCGCCTATGACGTGGCCGACCTCGAGCGTGCCGCCGATCTGGCCGGTCAGGCGGTCGCCGCCCACAATAAGGGTGAGTGCGTCGTCGCCGTCGAAGCCGATTCGGGCGTGGTTCGCGAAGGCCGCCCGGTGACCGTCATCACGGTCGTCAACGACAACATGCCCTTCCTGTTCGATTCCATTCTCGGCGAGGTTACAGAAACCGCCGGTGAACCGACCTTGGTCACCCATCCGGTGGTCACGGTTCGCCACGGCAAGACGGGCGTCGAGGAAATCCTCGGCGATGGCAATTTCGCCAGGGATGACGGCAGCCACGACCGGCTGAGCGTGATCCATGTGCATATTCCCCGGCTGACGCCCGAACAAGCAAATGGCTTGACCGAGCGGCTGCGCAAGATGCTCGGCCAGGTGCATGCCGCCGTCAACGACTGGCGACCGATGCTGGCCCGCCTCGATCAGGCCATCTCCGAATTCCGCTATTCGGCGGTGCCGCTCGACAAGAAGAGCGTCGCCGAGGCTATCGCCTTCCTGGAGTGGCTGCGCGACGATAATTTCACCTTCCTCGGCATGCGTGAATTCAAGTACACCGGCGGCGAGGAAAGCGGCAATCTGGAGCGCGCCGAAAAACCGGGCCTCGGCATTCTGACCGACCCGGACGTGCTGGTGCTGAGGCGCGGCACCGAGGCCGTGACGACGACGCCTGAAATCCGCGCCTTCCTGCACGGACCGGAGCCGCTGATCGTCACCAAGGCCAATGCCAAGTCGCTGGTGCACCGGCGCATCTATCTCGATTACATTGGCGTCAAGACCTACAGCGCCAAGGGTGCGTTGGCGGGCGAACTGCGCATCGTCGGACTGTTCACCTCGACCGCATACACACGCTCGGTGATGAAGATCCCGTATCTCAGGTCCAAGGCCGAAACCATCATCGCCAAGTCGGGGTTCGACCGCCACGACCACTCCGGCAAGGCGCTGATCAACGTGCTGGAAAGCTATCCGCGCGACGAGCTGTTCCAGGTGCCGGTGCCGATCCTGCGCAAGCATGCCGCTGCCATTCTCGGCCTGGTCGAGCGGCCGCGCGTGCGGGCGCTGGTGCGCGCCGACCAGTTCGACCGCTTCGTCTCGATCCTGGTCTTCGTGCCTCGCGACCGCTACGACAGCGTCGTGCGCGAGAAGATCGGCGCCTATCTGAAAACCGCGTTCGAGGGCCGGCTGTCGGCCTATTACCCGGCTTTCCCGGAAGGCGGGCTGGCGCGCGTGCACTTCATCATCGGCCGCTCCGGCGGCAAGACGCCGAAGGTCGAGCAGGCGACGATAGAGGCGGCGATCCGCGACATCGTGCGCACCTGGGAAGATGCGCTTGCCGATGCGGCCGAAGCCAGCGGCAGCGACCCGGCGTTGAAAGCCATCGCCGCGCGGCTGCCAGAGAGCTACCGGGATACGTTCAGCGCTGGCGTTGCGCTGGCCGATGCCGGACGCATCGCCAAGATCAGCGCCGGCAATCCGATCGCCATCGATTACTACCGGCATGCCGAGCAGAAGCCCCACCAGGCGGCGCTGAAGATCTATCACCATGGCAGCCCCGTGGCACTGTCGCGGCGCGTTCCTGTGCTGGAGAACATAGGCTTCCGCGTCATCAGCGAGCGGACTTTCGAAGTCGGCGACGACCAGTCGGGCCTGGTCTTCATCCACGACATGGAACTGGAGAACAGCTACGGCAAGCCGATCGACCTCGCCGACGGCGGCGCGCTGTTCGAGGACGCTTTCCTGTCGGTGTGGCGCGGCGACGTCGACAATGACGGCTATAACGGCCTTGCCCAGACCGCCGGCCTGTGGTCGGGCGAGATCACCATCCTGCGTGCCTATGGCCGTTACCTGCAGCAGGTCGGCATCCCGCAGAGCCAGGATTTCATCGCCGCCGCACTCAACCGCTATCCCGAGATCGCGCGCGGCCTGCACGCGCTGTTCATCGCCCGGCTCGGTCCCACGGCCGAAACCGAAGGCGTGGTGGCGGCAAAGCACCTCAAGGCAAAGATCAGGGATGCGCTGGAGGATGTGCCCAACATTGACGACGACACCATCATCCGCCGCTACCTCAACTTGATCGAAGCCTCGCTGCGCACCAATCATTTCGTTGCCGATACGAAAGAAAAAGGCCAATCGCTGGCGATCAAGCTCGAGTCGCAGGCGGTCGAGGGATTGCCAGCGCCGCGGCCATGGCGGGAAATTTTCGTCTACGGCTCGGAGGTCGAAGGCCTGCACCTGCGCTTCGGCCCGGTGGCGCGTGGCGGCTTGCGCTGGTCCGACCGCGCCCAGGACTATCGCACCGAGGTGCTCGGCCTGGTCAAGGCACAACAGGTCAAGAACGCCGTCATCGTACCGGTCGGCGCCAAGGGCGGCTTCTATCCCAAGAAACTGCCGATGAGCGCCGGACGTGACGCGATCTTCGAGGCCGGCACATCGGCTTACAAGAACTTCGTTTCCAGCCTGCTGTCGATCACGGACAATATCGGCCTCGACGGCGTCATTCCGCCGGCGGGTGTCGTGCGCCGCGACCAGGACGATCCTTATTTCGTCGTCGCCGCCGACAAGGGCACGGCAACCTTCTCCGACACCGCCAACGCCATCTCCGAAAAGCACGGCTTCTGGCTCGACGACGCCTTCGCAAGCGGCGGTTCGGCCGGCTACGACCATAAGAAGATGGGGATCACCGCCAAGGGAGCCTGGGAAGCGGTCAAGCGGCATTTCCGCGAGATCAACCGCGACATCCAGACCTCGCCCTTCTCTGTCGTGGGCGTCGGCGACATGTCGGGCGACGTGTTCGGCAACGGCATGCTGTTGTCGCCGAAAACGCGGCTGATCGCCGCTTTCGACCATCGCGACATCTTCATCGATCCCGATCCCGATATGGCGGCCTCGATGGCAGAGCGCGAGCGCATGTTCGCGTTGCCGCGTTCGAGCTGGCAGGACTATGACAAGACCAAGCTGTCGGACGGCGGCGTGATCGTTTCGCGTAGCCAGAAATCGATCACCTTGCCGGCTGCCGCGGCGGCGGCGATAGGACTCGCCAAGACGACCGCTACACCCGTCGAGATCATGACCGCCATCCTCAAGGCGCCGGTCGACCTCTTGTGGTTCGGCGGCATCGGCACGTATCTTAGGGCATCGACCGAGACCAATGCCGAGGTCGGCGACCGCGCCAACGATGCCATCCGCATCACGGCGCTGGATGTGCGCGCCAAGGTGATCGGCGAGGGCGCCAATCTGGGCGTGACGCAGCGGGCGCGCATCGAGTTCGGCATGAATGGCGGCCGCTGCAATTCCGACGCGATCGACAATTCGGGCGGCGTCAACTGCTCCGACGTCGAGGTCAACATCAAGATCGCGCTGGCGTCGGCGATGCGCAAGGGATCGCTGACGCGGCCGGCGCGCAACAAGCTGCTAGCCGAGATGACCGAAGAGGTCGGCTCCCTGGTGCTGTCCAACAACTACCAGCAGACGCTGGCGCTTTCGATCGCCCGCAAACGCGGCCTCGCCGACATCGCGCATCAGAGCCGCTTCATGACGGCGCTGGAGGCGCGCGGCCTGCTCGATCGTGTCGTGGAAACACTGCCGTCGCCGGCAGCCCTTGCCGAGCGCGAGGCGCGCGGTGAGCCGTTGACCCGGGCCGAGCTCGGCGTGCTGCTCGCCTATGCCAAGATCGTGCTGTTTTCCGACATCGTCGCCAGCGACGTGCCTGACGATGCGCATTTCGACCGCGACCTGATGGGTTATTTCCCTGACCGGATGGCGAAGAAATACGCTTCCGAGATCCACGGCCATCGGCTGCGCCGCGAGATCATCGCCCGCGTCGTCGCCAACGACCTGGTCAATCGCGGCGGGCCGTCCTTCGTCAACCGGCTGCAGGAAGCGACGGGGCGCACCGCAGCCGATGTGGTGCGCACCTTCGCCGTGGTGCGCGATGGCTTTGCGCTGCCCGCGCTCTATCGCGAGATCGACGCGATCGACAACCAAGTCGACGGCCAGGTGCAACTCGATCTCTATCAGATGCTGAGCCGGCTTATCTATATGAGCAGCGGCTGGTATCTGAAGAACGATGCCGGCACGGCACCGCTCGGCCAGCGCATCGCCGAACTGCAGGATGCGCGCAAGGCGCTGGAGCCCAAGCTTGTTTCGCTGCTGCCGGCTTTTTCGCGCGAGCGGATCGAGGAGAAGCGGCACGGGCTGTTCAAGGCGGGCGCCCCGGAAAAGCTGGCCGAGCAGTTGGCGCTGAGCGAGGTGGCGGAATTGATCCCCGACATCGCGCTGACGGCGCGCACGGCCGGCGCCGACATCGTCGCCGCGGGCAAGGCGTTCTTCGCCGTCAGCGATGCCTTCCGCATCCCGCGCGTCGAGGATGCGGCGCGCTCGATCACGCCATCGGACTATTATGACCAGCTCGCTCTGTCCCGCGCCACCGACACGATCGGCGCGGCGCGGCGCGGCATCGCTATCGCCGCGCTTACCGGCCATAGTAAGGCGGCCGATCCGGTGGCGGCCTGGCTGGAAGCGGGTGGCGAGCGGGTGGCGCGCATCCGCGAACGGCTGCAGGCGTTGACGGAGGGCGGCGACATCACCGTGTCGCGGCTGTCGGTTGCGTCGGGGCTGATGAGCGATCTGACGGGGATGTGAGCCAGCGGTTGTCCGTTTGCATGATCATTCGAAACATGCAGACATGGCGCCCGAAATGGGCGGAGCGGACGCCGAGGGAATCACTATGGCGGTAGAGACAGTGCAGCGGGCATCCGGGCGCGGCATCTGGGGGTGGATGTTCTTCGACTGGGCGGCGCAGCCGTTCTTCACGGTCGTCACCACCTTCATCTTCGGCCCCTATTTCGTTTCGCGCATGGCGGACGATCCGACCACGGGCCAAGCCGTCTGGGGTTATGGCATCGCCGCGGCTGGGCTGGTCATCGCGGTGCTGTCGCCGATCCTCGGTTCGATCGCCGACCAGACAGGGCCGCGCAAGCCATGGATCGCGTTTTTCGCGGCGATCAAGGTCACCAGTCTTAGCTTGCTCTGGTTCGCCGCGCCGGGTTCCAACCTGTTCCTGATCGTGGCGCTGTTCTCGCTTGCGTCGGTGGCAGCGGAGTTCTCCACAGTCTTCAACGATTCCATGATGCCGCGGCTAGTGCCGAAGAGCGAGATAGGCCGCGTCTCCAACGTGGCCTGGGGCCTCGGTTATCTCGGCGGCATGATCGCACTGATCTTTGTCGTCACGTGCCTGGCCGGCTCGCCGGAGGCCGGCAAGACTATCATCGGCATCACCCCGCTGTTCGGGCTTGATCCGCAGCTGGGCGAGGATGCTCGCGCCACAGGGCCGCTGTCCGCCGGCTGGTATTTCCTGTTCATCCTGCCGATGTTTTTTTTTACGCCCGACGCCATTAAGGGCATCCCGATCGGGCCGGCGGTGCGCGAAGGCCTGTCGGAACTGAAGTCGACGCTGGCCGAGGTGCGCAAGCGTGGCGGCATCTTCCGCTTTCTCGTCGCCCGCATGATTTACCAGGATGGCGTCAATGCCTTGCTGGCGCTGGGCGGCACCTTCGCGGCGGGCATGTTCCACTGGTCGATCACCGAGATCGGGATGTTCGGCATCATACTAAATGTCGTCGCCATCTTCGGCTGCTGGGTCGCCGCCCGTCTGGACACCGCGCTGGGCTCCAAGGCGGTGGTGATGATTTCGCTGGTCATGCTGTCCATCGCCACCATCGGCGTGGTCTCCACCGGGCCTGGATTCACGCTGCTCGGCCTGATCCAGCTTTCGACCGCCGACTCAGGCGGCCTGTTCGGTACGGCGGCCGAAAAGGCCTACATCATGTACGGCCTGCTGATTGGCCTGGCCTTCGGGCCGGTGCAGGCCTCGTCGCGCTCCTACATGGCGCGCAGCGTGACCGCAGCCGAATCCGGCCGCTATTTCGGCATCTACGCGCTGGCCGGTCGGGCAACCAGTTTCCTGGCTCCGTTCATGGTGGCGACGATTACCGCAACCAGCGGCTCGGCCCGGCTTGGCATGGCGGCGATTATTTTGTTCCTGGCCATCGGCATGGCGATCCTGGTTCGCACACCGTATCCGGCGGATCGGCCGGAGTAGACCCTTCGATAATTCACCCTACTGGCCGCCCTGCCGCGATTTTCCACGCTTCCGGTGCTCACGGATACCAATGTCCGCTCCGCTCGGTTCTCGAAAACCGCACCAGTCGACTCAGCGGAGCGAATTCGTGGAGCATCTCAACGCCGAGCGGCAGGTTAGACTAGTGCCGGAAATGCCGCACGCCTGTGAACACCATGGCGACGCCGTGTTCGTCGGCGGCGGCGATGACGTCGTCGTCGCGCATTGAACCGCCCGGCTGGATCACGGCGGTGGCACCGGCTTCGATGGCCGACAGCAGGCCGTCGGCGAAGGGGAAGAAGGCGTCCGAAGCGACCACCGAGCCCTTGGTCAACGGCTCCGCCATGCCTGCGGTCTCCGCCGCGTCGATCGCCTTGCGCGCGGCGATGCGCGAGGAATCGACCCGACTCATCTGGCCGGCGCCGATGCCGACCGTGGCGCCGTCCTTGGCGTAGACGATGGCGTTCGACTTGACGTGCTTGGCGACGCGGAAGGCGAATTTGAGATCGGCCATTTCAGCCGGCGTCGGCGCGCGCTTCGTCACCACTTTCAGGTTGAGGTCGTCGACCACGGCATTGTCGCGGCCCTGGACGAGCAGGCCGCCCGAAACCGACTTGACCGTCGTGCCGGCCGTTCGCGGGTCCGGCAGGCCGCCGGTGACGAGCAGGCGCAAATTCTTCTTGGCAGCTATGATTGCCGCAGCCTCGTCGGTGGCGTCGGGCGCGATGATCACCTCGGTGAAGGTTTTCACGATTTCCTCGGCTGCCTCGGCGTCAAGGGTGCGGTTCAAGGCGACGATGCCGCCGAACGCCGAGACCGGATCGCAGGCGACCGCCTTGGCGTAGGCCGCTTTCAGCGATGTGCCTTCGGCCACGCCGCACGGGTTGGCGTGCTTGATGATGGCGACGGCGGCCGAGCGGTTCGGATCGAATTCGCCGGCCAGTTCGAAGGCGGCGTCGGTGTCGTTGATGTTGTTGTAGGATAGCTGCTTGCCCTGCAGCTGCCGCGCCGTGGCGACGCCTGGCCGTTTGTCGCCATTGACGTAGAAGCCGGCGCCCTGGTGCGGGTTCTCGCCGTAGCGCATCACCTCGGCCAGCCTGCCGCCGAAAGCGCGCCAGGTTGGATGCCCGATCTCCAGCGCCTCGGCGAACCAGCCCGAGATCGCCGCATCGTAGGTGGCGGTGCGGGCGAAGGCCTTGGCCGCCAGCTTCTTGCGGAAATCCAGCGACAGAGAGCCAATGTTCATCTCCAGCGCGTTGAGCACCGCGGCGTAGTCGCCGGGATCGGTGACGATGGCGACATAGGCGTGGTTCTTGGCCGAGGCGCGGATCATCGCCGGGCCGCCAATGTCGATGTTCTCGACGATCGACGCGTAGTCGGCGCCGGAGCGGCGGACTTCCTCGAACGGGTAAAGATTGGAGACGACGAGATCGATCGGCTCGATGCCGTATTTGCGCATCGCCAATGCGTGCTCGGGGTCGTCTCGCACGCCAAGCAGCGCGCCATGCACGGACGGGTGCAGCGTCTTGACGCGGCCATCCATGATCTCGGGGAAGCCGGTGAGCTCGGAGACGTCGCGCACCGCCATGCCGGCCTCGGTGATCGCTTTTGCCGTGCCACCGGTGGAGACCAGCTCGACGCCGGCCGCGGCCAGTGCCCTGGCAAAGTCGATCAAGCCCGTCTTGTCAAAGACGGAGAGCAGCGCACGGCGGACCGGAACGAGGTCGGGGGCGGGAATGTTCTTGGCAGGAACGGCCATGGCTGGCGGCCTTTCATGTCTGGAGGAGCGTGCCCGCGCCGTAGCACATGAGGCTCGGAAATCAAGCGTTGGCTTATTTTGCGGCGTGCCATTGCCGCCGCAAGCTCAATTGTTCTCGGGATAACCGGCGATCTTTGTCCGGGTCAGCTGCCAGTGGACTTCGGCAACTTCGGACGCCTTGAAGGCGAGCACGATCTGGCGGCTGCGGCGCGGACCGCCAAGACCGGCGAAATAGATCGATTCCTCAACTTCGGGCGCCACTTCGCTAGAGGTGAACACCCACGTATCGGCCTGATCGCCGGTCAGGACCAGCCGCTCCTGCTCGTCCTGCAGCAGATTGATGTCGGGGTGGACGTGGAAGCGCACGGTGATGAAATCGCGGCCATTGTTGCGGATCGCAGTGCTGCCGGGCCGCTGGAACCGGTCCCGGCCCGCCAGCACATTGCCGTCCGAGGAGAGTTTCAGCTCGCGCTCATGCAGGAAGCCGAAACGCTGGAGATAGCCGTCATGACGGGCGATGAAGCCGTGGACGCCCTTCTGGTCGATGCGCTTGCACTGCACTTGCTGCGGGCCGCCGATCAACGGTGAACCCAACTGGTCGTTTACCCGCAGCGCGTGGGTGAAACGCGCCGAAGACGTGTCGTTGATGGTAGCTGTCGAATGCGCGGCGGTGGCGCGGGCCAGCGGCCGGAACTCGGCGGCGCCGTAGGTGTCGATGCCGGCATTGACGATGTAGTGCTGGCGGCCCGACGACAGTTCGAAGGCGAGGCAGCCGGCATGCGCTGCATTGGACACGTCGACCGGTGGCGGCAGGCCGGTATCGGCGATGACGGTGGTGCCGCCCATCGCCAGCCGCTCATAGCCCGAATGCGGCGCATGCAGCAGCGGCGCGCCGGCGGTGTCGTCATGGCGCAGGATGGTGGCGATGCGGTCATGGATTGTGGCGCCCATGCCATTGAAGCGGGCGAGGCTGCCGTCCTGGTGGCGGAAGAAGCGCAGTGCCGGCAGCATGCGGTCGATGGCGCCGATCAGCGCCTGCGGCGGCGGTTCGGCCTGGTTGGCATAGGTCTGGCGCAGCGGCAGGAGGTCGGCGAGGATTTCCAGCACCGCCATCGGGTTGCGCGAGATGTGGCCGCCGTCGGCAAGGATCTGGCGATTGAGTTCCCCGGCGAGGTTGCGGGTGGCGCCGCGCAGCGCCGAGGCCGGCGCCGGCAGGGACAGCGCCGCGAAGGCCAGCGCGATGCGGGCGCGCAGCCGGTCCTTGCCGTCGGGCATTTCGCGCGCCATCGACCTGAGATAGCGGATCTGCATGGCCAGCGATTTCAGGAAAGCGCGGTAGAAGGGGAACTCGGCACCCTGCAGCACAATGGAGGAGTGCTGCAGCCAGGCAATGATGCGTTTGGCCGTCGTGCCTGGCTCCCAGGCAACGCCCGAAATATGATTGCCATGCATGGCGATCCAGTCCGAAACCAGGGCACGGGCATTGGCGGCGGCAAGCTCGGTGCCGGCGGCGCGCATATGGCGCAGCCAGCGGAAGCCATGCAGCGTTTTCTGCCAACCGTGGTTGGGGACATTGATCTGGAAAGGGGATTTGCCGCCGGTCTCGACCAGGTGGCCCGACAGAGGATAACGGCCGTAGTAGATCTCGAGCGCGATCTGCGGATCGGCCAGGCGCAGGTCCGGCGGTGCGATCAGGACACGTTCGGGCGTGCGGCCCGAATAGCGCCAGCGATAGACCGGCCCGGCGCGCAGGCGCCGGCGCGTCTTGCGCCAGAACTCCTTCGCGACCAGCGTCCACAGACGCGTCGTGTTGCCGGCAGCAAGTGCCAAAACCCCTCCTGGTCGTCCTCTATCCCGAGCACAAGCTTATATGATTCAAGAACTTATGCGAAGGCGGATTTCGCCTCGGTAAGGCGCCTAACGGGGCCGCGGCCGGGTCGCCCCTAAAAAAGTCACGTCTTTTCCGGGCCATACAGCCGGTTGCCCTGCAACTTATGTCTTCTTGGCGAGGCGGCCAAACGCGCTGGGCCAGCCGTTTTCGCGCTCCCGAAAGAGCCGCGGCGCGGAAGGCATCGCCGATCCCGACCCTCGTCGCAACCGTTTCGATCGAATCGATACCGCCAGCAATTGCCCGGCGAACAGGATGCAGGGCTGAAAGGCGTGAGCAAATAGAGGTCGGTTTCCTATCCATGGGAGCGGTCCGAATGATAAGGTATTCTCCGGCCAAGGTCGAAACGATCCAGGTGATGAGATGTCGGTATCAACGGATGAGCAGGCATTTCCGGACATCCCGCCGGTTGCCCTCACAGCCGACGGCAAGCGGCTGTCGACAATGCCGAACAGGCTCGGATACCTTTCCGCGACCGACCCGTCCGTCGGCATTGAAGCCATCCGGTATCTTTATACGACCCAAGGCTATGTGTGGCTGAAGGGCCTTTTGCCCCGCAGGGAAGTGATTGATTTTCGTGGCTGGGTGCTTTCCCATCTCGCCGAGAGCGGACTTTTGGAACCCGGGACGGATCCCTCGCTCGGCATCGCTTCGGGTCGTGCCGTCGACCGTCAGTTGGCCGAGCGCCGGCTGATGTCGGTGGTTCGGTCAACCGGTTATGAGGGCTTTTGCGCGCAGCCGCGCCTAGCGCGCTTGATGGACGCTTTCGTGGGCGGCCTATCCTATCTGCACAAACGCAAGATCATGCGCTTCACCTTGCCCGGAACGGCCATAGCGACGCCCGCGCACTACGATCTCGTCTATCTGCGCGGAGGCACCAACCGGGTGGTGACGACCTGGATACCGATCGGCGACACGACCGTCGACATGGGCGGCCTGGTCTACCTGGAGGGATCACATGCCGTCGGCGCCGCCCTGGAGAGACAGTTCAACAAGGACAATTCCGCTCTCAGTCCGCAGGAGCGCATCAGTGCCTACAATCGCAACATGAGTGAGGGCGGCTGGGTGTCGAAGGACCTGCCCGATATGGCGGAGCGGTTCGACACGCGCTGGCTGATGGCGGATTTCGAAGCGGGCGACATCGTCCTTCACTCGCCCTACATGATCCATGCCTCCACGACCAACCAAAGCCTCGATGGGCTGATCCGGCTGTCGACGGATATCCGCTACCAGAATGTCGACGACGAAATCGATGCCCGCTGGGGCAATCATTGGAGCCTTGATGACATGCTTTAGTCTAGAGCGTTCAGCGTTCGATGGGATCACCGCCTGCTCTAACTCTTTGTTATCGCACAATTCCGGACGGAAAACCGTCACACACTTTTCCTGGGATTGCTTTAGCCGACGCGTCGCATGCGGGCTGCGTAGAAGCCGTCGAGGCCGGAAATCGCGGGTGCGCCCAGCACCATGTCGGCGGGCGTGGTGCGCAGCGCTCCATCAGATGTGAGGAACTGGTCGAGACAGGCAAATTCACCCGGCCGGATCGGATCGGTGGTCACCCCCGGATTGTCGACCAGGAAGGCGCGGCAGAGTTCCTCGCCTTCCCGCGGATCGAGCGAACAATTGGAAAAGACGATCCGGCCGCCGGGCCTGACCAGCATAACGGCGCGGGCTAGCAGCCTGCGTTGCAGGTCGGCGAGTTTTTCGACGTCCGCCGCCGTCTTGGTCCACGGCACGTCGGGATGTCGCCGCACGGTGCCGGTCGAGGAACATGGCGCGTCGAGAAGCACGCCGTCGAACAACTCCGCCGGCTCGTATTTGAGCAGGTCGGCCTGGACGATTTCGGCGGAGAGGCCGAGGCGCGCAAGGTTCCGCGTCAACCGCGCCAGCCGGTTCTTCGAAGTGTCGAGGGCGGTGACCTTGGCACCGGCGAGAATGAGCTGCGCGGTCTTGCCACCGGGCGCGGCGCAGAGATCGGCGACGCGCAATCCGCTGACATCGCCGAACAGTCTTGCCGGCAAGCTGGCCGCCGCGTCCTGGACCCACCATGCACCCTCCGCGAAGCCCGGCAATTCGGTGACGGCGCCGGCAAGCTTCTCCACCCGAACCGTGCCCGTCGGCAGGACAATGCCGCCAAGCTTTTCGGCCCAGAGTTCGGGATCGGCCTTGACCGAGAAATCAACCGGCGCCTCGTGGCGGTGGGCAGCCAGGATCTGCCGGGCCTTCTCGGCGCCGTAGGCGGCCTTCAACCGGTCGGAAAACCATTTCGGCGCTTCGTCGGCGGCGGCAAGCGCGGCCGGAAGCTCGGATTCCTTGGCCCGCGCGAGCGTGCGCAGCACACCGTTGACCAGGCCGGAAAAGCGCTGCGTACGCGGATCGGACTTGGCGTGCGTCACCGCGAGGTCGACGGCCGCGCTGTCGGGAATATCGAGGAACAGGATCTGCGCCGCCGCTACATGCAGAATATGCGACAAGGCGGTCGCGTTGGGCGGCAGCGGCTTTTCCAGGCGCCGCGCCAGGAGCCCCGCTATGGTCATGCGGTAGCGCAGCGCGGTGACCAGTATGGCGCGTACCAGGCCACGGTCGCGCAGGTCGAGCGCCTTATATTGCGGATGGCCGTTCTCGTGATCGGTTAGACCGTCGAGCGGCGTGCGAGCGTCGATGACGGCGGCCAGCATCCGTGCCGCCGCCTTGCGCGCGGCGAGGCCGGCAACGAATTCGCCGCCCGCATTGTGATCCTGATCGCCTGGTCGAGGTGCCGCCCTGCCCGCGACGCTCACGACCACCGGCCCTTGGGCCCGGTCGGATTGCGACCCCACGGATTGGCTTTTGGGCTGGCCGGCTCGGTCGCCGGTTCTGGCGCGGTTGGCTTGCCCCACGGTCCGGTCATCTCCGGCTCGTCGGCCTGCGCTGACATCGGCGCTTGGCGCTGCGCGGCTGGCGGAGCGCCTTCGCCCATATGCTGTGCCATCGCCTGCAGCGCGGCGATACGGTTGTCGGTGCTCGGATGGGTGGAGAACAGACTGTCCATGCGCTCGCCATGCAGGGGGTTGATGATGAAGAGGTGCGCCATAGCCGGATTGCGCTCGGCATCGGGATTGGGAATGCGTTCGGCCCCGCGGGCGATCTTGTCAAGCGCGGAGGCCAGCCACAGCGGGTGTCCACAGATTTCGGCGCCGCGCCGGTCGGCCTCGTACTCGCGAGTACGGCTGACCGCCATCTGCACGATCATGGCGGCGAAGGGCGCCACGATCATCGCCGCCAGCACGCCGACAAAGCCGAACGGATTGTTGTTTTCGCGGCTGCCGCCGAGGAAAAAGGCGAAATTGCCGAGCATCGAGATGGCGCCGGCAAAGGTGGCGACGATGGTCATGGTCAGCGTGTCGCGGTGCTGGACGTGGGCAAGCTCATGCGCCATCACGGCGGAGACCTCCTCATGGGTCAGGCGCTGCAGCAGGCCGGTGGAGGCGGCGACCGCCGCGTTCCGCGGATTGCGGCCGGTGGCAAAGGCATTCGGTTGCGCATTGTCGATCAGATAGGTTCTGGGCATCGGCAAGCCGGCCTGCTTGGCCAGCGCCTGGACGATGGCGTAATATTCCGGCGCGTTGTTCTCGTCGACCTCGACGGCGCGATTCATCGACAGCACCATCTTGTCGGCATTCCAGTAGCTGAACAAATTGGTGCCGGCAGCGACCAGCAGGGCGATCATCATGCCGGCCGAACCGCCGATCAAAAAGCCGACGCCCATGAACAGCGCCGTCATGGCGGCGAGAAGCATGGCGGTGCGAATGGTGTTCATCGTCTGCTCCTGTCCGGATGGTGGTTAAAAAAGCTCGATCCTCGTGAGGTCACCGCTATATGATGGGAAACGCCCGTTCCCGTTTCAATCCACTGGAAATATCGCATGAACGCCGAAACCAGTAAAACGCCGCCCGGCACGGACGATGGCACGCCGCCACAGGAGCTGACGCCCGCCGCCCGCCGCGCGCTGCAGGAAGCCGAAGCAAGGCGGCATGACTACCGCCGCAAGGAAGCAGCACTTCCGCGGGAGATCGGCGGCCGTGGCGGCAAGGAGCCCGGCCGCTATGGTGACTGGGAGGTCAAAGGCCTGGCCAGTGATTTCTAGCGACTGATCTCAAGCTGCGTTGCGCTGCTGCTCGAGCGCAACGCAGCCTCGCTCGTCGACGGTGATGCCGATTGCGTCATAACCTGACATCGCGGCATGCTGTGTTGCCAGGGGATGCTGGTGCGTGGCGTTGATCACCATGACCGAAGCACCCGCCGCCTCCGCCGCCGCGATGCCGGCCGGGGCATCCTCGAACACCAGGCAGTCGCGCGCGTCGAAGCCAAGCCGTCTTGCGCCGAGCTGGAAGCAATCGGGCGCCGGCTTGCCGCGGGAAACGTCCTCCGCCGCGACGAGGACCGCAGGGACAGGAATGCCGGCGACCTTCATGCGGGCAAGCGCCAGGGAGCGTGGCGCCGAGGTTACGATTGCCCAGCGCTCCGGCGGCAGCGAATTGAGGAATGCCACGGCGCCGGCGATCTGGACAATACCCTCGAGATCGTCGGCCTCGGCCTTCAGCAGCAGATCCGCTTCGTGTCTGGGGTCGACGCCCGGAAGCGCCAGGGCGGTGATTGTCTCGATCGCCCGTACGCCGTGGATCGTCGGCAGGAAGGCCGCAACGTCGAGGCCGTGACGCCGCGCCCAATCGCCCCAGACCCGCTCAGCCGAGGCGATGGAATTGATGAGCGTGCCGTCCATATCGAAGAGGAAGGCGGCGAATTTTCTGCCAGCAAACATGATTTTCCTTGAAGTGCGGGGGAGGGGTCGAGGGAGGACGCAACCGTAGCGCCAAGCCGCCGACATGAAAAGGCGCGCGAGCGCATTTGGGGGGCGATGCAGGGAACCACCGTCACCTTGCAACGTTTCAAACGTACAATTCCCACCACGCGAACCAAGGGACGATACCCATGCTGATACGCCTCGGCTATGAGATTGCCATCGAATGCGCCGAGGCCACTCCGGTCATTTCGCTGCTCGAAATTCACAAGGACAGGCAGGCCGACATCAAGCGGCAGACGCGTGTCCTGACCTCGCCTTCGGTGCCGACCAGGCTCTACCACGATCTGCACGGCAATGCCTGCCGCCGCTTTACGGCGCCTGCCGGCGGCTTTCGCATCCTTTATGACGCCGTCGTGGAGGACAGCGGTGAGACGGATGAGGTCAACACGCTGGCCCGGGAAATGCCGGTCGCCGAGCTGCCCGACGAGGTGCTTTTCTACCTCCTGGGCAGCCGCTATTGCGAGACAGACCATCTGAGCAACCTCGCCTGGCAGCTTTTCGGCCATCTTCCTTCCGGCTGGGCGCGGGTGCAGGCGATCGTCGACTATGTCCATAACCGCCTGTCCTTCGGCTACGGCTATGCGCGTTCGACCCGCACCGCCGCGCAGGCGCACGAGGAACGTGTCGGGGTATGCCGCGACTTTGCCCATCTGGCGATCACGCTCTGCCGCTGCATGAACATTCCGGCGCGCTACGTGAACGGCTATCTCGGCGATATCGGCGTGCCGGCGGATCCCGCACCGATGGATTTCTCGGCCTGGATGGAGGCCTTCCTCGACGGCAAGTGGTATACGTTCGACCCGCGCCACAACCGGCCAAGGACCGGTCGCGTCGTCATTGCGCGCGGCCGCGACGCCACCGACGTTCCCTTGCTGCACAGTTTCGGCCCGCACCGACTCAGCTTGTTCAAGGTATGGACCTACGAACAGGAAGGCAGGCTGTCCAATCCACCCTATCACGGCATTGACAGGACGGTCAGCGCGCGGATGCTGGCCTAGCTACGTTGATATCCAGGGGAGGCCGGCCTGGCAAATGGCTGGCCTGACCTGGATCTCAACACACGTGTCCGAGTTTGTGCCCCGGCGTGCTTCGCAATCCTGGGACAGTTGGCCCGCTTCGGGACAAAGATGCTGTGCCGCAACAAGACATCGCCGACACCGGACCAGCACATCGATCTGGGCATGGTAAGCGTCCGGTAAAGGTGCGCGGTAATATTCGCTGACGTTTACCAGCCGTTCACCTTCTTACCCCGTGAAAATCCAATAAAAACAATGTTCTGCTGGTTAATTCCCGATCGCGGATCGGGTCGCCTCTCGTTCCGGCTGGAATCCTGCATTGCCCCCGATGCGGCGACGAGGCCGAGGCAAGTGGAGGCTGTTGGATGCGGAATTACGGGGGTCTTGTTCACGCGGTCGGCGGCTTCGCCGGAGACCGCAGTGGAAATTTCGCGGTTCTGTTCGGCTTTGCTGCCTCGGTCTTGGCGCTGGCCGCGGGCTTCTCGGTCAATATCACGCAGCTCTACAACGCCAGATCGAGCCTGCAGGGCGTCATCGACGCGGCGGTGACATCGACGGCACGTGACCTGACCACCGGCGCCATCAACGAGGCCGACGCAACCAAATCCGTGCAGGCCTTTCTCGACGCCAACGGCGCGGCGGGCATTCTGCACGCTGGCCAGATCGTGCTCGACAGGCTGATCGTCGACAGGACCGCCAACACGGTCCAGGCCGATGCCCATGTCGATGTCGGCCTCTACTTCCCGTTGTTCAGCACCGGTGACATGCAGCGCGTCGGCGCTTCCACCACAGCGCTCTATTCCGACAAGCAGATAGAGGTGGCCATGATGCTCGACATAACGGGATCGATGGCCAAGCGGGGCAACGTCAATAAGATCGGCGACCTGAAAGTCGCTGCGACGAATGCCGTCAAGACGATGCTCGAGAACCAAGACCCGAAGAACCCCCGCGTCCGGGTCGCGATTGTGCCCTATGCATCTGGCGTGAACGCCGGAAAACTGGCCGAAAACGTCTATGCCGAGAAGCAAGGGAGTTCTGAACTGCCACCCGTCGCCGGCAGTTCGCTTCTTGTTGCCAAGACGGGCAAAAATCTGCTGCCGTCCTTCAGCGACTACATCTCCATTGTTGGGGCGGCCATGCCACACCCGGACAACTGCGCTACAGAGCGCAAAAGCAAGAACGGCGATGCCGACTTGAGCGCGGATGGTCCAGACACGGTTCGCACAGACAGGAACGGTAAGAAATATTATGCCCTGGTAAATCGGGATGATCATCTCAGCGACGAGGGAATGAACAAATGTCCTGACGCGCAAGTGATCCCGCTGACAGCGGATTCGGAGGCATTGCTTGATTCGATCGACGACTTCCAGGCCGATGGTTATACGGCTGGCGCGATCGCCATTCAGTGGACCTATTACATGCTGTCGCCGCAATGGCGCGCTGCGATCAAGAATGCCGGTCTCGGCAACGGCGCTTCGAACGCCGATGCGAAGAAGGTCGCCAAGGTTGCGATCCTGATGACCGACGGCCAGTTCAATACCGCCTTCGCGGGTGTTGCTGGGAGATACAACAGCCAAGGCAACCTTGCGCGCGGCAATGCTGAAACGCTGTGCGGCAACATGAAAAATGACGGCATCGAGATTTTCACCATCGGCTTCGACCTGAACGATAAGGATATGTCGGCAACCGAGAGGGACCAGGCAAAGGCGGTGCTGAAGGATTGTTCTTCGAAAGACGCCTCCGCCGCCGAGAGGCATTATTTCGAGGTGTCCACCGGTCTGGAATTGGATGATGCCTTTCAGGAAATCATCCGCAACACCGAAAAGGTCGTACTGACCCAATAATCCGTGAAAAGGAAAAGGCCGCCGCTTCTTTCGAAGCCGGCGACCTTCCGTGTTTCCGTCCATGGCGCGGCTCAATGGTGGTGACGCTTAGGTCACCGACCGCGCATCTCGCGCCTTAACGGGAAGACTGCTTCCCGAAAGTGCAATCCGCTGAGCCCACGTTCTGGAAAACGAAATCACTCGACATCGGATCACCTCCTTTCGATTTGTTGAACACACACTCATGATGGGGTGCGTTGCAGCAAATGACAAGATGCCGGATGGAAAAAGCGTGACGTGCTTGCGATCCGCGGCCCAAAAGGACAACATCGCGTCATCGACCGTGGGGAAAGGCATGGATGCCACCGAAAGAGCTGCGCGCATCGTTCGAACGGTAGTCGAGGCGGTCAAGCCCGGCTTCGCGGTCAGGCTGTGGACCGGTGAGCGGATCGGCCCCGCCACCGGCCCCGTGCTGATCATCAACGACCATGACATTGTCTGGCAGATCGTTCGCCGACCGTCCCTGTCGACCCTTATCGAAATGTGGATATCCAAGGCAGTCGACATCGAGGACGGATCGCTGTTCGATTTCTATGCCCTGCCTTCGACGGGCAAGCTGCGATCGAAGCTGAAGGCGTTGCCCAAACGGGCGCTTCTGCGTGACTTGCCGGCGGTGCTGTTTTCGAGAAAGCAGATGGCGTCGCGGGTTGATCTCGCCGGTCGCAACCCGTTCGTCAGCGGCTCCAGCAAGGAGGCGATCCAGCATCACTATGATATCTCGAATGCCTTCTACGGGCTCTTTCTCGACGAGCGCATGGTCTATAGCTGCGGGTATTTCCAGGATTTCGCAAACAGCATCGACGAGGCGCAGGTCGACAAGCTCGACCATATCTGCCGCAAGCTTCGGCTGAAACCCGGTGAAAGATTGCTCGACATCGGCTGCGGCTGGGGCGCGATGCTGATCCACGCCGCGAAAAACCATGGTGTCGTCGGACACGGCGTCTCGCTGTCGCAAGCCCAGACCTCACTCGCCCGCGAGCGCATTCGCGCCGAGGGTCTGGAGGACAAGATCACCATCGAGATAAAGTCCTACGCGGAACTCACCGGCACCTTCGACAAGATATCGTCCATTGGCATGTTCGAGCATCTGGGCCTGGCAAACCATGACACTTATTTCTCCGCCGTCCACCGGCTGCTGAAACCGGGCGGCATCTATCTGCATCACGCCATCACAAGGCGCAGCAAGGGCGACATCAAGAAAACCCTGCGCAAGGGGCCTGAATACAAGGCGCTGATCAAATACATCTTCCCGGGCGGCGAACTCGACACGATCGGCATGACATTGGGCAATCTCGAAGCACACGGTTTCCTCGTCTACGATGTCGAGAATTTGCGCGAGCACTATGCCCGCACCTGCAGGCTGTGGGCCGAGCGTCTGCAGGCGCGGTTCGACGAGGCGATCGCCGAGGTCGGCGAAGCCAAGGCGCGGCTGTGGCTGCTTTACCTGAGCGGCTGCTCCATCACCTTTGAACGCGCCTCGGCGCAGATATTCCAGACTGTCGCCACCAAACGCGCGCGAGGCCCGAGCGGCCTGCCACCGACGCGGGCGGATCTTTATCGATAGGCTTGGGCCGGAAGGTCAGACGAACCGCATCGGCGCGCCGATCCCGACCCGGCCGGGCCGGTCGACTGTGCAGTAGACGCCGAGATTGTGGGCGTTGTGGCGGACCAGATTACGCAGGATGCCCGGATCATCGTCGAAACCATCCTGGGCGATGATGGTGAAGCCGCAGCGGCGGCACGGCTCGGAGATGGTCAGGACGAGATCGCCGATGGCGAGCTTCTTGCCGATCCATTCGGTTTCGGGAAACGAGCCGTCGACCGAGGCCATGTCGACGACGATGTTGGGACGGAAACGGCGCGGATCGGCGGCCCCCTCCGGATGGAGCGCCTTCAGCCGAGCCAGCGAGGCCGTGGTCAGGAGATGGATCGGCGCCTTGCGGTAGCGCTCCGCGGTCAGCGGCCCGGCGTAGCCGGCCGCGCTCTCCCCGTGGAACGGTCGGATCGAGGCGCCGAAGCCGAGATAGGCCGACACGGCGCGGTCGCATTCGGCGCCGGGTGCGGCAAGCCAGTCGCCATCGGGAACGGCTATTTCCAGTTCGCTGTCGCGGCCCAGCCGGGTGCGGATGCGAGGCACCTTGTGCCACTTGGCGTCACGATCGGGCCGGGCGATCTCATTGTCCGAGACATCGACGAGACCGAACAGGCGGTCGCCCTCGATGCCAACCGGTCCAACCAGGATGGTGTCCCGGCGCTCGCCGGCGAGCGAACTTGCCGGATAGCGCCACAACTGGGTGACGGTGCCCAATGCCGCGTCTTCCCGCATCAGCCCCTCTTGTTCTGCCTGTTGGCAACGAGGTCGTCGACCACGGCCGGATCGGCAAGCGTCGAGGTGTCGCCGAGCGCGGAAAAATCATCCTCGGCGATCTTGCGCAGGATGCGGCGCATGATCTTGCCCGAACGCGTCTTGGGCAGGCCGGGCGCGAACTGGATCTTGTCAGGCGTGGCGATGGCGCCGATCTCCTTGCGGACATGGGCGACAAGCTCCTTGCGCAGATCTTCGCTCGGCTGCTCGCCGGCCATCAGGGTGACGTAGCAATAGATGCCTTGACCCTTGATATCATGGGGATAGCCGACGACGGCGGCTTCGGAAACCTTGTCATGGCTGACCAGGGCCGATTCGACCTCGGCCGTGCCCATGCGGTGGCCGGAGACGTTGATGACGTCATCGACGCGGCCGGTGATCCAGTAATAGCCATCGGCGTCGCGGCGGCAGCCGTCCCCGGTGAAGTATTTTCCTTTGTAAGCGGAGAAATAGGTCTGCACGAAACGGTCGTGGTCGCCATAGACGGTGCGCATCTGGCCGGGCCAGGAATCGGTGATGCAGAGGTTGCCGTCAGCCGCACCTTCCACCACCTTGCCCTCGCTATCGACCAACTGCGGCTTGATGCCGAAGAAGGGCCGTGTCGCCGAGCCTGCCTTGAGGTCGGTGGCGCCCGGCAGCGGCGTGATCAGGATGCCGCCGGTCTCGGTCTGCCACCACGTATCGACAATCGGGACCCTGCCGTCGCCGACGACGTTGAAATACCACTCCCAGGCTTCCGGGTTGATCGGCTCGCCGACCGAGCCCAGCACGCGCAGCGACTTGCGAGAGGTCTTCTTCACATGCGCGTCGCCGGCACCCATTAGCGCGCGCAGCGCCGTGGGCGCGGTGTAGAAGATGTTGACCTTGTGCTTGTCGATGACTTCCCAGAAGCGCGACTGAGAGGGGTAGTTCGGCACACCTTCGAACATCAGCGTGGTGGCGCCGTTGGCGAGCGGCCCGTAGACGATGTAGCTGTGGCCGGTCACCCAGCCGACATCGGCGGTGCACCAATAGACGTCGCCGTCATGATAGTCGAAGACATATTGGTGCGTCATGGAGACATAGACGAGGTAGCCGGCGGTGGTATGCAGCACGCCTTTCGGCTTGCCGGTCGAGCCCGACGTGTAGAGGATGAAGAGCGGATCCTCCGCCTTCATCTTCTCCGGCTTGCAATCAGACTTAACCGTCGCGACTTCGTCGTGATACCAGACATCGCGTCCCGGCGCCCAGCCGATCTTGCCGCCGGTGCGGCGCAC
This sequence comes from Mesorhizobium sp. LNHC209A00, assembly GCF_000502915.1. Lineage (NCBI taxonomy): Bacteria > Pseudomonadati > Pseudomonadota > Alphaproteobacteria > Hyphomicrobiales > Phyllobacteriaceae > Mesorhizobium > Mesorhizobium sp. LNHC209A00. The sequence goes on from NZ_AYWT01000005.1 coordinate 155,989, forward strand.
GACCACGACGGTCTTGACCTTGACATGGTGCTTGGCGGCGATGTCGATCGCCTTGTCGGTGTTTTCCTTGAGCGGGATGGGCTTGCCGCCGCGCAGGCCCTCATCGGCGGTGATGACGAAGGTCGATTCGCAATCGACGATGCGGCCGGCCAAGGCATCCGGTGAAAAGCCGCCGAAGACGACCGAATGGATAGCGCCGATACGCGTGCAGGCCAGCATCGCATAAGCCGCTTCCGGGATCATCGGCATGTAGATGGTGACGCNGACGTGTGCTCTTCCGATCTTAGCGCCGATACGCGTGCAGGCCAGCATCGCATAAGCCGCTTCCGGGATCATCGGCATGTAGATGGTGACGCGGTCGCCTTTCTTGACGCCGTGCTTCTTCATCACATTGGCGAGCCGGCAGACGTGCCCGTAGAGTTCGGTGTAGGTGATTTTCTTGTCGTCGTAGGGGTTGTCGCCTTCCCAGATGATGGCGGTCTGGTCGCCGCGCTTCTTCAGGTGGCGGTCGATGCAATTGTACGAGACATTGGTCTGGCCATCCTCGAACCACTTGATCGAGACCTTGCCGTCGAAGGAGGTGTTCTTGACCTTGGAGAAAGGCTTGAACCAGTCGATGCGCTTGCCGTGCTTGCTCCAGAACTTGTCCGGGTTCTTCATGCTGTCGGCATACCATTTGAGGTAGGTGTCATTGTCGATCAGGGCGTTCTTCTTCCACGCCGGCTGGACGCGATGGACATGAACCTCGGACATTCTTGGCTTTCCTCCCGAACCAGTCCGCCGGCTTGAAACGCCTGCGGGATCGCAGCTACGCAGCCGCGAATTCGGCGGCATTATTACCAGTTCCGTCGCGACGGCAACATTAGACGTTGGATTCGCGCGGCGGGATGCCGCAGGGGCGCTTTTCGAAACTGTCAGCACTCGACGATGTTCGCTGCTAACCGCATGTTTTCGCGGGTAAAGTTCCCTTTGAGATCAAGAAAAATCAATAGACAGTTAAGTAACGGCGCGCACAATTGGCAGCTGGGAGGAAAGGAGAATCAACCAGGGGACCGCCCAAGGGGACCATAATGCGCGACCATCTTGAAATGGACCTGATCCTCAAAGGCTACGGCCTGACCACGGCCAAGATTCTTTATCATTTTCCCGACCACCCGCATCTCCTGCAGAGCTTCGTCTGGCAGGACTACGACATCGCTCCGAAGTTTCCGGTGTTGATCCGGTTCATCGAATTCTGGAAAGCCAAACTCGACGGGCCACTGCATTCGGTGGTCTACACGCACCAGAAGCTGATCGCGCCGAATGAATGGCGCAAGGTGGATGGCGAGTTCGTGCTGCATTGAGATGGCAAGACGGCGATGGCTGTTTAGGCAGGCGCCGTCCAGCGACTTAGCCTGTTAGCGGCCGCATCATCAAACCGCCGGCGGGTTCAGCCGGGCGAAGCCTTCCTGACGTCGATAGGGGAAGTACGGATAGGGCGCGGTGACTTCGCTTGCCTCATCGAGTTTCTTCACCTGCTCCGGCGTCAGCGTCCAGCCGACGGCGCCGAGGTTCTGGCGCAGTTGCTCCTCGTTGCGAGCGCCGATGATGACGGAGGAAACGGTCGGGCGCCGCAGCAGCCAGTTGATGGCGATCTGCGGAACCGTCTTGCCGGTTTCCTGCGCCACCGCGTCGAGCTCATCCATGACCCGATAGAGATGCTCGTCCCCGACCGGCGGCCCGAAATCAGCCGTCTCATGCAACCTGCTCTTTTCCGGCAGAGGCTGGCCACGGCGGATCTTGCCGGTCAGGCGGCCCCAGCCAAGCGGGCTCCACACCAGCGCGCCGACGCCCTGGTCGAGGCCGAGCGGCATCAGCTCCCATTCGTAGTCGCGGCCGAGCAGCGAATAGTAGACCTGATGCGCGGCATAGCGCGGATAGCCGTGCTTCTCCGCCAGGCCGAGCGACTTCATCACTTGCCAGCCGGAGAAGTTGGAGGCGCCGACGTAGCGCAGCTTGCCGGAGCGAACGAGGTCATCCAGCGTCGACAGCACCTCCTCGATCGGCGTGCCGGCATCGAAGGCGTGCAGTTGCAGCAGGTCGATATAGTCGGTACCGAGGCGCTTCAGCGCGGCGTCGACCGACTTGATCAGCCGCGAGCGCGAGGAGCCGTGGTCGCCCGGCCCGTCGCCCATCGGCAGCGCCGTCTTGGTCGAGATCAGCACCGCGTCGCGACGGCCCTTGATCGCTTCGCCGAGCACCTCCTCCGAGGCGCCGTTCGAATAGACGTCGGCGGTGTCGAACAGGTTGACGCCGGCCTCGAGACAGATGTCGATCAGCCGCCGCGCTTCCTGCGCGTCGCTGCTGCCCCAGGCGCCGAACAGCGGGCCGGAGCCACCGAAGGTGCCCGCGCCGAATGAAAGCACCGGGACTTTCAGGCCCGATGCGCCGAGACGTCGATAGTCCATTTTCTTGCTCCTGGTGGTTTGTGAAGAGGTCGGACGATACGGATGTCGGCTGGCGTCACGACCGGACGGAGACAGGCGCACCTGATGTGGTGCCACCATCAAGGCGCAGCGCCAGTCCGGCCACGGCGAGTGCCGCGAGCGGCAACAGGGCGGCGACCCAGGTGAGCGAACCCAATCCAAGGCCATGGGCGATGACCGCGCCGCCAAGCCAGGCGCCGGCCGCATTGCCGAGATTGAAGGCGGCGATGTTGAACGATGAGGCCAGACTCTGGCCGGCGCCTTGCGACTTTTCCAGCACCCACATCTGCAGCGGCGCCACTGTGGCGAAGGCGGCGGCACCGAGCAGACCGACATAGATCACGGCCATGACCTGGCTGTGGATGGCGAAGCTCATCGTGGCAAGCACCAGCGCCAGCACCACGAGGCTGCCGAGCACCGCCGGCACCAGCCAGCGATCGGCGACCTTGCCGCCGGCGAGATTGCCGGCGATGAGGCCGCCGCCAAAGACGAGCAGGATCGGCGATACGGCGGCTTCCCTGAAGCCACTGATCTCGGTGAGCAACGGGGCGATATAGGTGAAGACGGCAAACACGCCGGCATAGCCGAGCACCGTGGTGGCGAGGCCGAGCAGGACGGGCGTGCGGCGAAGCACGGCGAGATCGGTGCGCAGATCGCTCTTCTCCGGCGCTGCCTGGCCGCGCGGCACCAGGGCCAGGATGACGGCGAAGGCCGCGAGGCCGACGGCGGTCACCGCCCGGAAGGTGGCACGCCAGCCAAAGGCCTGGCCGAGCCAGGTGCCAAAGGGCACGCCCAAGATGTTGGCTATGGTCAGGCCGGTGAACATCAGCGCGATCGCCGAAGCCTTCCTGTTGGGCGCGACCAGACCAGTGGCGACGACCGAGCCGACGCCGAAGAAGGTGCCATGGGCGAAGGCGGTGATGATGCGGGCACCCATCAGTGTCCAGTAGTCGGGCGCCAGCGCACAGGCGAGGTTGCCAATCGTGAAGATCGCCATCAGCGCAAGCAGCACGGTTTTGCGCGGCCAGTTGCCTGTGGCGATGGTCAACAAGGGGGCACCGATGACGACACCGAGCGCATAAGCCGAGATCAATTGGCCGGCGGCGGAGATCGACACGCCGAGGTCTTTGCTGACATCGATGAGCAGGCCCATGATGACGAATTCGGTAACACCGATGCCAAAAGCACCGGCGGCGAGGGCATAAAGAGCAAGAGGCATGGCGATGGTCCCATGTGTCGGCAAAGGAACGCTCAGTCCGCGCCCTGGCCCGGAAGATCGTGATCCGCCATGTTGTGAACCAGACTTGCCCAAGGCATACTTCTTGTGAAATAGATTCACAGATGGCCAGGCCCGAAATCAACCGTTCCGGCGAGATCGAAGTCTTCGTGCGCGTCGTCGAGGCAGGCAGTTTTTCGGCCGCGGCGCGGCGGTTGCGGATGACGCCATCGGCGGTGAGCAAGCTGATAGCGCGGCTCGAAACCCGGCTTGGGGCGCGGCTTGTCAGCCGCTCGACGCGCAAACTCCAGCTCACGCCGGAAGGGACGGCGTTCTACGACAGCGGCGTGCGCGTGCTCGCCGACATGGATAAGGCCGAGCGAGAAGCCGCGGCAGGAGCCGCGCCGCGCGGCAGGCTGAGGGTTAACAGCTACGTGCCGTTCGGCCAACACCGGCTGATGGACCTGCTGCCGCGCTTTCTGGAGCGCTATCCCGAAATTTTCGTCGAGGCTGTGCTGACCGACAGCGTGATCGACCTGCTGGAAGAGCGGGCCGACGTCGCGATCCGCGCCGGGCCGCTGCGCGAATCGAGGCTGGTGGCGCGCAAGCTCGGTCAAAGCCGAATGGTGGTGGTCGCGGCACCTTCCTATCTCGAAGCACACGGCACGCCGCGCACGCTGTCCGATCTCGGGCGTCACAACACGCTCGCTTTCGGTTTCGCGCGGCATATCGACGGCTGGCCCTTTATCGATACGGCAGGCGCGCCGGTGATCACCCCGGTTGTCGGAAACCTGACGTTGACCGATGGCGAGGCGATGCGCCAAACGACCGTCGCCGGGGCCGGCATTGCCCGACTGGCGCGCTGGCATGTCGAGCCCGACATTGCCGCCGGCCGGCTGGTGCCGCTGCTGGAAGATTTCAACCCCGGCGACGAAGAGCCGACGCATGCCGTCTATGTCGGCCAGGGCAAACACCTGCCGGCACGTGTGCGGGCTTTTCTCGACTTTCTTGCCGAGACCGTTCGGCTGTAATCGAAGCCGCGCGTCGATGCGACGCGCGGCGTTGAAAAGGACTGGCTTGCCAGCGGTACGAGTTATGCCTTCGGCACGAAAGGCGCCGGACGACGGCCGGCGCCCTGGCGTTCGACCATCCAGCCGGGATATTCGGCGGGTAGTGCGCTCACTTCGTCAAGCTTGGCGAGATCGTCGGCATCGAGCTTGAGGCTGGTGGCGGCAAGGTTCTGCTCGAGCTGGTCCATGCGGCTGGCGCCGATGATCACGCTCATCACGAAAGGCTTGGCCAGGACATAGCCGAGCGCCACGGTCGCGACGCCGACATCATGCTTCTCGGCGACCTCGCGCATGACGGCGACCGCCGCCCAGGCACGCTCCTCGTTGACCGGCGGGAAGTTGAAGGACGCGCGGCGGCCCTCGCCATTGCCCGGCGCGCCGGGCCCGTATTTGCCGGAAAGCAGCCCGCCGGCCATCGGCGACCACACCATCAGGCCGAGCTTCTCCTCGTTGATCAGCGGCACGATCTCGCGTTCGAGGTCGCGGCCGGCGATCGAATAATAGGACTGGATAGTTTCGAAGCGGGCAAAGCCCTTGCGGTCAGCGATGCCTAGCGCCTTGGCGATGCGCCAGGCCTGCCAGTTGGAGACACCGACATAGCGGACCTTGCCGCTGCAGACGAGATCATCAAGTGCCCGCAGTGTCTCGTCGATCGGCGTCACCGCGTCGGTGCCGTGCAACTGATAGAGATCGATATGGTCGAGCTGCAGCCGCTCCAAGCTGGCGTCGACCGAATCCATGATATGGCCGCGCGAGGAGCCGCGCTGGTTTGGTCCCTCACCCACGGCGCCGTGGACCTTGGTGGCGATGACTACGTTTGACCGGGCAACACCGAGATCCCTAAGCGACTGACCAAGCAGACGTTCGGACTCACCGACGGAATAGACGTCGGCCGTGTCGAAGAAGTTGACGCCGACGGCGATCGAGCGGCCGACGATCTCGTTGACGCCCTTCTGGTCGAGGCTGGCGATCAGGCCCCATTGGGTGTTTTGGCCGGCGGCGCCGAAGGTCATGGTGCCGAGGCAAAGTTCGGAGACGAATAACCCCGTGTTTCCAAGCTGATTGTAACGCATCTGAGACTCCAAGAGGCTGTGTGGCGACATCAAAGCAAATGGGAACGGTACGTTTCGTTTCAAGTGCTGGTATAGCGCTGGTATAATGGCGCTTGTGGATCAGGCCCAGCGATATGCCATGGCGAAAATGGCGCGCTCCGGGCAGATAGGGACGCTTAGACGGCCCAGGGGTTGAGCACCGTCAAGCCAATGTCTTCAAAGTCGGCGACATTGCGAGTCACCAGAATGAGATCATGGACAAGTGCGGTTGCCGCGATGAGCGTGTCAGCGCTGCCTCGTGTTCGGCCGGCGGTGATGCGGCCCCAAGTGAGTGCCACATCTTCCGTGACAGCAAGAATACGGTCGGCGTTGTCATGCCGAAGCTCCCGTAGCCAGAGATCGAGGCGTGCCGCCTTTCCGGGGTCGACCTTGCCCAGCTTGACGATCCCACGCTCGATCTCACCAAGGGTAATGACGCTGAGGTTCACTGATGTTGGATCCACCGAAGCCAGCCATTCAGTCGGCCTGGGTTGCTGCCTCCGCAGATCGGAAATAATGTTCGTGTCGAGCAGATACATCAGAGATCGACGTTCCGGATCATCGTTTCCGGACGCCGGTTGACCTCCTCGGCGAAATCATCGTCCCAAACCGGACCTGTCAAAAGATATTCGGCCAAGGATTTCTTCTTTCCAGCCAGGCGGTCGTAATCCTCGGCGGAGAGTACCACCGCGGCACGCTCGCCGCGCAGCGTTACCGTCTGCGGTCCCTCGCTGCGCGCGCGTTGGACCAGCTTGGAGAAATTGTTTTTTGCGTCCTGAAGGTGCCAGTTCATGGAATGCTCCTAGCTAGCCTGGCTAGATATAGTATTGACGCATGACGCGGCAAGCTTGAAATTCGGGCTACCGGCTTCCAAAAATCGCCGAACCCACCCTGACGCTGGTGGCGCCAAAGGCGATCGCGGTCTCGTAGTCGCCGGACATGCCCATCGACAGCTTGGCGACACCGGCTTCCTCGCCGAGTTTCTCCAACAAGGCGAAGTGGGGGCCGGGGTTCTCGTCCGCGGGCGGGATGCACATCAGGCCTTCGATGCCGAGGCCGTGCACTTCCCGGCAGCGTCTGACGAAGGCGACCGCCTCGCGCGGTTCGATGCCGGCTTTCTGCGGTTCGGAACCGGTGTTCACCTGGACATAGAGTTTTGGCGCACGGCCTTGCCGGATAATTTCCTTGGCGAGCTCCACGGCGATCTTGTCGCGGTCAACCGTCTCGATGACCTCGAACAGCGCCACCGCTTCCTTCGCCTTGTTCGACTGCAGCGGGCCGATCAGGTGCAGTTCGATGTCGGGGAAAGCTTCCTTCAGGTCAGGCCATTTGCCTTGCGCTTCCTGCACGCGGTTTTCGCCGAAGACGCGCTGGCCGGCCTCGATGACCGGGCCTATGTCGGCGGCGTCGAAGGTCTTGGAGACCGCCACCAGCGTCACCGCGCCGGCTTCACGGCCCGCCTCCCGCTCGGCGGCGGCGATCTTCGCCTTGACCGTGAAAAACTGCTGAACGGTGTCGCCCATATGCAAATCCCGCTGTTTTGACCCGCGTTTTTGTCAGCCGCGATGTCCATATGGTTGACGGGTTTGCCAAACCATGGTGAACACCCGGACCACATTTCATGAACTGCCGGGCTCTTGCCCGCAGTCCGCATGCTTTTAAGTGAAAAACGTCCCATGGCAACCGAACGATACAACCCGCGCGCGTCAGAACCCAAATGGCAGAAGGCCTGGGCCGAGAAGAAGCTTTTCGAAGCGCACAATGACGATCCGCGCCCGAAATACTACGTGCTGGAAATGTTCCCCTATCCGTCGGGTCGCATCCATATCGGCCATACCCGCAATTACACGATGGGCGACGTGGTGGCCCGCTACAAGCGCGCCAAGGGTTTCAACGTGCTGCACCCGATGGGCTGGGACGCCTTCGGCATGCCGGCTGAGAACGCCGCGATGCAGAACAAGGTGCATCCCAAGGAATGGACCTACCAGAACATCGCCGCCATGCGCGAGCAGCTCAAGGTGATGGGCCTGTCGCTGGACTGGGCGCGCGAATTCGCCACGTGCGACGTCGACTACTACCACCGCCAGCAGATGCTGTTCCTCGACTTCGTCGAGAAGGGGCTGGTGACGCGCAAATCCTCCAAGGTCAACTGGGATCCGGAGGACATGACGGTGCTCGCCAACGAGCAGGTCATCGACGGGCGCGGCTGGCGCTCCGGCGCGCTGGTGGAACAGCGCGAGCTGACGCAATGGTTCTTCAAGATCACCGACTTTGCCCAAGACTTGCTGGATTCGTTGGACGGTCTCGACGAGTGGCCCGAAAAAGTGAAGCTGATGCAGCAGAACTGGATCGGCCGTTCGGAAGGCCTGCTGATCCGTTGGCCGCTGGCCTCGGAAATCGCCGGCGAGCATGAGCTGGAAGTCTACACGACAAGGCCCGACACCATTTTCGGTGCCTCGTTCATGGCAATCGCCGCCGATCATCCGCTGGCCAAGAAGGCCGCGGAGACCAATCCGGCCCTGGCGAAGTTCATTGACGAAGTACGCCATATGGGCACTTCGGTGGCGGCGCTCGAGACGGCCGAGAAGAAAGGCTTCGACACCGGCATCCGCGTTGTCCATCCTTTCGACGATAGTTGGACGCTGCCTGTCTACGTCGCCAATTTCGTGCTGATGGAATACGGCACCGGCGCCATCTTCGGCTGCCCGGCGCATGACCAGCGCGACCTCGATTTCGCCAACAAATACGGCCTGCCGGTGGTGCCAGTGGTGATGCCTGACGGAGCCGATCCCAAGACGTTCCAGATCGTCGACGAGGCCTATGTCGACGATGGCGCGATGATCAATTCGCGCTTCCTCGACGGCATGCCGCCGGACAGCGCTTTCGATGAAGTCGCCAGGCTGCTGGAGCAAAAGACCATCGGCAACCGGCCGATGGCCGAGCGCAAGGTGAATTTCCGCCTGCGCGACTGGGGCATTTCGCGCCAGCGCTACTGGGGCTGCCCGATCCCGATGATCCATTGCGAGGATTGCGGTGTGGTGCCGGTGCCGAAGGCCGATCTGCCGGTCAAGCTGCCCGACGATGTCGATTTCGACCGGCCAGGCAATCCGCTCGACCGTCACCCGACCTGGCGGCATGTGAAGTGCCCGCAATGCGGCAAGGACGCGCGGCGCGAAACCGACACGATGGATACGTTCGTGGATTCGTCCTGGTATTTTGCCCGCTTCACCGCGCCCTGGGCGCATGAGCCGACCGATCCTAAGGCAGCGAACGAGTGGCTGGCGGTCGACCAATATATTGGCGGCATCGAGCATGCGATCCTGCATCTGCTCTATTCGCGCTTCTTCACCCGCGCCATGCGCGAGACCGGCCATGTTGCCTTGGCCGAGCCGTTCAAGGGCCTGTTCACGCAAGGCATGGTGGTCCACGAAACCTACCGTGTCGGCTCGGCGTCGAATGGGCGCTGGCTGGCGCCGACCGAGGTGCGTCTGGAAGACGTCGACGGCAAGCGCCGCGCCATCGACGTCGCCACCGGCGAGGCGGTCACCATCGGGCCGCTCGAGAAGATGTCGAAGTCGAAGAAGAACACGGTGAGCCCGGAAGACATCACCGATGGCTACGGCGCCGACACGGCGCGCTGGTTCATGCTGTCGGATTCGCCGCCCGAGCGCGATGTCGAGTGGACCGACGACGGTGCCGCCGGCGCGCATCGTTTCATGCAGCGCATCTGGCGGTTGGTGTCGACGGCGGCCGAGACGCTGGCAGGGGTCACGCCCAAGGCGGCCAATGATGGCGAGGCCGGGGCGGTTTCCAAGGCCGCGCACAAGATCCTGAAGGCGGTTGGCGAAGACATCGAGAAGCTCGCCTTCAACCGCGCCATTGCTCGCATCTATGAACTGGCCAACGCGCTGACAGCCCCGCTTAACGAAGTGGCGGAAGGCAAGGCCGTTCCGGCGCTGAAAAGCGCCTGCCGCGAGGCCGTGGAGATCATGGTGCATCTGATCGCGCCCGTGATGCCGCACCTGGCTGAAGAGTGCTGGGAGACGCTGGGCGGCGTCGATCTGGTGGCCGAACGGCCCTGGCCGGTCTTCGATCCGGCGCTGGTCGTGGACAACGAAGTCACCTATCCGGTGCAGGTCAACGGCAAGAAGCGGGGGGATTTGACAATTGCCCGCGACGCGGACCAAGGTGCGGTCGAAAAAGCGGTCTTGGCTCTCGACTTCGTGCAGAAAGCACTTGAAGGTAAGGCTCCGCGCAAGGTGATCATCGTGCCGCAGAGGATCGTCAATGTCGTTGCCTGACCGGGAAAAGACAGAGCTGGGCCGTCTGCTGCGCCGCATCGCGCTTGCCGGCCTCGTCGGGTCGCTGGCGTTCATTTCGGCCTGCCAGGTGCGGCCGCTCTATTCGAGCGCGCCGTTGTCGACGGGCTCGACCGCCAATGCGGAGATGGCATCGATCGCCGTCAAGCCGGTCCGGACGCGCTATGCCCAGCAGGTGCGTAACAATCTGATCTTCGGGTTCGGGCGCGGCGCCGGCGAGCCAGCCTCGCCGCTTTATTCGCTCGACCTCGGCGTGACCGAAGGCGTTGAATCCTCGGCGCTGGTACAGAATGGAACCGATCAAGACGAGCCGACGGCTGGGTCGGTGACACTGACCGCGGGCTACACACTGACCGATGCGAAAACCGGCGCGGTGATCGCCGTCGGCAAGCGGGCGATCACCTCGTCCTTCGACAGGCCGCGTCAGGAGTTTGCCTCCTACCGGGCGCAGATCGACGCCGAGAACCGCGCCGCGCGCGAGCTGGCTGAAGCCCTGCAGCTGTCGATCGCCCAGGATCTGGCCCGGCACGGCAAGGCGGCCAGCTAGCACGGTCGCCGTCTCAAAAGAGGGCCGAACGCCCTCTCTCATTCTCTCGATATCCCTATCCTGTGTCAGGGTGATGGAAACGCGCCGGCAGCCGGGCTTTGGTGCCATGCGAAGCCTGACCGCGGGTTTTCACGTGGCCAGGGTTAGCCCGCTTTTCAGCCAAGCGCTTCGCCGCGAAAGATGTGCCTCGATCGCTCCAGCGACGCTGACAGGAAGCAACTGTTAACCACTCGCTCCCTATTGCTCGGCAGTCGTTTCACAGTGAGTCTTGAGCATGGAAGCCAGGCGTTTTTCTCGGATCAATTCGTTGCACACAGCTGCGCCCGATGACCCCCAAGGAGAGCGTTCCGGCGGCCCGCGCGGCAAGGTCGACGTCCGCCAGTCCGGCGCTTCTTTCCCGCAGGGTGGCGACACCGAAAGCCCTGCCTGGCAAGAGTATTTTTTCCTTGCACCCAATGTGCGTTTTACACGCACGCCGGACTATGAGCCAAAGCACCGCCAACCGCAGGACGAAGTTGCCGGGCAGGACGACCCGCTGGCGCTCCCGACGCAGCAGGTCGGTCCTGGCGTCATGCATCGCGGACCGGCATCGGCCGGGCCCGCTCAGCCGGCGCGTAGCGGGGAGACGGCGAAAGGCGTTGCGCCGGCGGCTCTAAAGGCGCCAGCAACGGCACGAGCGGCCACGCGCCCGGCGCCCGTTGTCGGGAATGGCGCGCCGGTCAAAGCAGCCCCCGCTGAAAAAGCCCGGCGGCCCTATCTTTCGGATCATGCTTTCTTCGAGGGCTTGGCGCCGCTTCTGGTCGACGTGACACCGGCCCGCCAAGTCAGCCCGGTCCCACGTGCACCGGTCACGGCTCCGCCGGTTGCCGCCGTGCGGGCCGGTGACTCCGGACCGGCGGTGGCCGATGTCACCGCCTTGTTCCGTGTCATCGAATGCCTTCCTGGCCAGGTTCCACCCGCCCTGCCGGACGTCTTTCCGGCCAACTCCAACAAGGTCGTGGTCGAGCCGTCCGTCCCGGCAGGCAGGACCGTCCGGCTGGCTCGGACAACGGCCGCGACGGCGCCTGCCGCAGCCAGCGCCGCCCGGGCGCCATTTGCGCAACGTGTGGAGGAAACCAATCTCGCCGTGCGTCCGTCGCTGCCCATGGCTGGCAAGGTTGTGCAGCCGGTGACGGGCGAAGGCTACGAGCTTCCCTCGGAGGAGCTGCTGCAGCAGCCGCCGGAAGGGCAGGGCTTCTACATGTCGCAGGAGCGGCTCGAGCAGAATGCAGATCTCCTGGAAAGCGTGCTGGAGGATTTCGGCGTGCGAGGCGAGATCATCCATGTTCGCCCTGGTCCGGTCGTTACCCTCTACGAGTTCGAGCCGGCGCCCGGCGTCAAATCCTCCCGTGTCATTGGTCTCGCCGACGATATCGCTCGCTCCATGTCGGCGGTCTCGGCGCGCGTCGCCGTGGTGCCCGGCCGCAACGTCATCGGCATCGAGCTGCCGAACGAGACCCGCGAGACCGTCTATTTCCGTGAACTGATCGAATCGCAGGGCTTCCGCAAGACCAGCTGCAAGCTGGCGCTTTGCCTTGGCAAGACGATCGGCGGCGAACCTGTCATCGCCGAGCTGGCGAAGATGCCGCATCTGCTTGTCGCCGGCACCACGGGATCCGGCAAGTCGGTCGCCATCAACACCATGATCCTGTCGCTGCTCTACCGGCTGAAACCGGAAGAATGCCGGCTGATCATGGTCGACCCGAAGATGCTCGAACTGTCGGTCTATGACGGTATCCCGCACCTTCTGACGCCCGTCGTCACCGATCCGAAGAAGGCGGTCACCGCGCTCAAATGGGCGGTGCGCGAGATGGAGGACCGCTATCGCAAGATGGCGCGGCTCGGCGTGCGCAACATCGACGGCTACAACGAGCGCGCCGCCACCGCCCGCGACAAGGGCGAGACGGTCGTCATGACCGTGCAGGCCGGCTTCGAGAAGGGCACCGGCGAGCCGTTGTTCGAACAGCAGGAGATCGACCTCGCGCCGATGCCCTATATCGTCGTCATCGTCGACGAGATGGCCGACCTGATGATGGTCGCCGGCAAGGAGATCGAAGGCGCCATCCAACGCCTGGCGCAGATGGCGCGCGCCGCCGGCATCCACCTGATCATGGCCACGCAGCGGCCTTCCGTCGACGTCATCACCGGCACTATCAAGGCCAACTTCCCGACCCGAATCTCATTCCAGGTCACCTCCAAGATCGACAGCCGCACCATTTTGGGCGAGCAGGGTGCCGAGCAGCTGCTCGGCCAGGGCGACATGCTGCACATGATGGGCGGCGGGCGCATCGCCCGCGTGCACGGCCCCTTCGTGTCCGACGCAGAGGTCGAGCATGTCGTGGCGCATCTGAAGGCGCAGGGCCGCCCGGAATATCTGGAGACCGTTACGGCCGACGAGGATGAAGAGGAAGAGGAAGACGACCAGGGAGCGGTCTTCGACAAGGGAGCCGTTGCCGCGGAGGATGGCGATTCCAGCTATGACGAGGCGGTCAAGGTGGTGTTGCGCGACAAGAAATGTTCGACGTCCTACATCCAGCGCCGCCTCGGCATAGGCTACAACCGCGCCGCTTCACTGGTCGAGCGGATGGAGAAGGAAGGTCTGGTCGGCGCACCGAACCATGTCGGCAAGCGCGAGATCATGGCGGGCAAACGCCAGCCGGCGGCGGTGCCTGACACTGACGACGCGGATTGAGCGGAGGCTGTCATGACGCCAACAAAAAGGCCGGTTGCCCGGCCTTTTTCATTGGAGCTGAATAGTCTCAGCCGATTTTCTGGCCGGTCTTGGCCCAGTCGGCGGTGAACTGCTCCAGACCCTTGTCCGTAAGCGGGTGCTTCACCAATGCCTTCAGTGTCGCCGGCGGTGCGGTCACGACGTCGGCGCCGATGAGCGCCGCCTGCTTGATATGGTTCACCGTGCGCACCGAGGCGACAAGGATCTCGGTCTGGAAATCGTAATTGTCGTAGATCTGGCGGATCTCCTGGATCAGTTCCATGCCGTCCGCGCCGGTATCGTCGACGCGGCCGACGAAAGGCGAGATGAAGGATGCGCCGGCCTTGGCCGCGAGCAGCGCCTGATTGGCCGAGAAGCACAGCGTGACATTGACCATTCGGTTCATCTCGGTGCGGATCGTCTTGCAGGCTCTCAAGCCGTCCAGCGTCAGCGGCACCTTGATGCACACATTGGGCGCGATCTTGGACAGCACCTCGGCCTCGGCCATCATCTGCTTGTACTCGCTCGCCACGACTTCCGCCGAGACCGGACCTTTGACGATGTCGCAGATCTGCTTGGTGACCTCGGCGATCTTGCCGCCGGATTTCAGGATCAGCGACGGATTGGTGGTGACGCCATCGAGCAGCCCCAGATCGTTCAGCTCACGGATATCCTTGACGTCGGCGGTGTCGACAAAAAATTTCATGGCGGGTCTCCTGACGATTTCGTCGTGCTTGGGAAGGCACGTTCAGCCTTGCTCTTTGATCTAGACCAAAGTCGGGGCAAGGTCACGCCTCATGATCGAAGATTCGCCCTTTGTCGCAGCCGCACCGGTGCTGGTGCCGATGCCGGCCGAACGCCCCTACACTTATGCCGTGCCGGCCGGCATGCGGGTGGTGCCGGGCTCGATCGTGCGCGTGCCGCTTGGGCCGCGCCAGGTCGCCGGCATCGTCTGGGACGGCGTGGTCGAGCAGGTCGATGCCAGGAAATTGCGCCCGATCGAACAGGTTTTCGACTGTCCGCCGATCGACCGCGCCATGCGCCGCTTCGTCGACTGGGTGGCGCAATACACGCTGTCGGCGCCGGGCATGGTGGCGCGCATGCTGTTGCGTGCGCCGGAAGCTTTCGATCCCGAACCCTGGATCGAAGGGCTGCAGCGGACACTCGTCATGCCGGATCGGATGACCGATGCGAGGACGCGGGTGCTGGAGACAGCCGAAGGAGGGCTTGCCTGGACGCGCTCGGGGCTGGCGCACGCCGCCGGCGTGTCGTCGACCGTAATCGAGGGGCTGAAAGCGCAAGGCGTGTTCGAAACGGTGATGATCCCGCCGCGCCCTGTGGTGGCCGCACCCGACCCAAGCTATGCCCTGCCGGACCTGATGCCGGACCAGAACGACGCCGCGTCGATGCTGCGCGCCAATGTCGCGGCCGGCGCGTTCAATGTCTCGCTGCTCGATGGTGTTACCGGTTCGGGCAAGACCGAGGTCTATTTCGAGGCGGTGGCCGCCGCGCTCGATCAGGGCAAACAGGTGCTGATCCTGCTGCCGGAAATCGCGCTGACGCATGCTTTCCTCGAACGGTTCCAGGGGCGCTTTGGCGCCAAGCCGGCCGAGTGGCATTCCGACCTGCCGCCCAGGATGCGCGAAAAAGTCTGGCGGCAAGTGGCGGAAGGGGGCGTGCGTGTCGTCGCCGGCGCGCGCTCGGCGCTCTTCCTGCCGTTCAAGCAGCTCGGCCTGATCGTCGTCGACGAGGAGCACGACCCGGCCTACAAGCAGGAAGACCGCGTTTTCTACAATGCGCGCGACATGGCTGTCGTGCGCGGCCATATTGGCGGCTTTCCCATCGTGCTGGCGTCGGCAACGCCTTCGGTCGAGAGCCGGGTCAACGCCAGCCAGGGCCGCTATGCCAGGGCTGTGCTTTCCGCCCGCTTCGCCGAGGCGGCACTTCCCGATCTCAAGTCGATCGACATGCGCCGCGCGCCGCCGGCGCGTGGCGGCTTCCTGTCGCCGGTGCTGATCGACCATATGCGCAAGACGCTGGAGAAGAAGGAGCAATCGCTGCTGTTCCTCAACCGGCGGGGCTATGCGCCGCTGACGCTATGCCGGGTCTGCGGCCACCGTTTCGGCTGCCCGGTGTGCTCGGCCTGGCTGGTCGAACACCGCTTTCGCGGCCAGTTGGTGTGTCATCACTGCGGTCACAATGAGCGCCGGCCGGAAGCCTGCCCCGAATGCGGCACGCTCGACCATCTGGTCGCTTGCGGGCCGGGGGTGGAGCGCATCGCCGAAGAGGTCGTCACGCATTTCCCGGACGCGCGCACCATCGTGCTGTCGTCGGATATCATGGGGGGTGTACGGCGGTTGCGGCTGGAACTGGAGGCTATCGCCAATGGCGAGGCCGATATCGTCATCGGCACGCAACTGGTCGCCAAGGGTCACAATTTCCCGAACATGACGCTGGTCGGCGTCGTCGATGCCGACCTAGGCCTTGCCAATGGCGATCCGCGTGCCGCCGAGCGCACCTTCCAGCTGCTCAGCCAGGTGACCGGCCGTGCCGGCCGCACCGGCAAGAAGAGCCTTGGCCTGCTGCAGACCTTCCAGCCCGACCATCCGGTGATGCGGGCGATCGTCTCCGGCGATGCCGAGTCTTTCTACCAGCGCGAGATTTCAGAGCGCGAACGCGCTGCCTTGCCGCCCTTCGGCCGGCTGGCAGGCGTCATCGTCAGCGCGGTGACGCGGGCGGAAGCGGAAGCCCATGCACGCGGCCTGCGCCGCTCCGCACCGGAGGCGTCGGATCTGTTCGTGCTAGGGCCGGCGGAAGCGCCATTATCGTTGCTCGGCGGTCGCCACCGCTTCCGCCTGCTGATCCAGGGCGAACGGCGCGCCGACATGCAGGGGTTCATCCGCACCATGCTGGCCAACGGTCCGAAACAGCGCGGCTCGGTTCGGGTGCAGGTCGACATCGACCCGCAGAGCTTTTTGTAGGAACACAAATTCAGCTCCAGCTGTCACGACGAGAGAAACGGAAGATCTGATGAAAACCTTAGGCCTGCTCGGCGGCATGAGTTGGGAATCGACCGCCATCTACTACCGCCTGCTCAACGAGATCGTGCGCGAGCGGCTGGGCGGCCTGCATTCGGCGAGGCTGCTGCTCTGGTCGTTCGATTTCGCCGAGATTGCCGAACGGCAGCATGATGGCGACTGGGACGGTGCCGGCGCGCTGCTGATCGATGCCGCGCACAAACTTGAGGCCGGCGGTGCGGAGGGCCTGCTTCTGTGCACCAACACCATGCACAGACTGGCCGACCAGGTGCAGGCGGCTGTGTCGATCCCGCTCATCCATATCGCCGACGCAACCGCGGCCACGGTCAGGCAGGCCGGCCTGCGGCGGCCAGCGCTGCTGGCAACGCGGTTCACCATGGAGCAGGACTTCTACAAGGGCCGGCTTGCCGACAAATATGGCTTGTCGCCAGTGGTGCCAAATTCGGCCGGGCGCGACATGGTGCATCGCGTCATCTACGAAGAACTCTGTCAGGGCATCGTCACAGAAGCCTCGAAGGCGGCCTATGTCGCCGAGGCAAACCGCTTGCGCCGCGACGAAGCCGCCGACAGCCTGATCATGGGCTGCACCGAGATCACCATGCTCATCGGCCAGGAGGATTTCGACATTCCGGTTTTCGACACGACGCGCATCCATGCCGAGGCGGCGGTGGAATTCGCACTGAGTTGATGCGCGTCTCCTAAAGTGGCTGAAGCCATCTGGCGCCGGGTCTTTCCTTCGCTAGAATGTCGGTGATTTTCAAAACAGGGCATTTCGAGGGACACGATGGATTTTGCGCTTCCATGGCCGACGAGCCAGGGCGAATGGCTGGCCTGGTCGAGCGCGGTCTTCACCGTGCTGCTCGGCCTTCTGTTTTTCCTGGCGCCGGGGCTGGCGTTCCGTATCCTGCGCCTGCAGGCGAAACCCGAGAAGGCGGCGGCGATCGCCGAGGGGCGCGGCCGCATGTCGGGCTTTTATCTCGGAGTCGGCCTGTGCTGCATCCTGCTCGCGCAGCCGCTGGTCTACATGGCGCTCGGATTTTCATGGCTGTTCACTGCCTTCGGCCGGCTGCTGTCGATGATGTCGGATGGCGCCAATACACCTTTCAATTGGATTTCCATTGTGGTGGAATTGGCGCTCGCGGCCTTGCCGCTCGCCTTTGCCTTCGGCTTTGTGCCCTGAATCCTGGGGTATTCAGGCGCGCGGGACGCTGATCTTTCGCCGGATGCGACAATAGTGCCTGAAAACCATGCGGAACGACGCATTGCGGTCTTAAAATGCCTGTGCTAGACGGCAATCGACTTTCGGCCGGGGATAGCGGAAGCCGCGCCTCCGTGCTTGAAAAAATGCAGTAAGGTCAAAGATTTAGCCAGAGTTTTTGCTCGCGCCAACAATCTGCGGCCTGTCAGACAAGAGAAAAGACGGTCCGTGGCTCAATCGTCATCGCCAATCTCAGGTGTCGCAGAACGCTATGCCGGTTCGCTGTTCGAACTGGCATCGCAGGCAAATTCCGTCGCCAAGGTCGAGGCCGATCTCACCAGTTTCGAGGCCATGCTCGCGGGCAGTGGCGACCTCACCCGGCTGATCAACAGCCCGGTATTCTCCAGCGAGGACCAGGCCAAGGCCATCGGGGCGATCGCCGACAGGGCCGGCATCATCGGTCTGACCGGCAATTTCCTGCGCGTCGTCGCCAAGAACCGCCGCCTGTTCGCGGTGCCCGGCATGATCAAGGCATTCCGCCAGATCGCCGCTGAGCACCGTGGCGAGGCTGCCGCCGAGGTGACGTCGGCTCATGAGCTGACCGCGGCCCAGCAGACCGAACTCAAGGCCGCGCTGAAGGGCGTTGCCGGCAAGGACGTGGCCATTTCCGTCACCGTCGATCCATCGCTGCTCGGCGGGTTGGTGGTCAAGATGGGCTCGCGCCAGATCGATACGTCGCTCAAAACCAAACTCAATTCGCTCAAGCTTGCACTGAAAGAGGTCGGCTGATGGACATCCGCGCCGCGGAAATTTCCGCAATTCTGAAAGATCAGATCAAGAATTTCGGCAAGGAGGCCGAGGTCTCCGAAGTCGGACAGGTGCTGTCCGTCGGTGACGGTATCGCCCGCGTCTATGGCCTCGACAATGTCCAGGCCGGCGAAATGGTCGAATTCCCAGGCGGCATCCGCGGCATGGCGCTCAACCTCGAAGCCGACAATGTCGGCGTCGTCATCTTCGGCGCCGACCGCGACATCAAGGAAGGCGACATCGTCAAGCGCACCGGCGCCATCGTCGACGTTCCTGTCGGCCCCGGCCTGCTCGGCCGCGTCGTCGACGCGCTTGGCAACCCGATCGACGGCAAGGGCCCGATCAAGGCGACCGAACGCAAGCGCGTCGACGTCAAGGCACCAGGCATCATTCCGCGCAAATCGGTCAACGAGCCGATGTCAACCGGCCTCAAGGCCATCGACGCCCTGATCCCGGTCGGCCGCGGCCAGCGCGAGCTGGTCATCGGTGACCGCCAGACCGGCAAGACCGCCATCATCCTCGACACGATGCTCAACCAGAAGTCGGTGCACGATAACGGCCCGGAAAAGGAAAAGCTCTACTGCGTCTACGTCGCCGTCGGCCAGAAGCGTTCGACCGTCGCGCAGTTCGTCAAGGTTCTGGAAGAGCGCGGCGCGCTCGAATACTCGATCATCATCGCCGCCACCGCTTCCGACCCGGCGCCGATGCAGTTCCTGGCGCCGTTCGCCGGCTGCACCATGGGCGAATATTTCCGCGACAACGGCATGCATGCGCTGATCAGCTATGATGATCTGTCGAAGCAGGCCGTCGCTTATCGCCAGATGTCGTTGTTGCTGCGCCGCCCGCCAGGCCGCGAAGCCTATCCCGGCGACGTCTTCTACCTGCACTCGCGCTTGCTCGAGCGCGCCGCGAAGCTCAACGACGATCTGGGCGGCGGATCGCTGACCGCCCTGCCGATCATCGAGACGCAGGCCAACGACGTGTCGGCCTATATCCCGACCAATGTGATCTCGATCACCGACGGCCAGATCTTCCTCGAAACCAACCTGTTCTTCCAGGGCATCCGTCCGGCCGTCAACGTCGGCCTCTCGGTCAGCCGCGTCGGCTCGGCCGCGCAGATCAAAGCGATGAAGCAGGTTGCCGGCTCGATCAAGGGCGAGCTCGCGCAGTACCGCGAAATGGCGGCCTTCGCGCAGTTCGGCTCGGATCTCGATGCCGCCACGCAGCGCCTGCTCAACCGCGGATCGCGCCTGACCGAACTCCTGAAGCAGCCGCAGTTCTCGCCGCTGAAGACGGAAGAGCAGGTCGCGGTGATCTTCGCCGGCGTCAACGGCTATCTCGACAAGCTGCCGGTCAACCAGGTCGGCAAGTTCGAGCACGGCCTGCTCAGCCACATGCGTGCGGCGGGCAAGGACGTTCTCGACGCCATCCGCAAGGAAAAGGCGCTTTCGGACGATCTGCGCGCCAAGCTCAAGGCCGAGATCGACGCCTTCGCCAAGACCTTCGCCTGAGCGAAGCGCCAGTCCGGATGAGACAAGACGGGATCAGGTTTGAAGCATGCCTTCATTAAAAGACCTTCGTAACCGTATCGCCTCGGTCAAGGCGACGCAGAAGATCACCAAGGCGATGCAGATGGTCGCCGCGGCGAAGCTGCGCCGTGCGCAAGAGGCGGCGGAAGCGGCGCGCCCCTATTCGGAGCGCATGGGTTCCGTGCTGGCCAACATCACCCAAGCGATCGGCGGTGGCGGCGATGCGCCGGCGCTGATGACGGGCACCGGTAAGGACGCCGTGCATCTGCTCGTGGTCTGCACCGCCGAGCGCGGCCTGTGCGGCGGTTTCAATTCGCAGATCGCCCGTCTTGCCCGCGATCACATCCGCCGGCTTCTGGCCGATGGCAAGCAGGTCAAGATCATCTGCGTCGGCAAGAAGGGTTTCGACATCCTGCGCCGCGACTATGCATCGATGATCATCGACCGCGTCGATTTGCGCGAGGTCAAGACGCTCGGCTTCGTCAATGCCGACGCGATCGCCAAGAAGGTCATTCATCTGTTCAACGAGGGCGCCTTCGACATCTGCACGCTGTTCTATTCGCAGTTCAAGTCGGTGATCAGCCAGATCCCGACCGCGCAGCAGATCATCCCGGCCGGCGTCGCTTCGGCTCCGGCCGCGGCGGTGGATGGCGGCAGCGCCGTCTATGAATATGAGCCGGAGCCGGGCGAAATCCTCTCCGACCTCATCCCGCGCAACATCTCCGTGCAGGTTTTCCGGGCGCTGCTCGAAAACGCCGCCGGCGAAATGGGCGCCAAGATGAGCGCCATGGACAATGCGACGCGCAACGCCGGCGAGATGATCAACAAGCTGTCGATCACCTACAACCGCCAGCGGCAGGCGCAGATCACCAAGGAACTGATCGAAATTATTTCGGGCGCCGAGGCGCTCTAGGCGCGGTCCGCGGGTGACTTTCCCGCGAACCGGACCGCGTGAGAAACAAAGGACGAAAAGGGTAAAGACGATGGCGAAAGCAGCGACCCCCCAGAAGGCAACTCCGAAGACGGCAGCCCCCAAGGCAGCAGCCCCCGTGAAGGCGGCCAGGGCTCCGGCGGCGGCAAAAGCTGCTCCGGCCAAGGCAGCAGCAGCGCCGGCCAAGGCCGTGGTTGCCAAGACGCAGGCCGTGGTCACGAAAGCCACCGGCGTTGTCGGCAGGGTTCGGCAGGTCATCGGCGCCGTTGTCGACGTGCAATTCGGCGATCACCTGCCGGCGATCCTGAACGCGCTCGAGACGACCAATGTCGGCAACCGCCTGGTGCTCGAAGTTGCCCAGCATCTGGGTGAAAACACCGTGCGCTGCATCGCGATGGACTCCACCGAAGGTCTGGTGCGCGGCCAGGAAGTGCGCGACACCGGCGCTCCGATCACCGTGCCGGTCGGCCCGGGCATGCTCGGCCGCATCATCAACGTCATCGGCGAACCGGTCGACGAAGAAGGCCCGGTCGACGCAATCGAAATGCGCTCGATCCATCAGCCGGCGCCGACCTATGTCGAGCAGTCGACGGAAGCCCAGATCCTGATCACCGGCATCAAGGTGCTCGACCTCTTGGCGCCTTACGCCAAGGGCGGCAAGATCGGCCTGTTCGGCGGCGCCGGCGTCGGCAAGACCGTGCTGATCCAGGAACTGATCAACAACATCGCCAAGGCGCATGGCGGCTACTCGGTGTTCGCCGGCGTCGGCGAGCGCACCCGCGAAGGCAACGATCTCTATCACGAGTTCATCGAATCCGGCGTCAACAAGAAGGGCGGCGGCGAAGGCTCCAAGGCAGCGCTGGTGTACGGCCAGATGAACGAGCCGCCGGGCGCGCGCGCCCGTGTCGGCCTGACCGGCTTGACGGTCGCCGAATATTTCCGCGACCAGGGCCAGGACGTGCTGTTCTTCGTCGACAACATCTTCCGCTTCACGCAGGCGGGTTCCGAAGTGTCGGCGCTGCTCGGCCGCATCCCGTCGGCCGTGGGCTACCAGCCGACGCTCGCCACCGACATGGGCGCGCTTCAGGAACGCATCACCACCACCACCAAGGGCTCGATCACCTCGGTGCAGGCGATCTACGTGCCGGCCGACGACTTGACCGATCCGGCACCGGCGACCTCGTTCGCTCACCTTGACGCGACGACGACGCTCAACCGTTCGATCGCCGAGAAGGGCATCTATCCGGCCGTCGATCCGCTGGACTCGACTTCGCGCATGCTCGACCCGCTGGTCGTCGGCGACGAGCATTATGGCGTCGCCCGCCAGGTGCAGTCGATCCTCCAGCGCTACAAGTCGCTGCAGGACATCATCGCCATCCTCGGCATGGATGAGCTCTCGGAAGAGGACAAGCAGACGGTGGCCCGCGCCCGCAAGATCGAGCGCTTCCTGTCACAGCCCTTCTTCGTCGCCGAAGTGTTCACCGGCGCGCCTGGCAAGCTCGTCGACCTCGCCGACACCATCAAGGGCTTCAAGGGCCTCTGCAACGGCGACTACGACCACCTGCCGGAAGCCGCCTTCTACATGGTCGGCGGCATCGAGGAAGCGGTCGAGAAGGCACAGCGCCTCGCGGCAGAAGCGGCGTAAATCAAGCGAATAGGGAGTAGTGGGCAGCGAGAAGAGAATAGCGGCGTGACCTGGGCGTTTCGTGCTCCCATCACTATCGACTACTCACTATTCCCTACCCGCTAAATTGACATGGCTGAAGCTTTCAAGTTCGAACTGGTTTCGCCGGAACGCCTGCTGGTTTCCGCCGAGGTCGAATCCGTCGTTATTCCAGGCGCCGAAGGCGAGATGACCGTCATGGCTCATCACGCGCCGGTCATGACCACGATCAAGCCGGGTGTCGTCACGGTGAAGAGCGCCTCGGGGAGCGAGGAACGCTATGTCGTGTTCGGCGGCTTCGCCGACATCGTCCCGGCCGGCTGCACGCTGCTGGCGGAATCGGCTGTCGCGGTGAAGGACGTCGACCGCGCCGATCTCACCCGCCGCATCCAGGAAGCCAGGGAAGATGCCGCGGACGCCAAGGACGATCAGTCGCGCAGCAAGGCCGAACAATTCCTTAGCCAGCTCACCACGCTGGAAGGCGCGATCCTGCCGGCCTGAAACTCGTCTCAAGGTGACGGATTGGAGCGGGGCCTTGCCCCGCTTTTTTTGTTTGTCGGGCTATTGTGGCGTGAGAGTTGGTGTGGCGGCGGTGCTGGAGGTGCACGACGAATCAAGGTTCTGTACCGCTCGCGCCTTGCTGTCCTTCAGCTTCTATGCCGAGCGCGGCGAAGGCCAAAGTCGGGCCGTCTCGTCGCAGGTGGACGAGATGGACGGCCACGAGTTCCATCAGCGTCTGGCGCTCGGCGTGATCCCGGGCGAAGCCGGCCATGTCAAACACCGCCGTCACGGTTTCGTTCGCCGGCAGCTGCTGGTCCAAAAGCGCGGTCATCGGCGCATCGAGCGGATCGGTGAAATGGCCTTCCGGCAACGCCTTTCCGCGCGCCGCGCAGGCGGCGATCCAGGCAGCCACCACCAGCGTGAGATGGACCAGCTCGGTGCCGGCTTCGAGGCACTCGACAGCCGAGGCGATAATGCGCTGCGGCAGTTTCTGGCTGCCGTCATTGGCGATCTGCGCCGTGCGGTGGGCAAGTGCCGTGTTTGAAAAACGCTCCGCAAGCTCAGCCGTATACGCTGATGGGTCGAGGCCGGCATCGTCCGGCAACGTTGTTATGGCCTCTTGCCATAGCGCGTCGACGAACCGCCGGATCGCCGGATCGGCGAAGGCGCTGTCGACCGTCGCGTGGCCGCTGAGCAGGCCGAGATAGGCGATGCCCGAATGCGCGCCGTTGAGCAGCCTCAGCTTCATGTCCTCGAAGGGAGCGACATCCCCAACCATGGTGACGCCGAATTTTTCCCAGGCCGGACGGCCCGTCGGGAAATCGTCCTCGATCACCCACTGGCGGAAGGGTTCCGTCATCACCGGCCAGGCGTCGTCGACACCAAGTTCGCCCGCTATCCGCGCCCTGCCGGCATCGGTCGTGGCTGGCACGATGCGGTCGACCATGCTTGACGGAAATGCGACGTGACCGGCGATGTGGTCGGCCATTCCGGCATCGGCCGCCGAACCGGCACCGGCATCGCGCCGCGTGGCGAATTCGATCAGCAGCCGGTGCAAGGTGGCGCCGTTGGCCGGCAGGTTGTCGCAACAAAGCACGGTAAAGGGCGGTGTGCCAGCAGCCAGCCTCCGGGCGAGCGCTTCGGTCAGAAAACCATGCGCCGTCTTCGGTGTTCGCGGGTTGTCAAGGTCGTGGACGATGTCGGCATGCGCCGCGTCCAATCCGCCTCCGGCCGCCCGCAAATAGGCTTTCTCGGTGATCGTCAGCGTCACGATGCGGGTCCGCGGATCGGCCAGCACCGCCAGAACCGCTTCCGGGTCTTCCGGCGCCACCAGCAGCGAGCCGATCGAGCCGATGACATGCAGCTTCTCGCCGCCGCTGCCGCGCACCGCCAAGGTGTATAGCCCGTCCTGCGGCGCCAGCGCGTCGCGCGTATCGGCGCTGCGCAGCGACACGCCTGATATGCCCCAGTCCGTTTCGCCGGCCGCCAGGCATTCATCGATATAAGCGGCCTGGTGGGCGCGGTGAAAGGCGCCGACGCCCAGATGAACGATGCCCGGCGTGATCGCGCCACGATCATATCGAGGCGCGGCGACCTTGACCGGCAATGCCTGCGCCGTGCGGTTGGAAAGGCGGCGGTCTGTCATCAATTCGGCACTCATCTCATGGAACGGTTTGCGGGGTAACACTGACGGCGTCCGCCGACAATGCTTAGCTTCGCTTAGGAGTCATCATACAACAACCAGATTTTTGTATGTTGACATTATTTCTGACCGATCCTACCCATGGAGCCGGAGGATGGCCGTGGCACTGACCAATGCGGATTTGCTGTTTTCAGCCGAGGCGCGTCCGCTGTCGATCGCCCGCGCTCTCTACGCCGGCATCAAGGACCTGCCGATCATCAGTCCTCACGGCCATACCGACCCGCGCTGGTATGCGTTGAACGAGCCGTTCCCCGATCCCGCGCAACTGCTCATCGTGCCGGACCACTATATTTTTCGCATGCTGTTCAGTCAGGGCGTGCGGCTGGAGGCTCTCGGCGTGCCGACCCTCGATGGTGCGCCCGTCGAGACCGACGGCAGGGCGATCTGGCGGCTGTTCGCCGAACACTATTACCTCTTCCGTGGCACGCCGACCCGGTTGTGGTTCGACCATGTCCTTGCGCATCTGTTCGGCATCGAAGAGCCTTTGAGCGCCGCGACCGCCGACCGTCATTACGATACGATCGCAACGCTGCTGCAGTGGGAGAACTTCCGCCCTCGGGCGCTGTTCGAGCGCTTCAACATCGAGGTCATCGCGACGACCGAAGGCGCGCTCGACGATCTCAAATGGCACCAGATGATCCGCGACAGCGGCTGGGAGGGCCGTGTTGTCACCGCCTATCGGCCGGACGCCGTCGTCGATCCGGATTTCGAAGGCTTTTCGGCCAATCTCGATCGGCTCGGCGAGATCACCGGCTGCGACACCGGGACCTGGGCCGGTTATCTCGACGCGCATCGCCAGCGGCGCGCCTTCTTCAGGAGCTTCGGCGCGACGTCGTCGGATCACGGTCATCCGACGGCGGAGACCGCCAATCTTTCCGACGCGGCGGCGCAGGAGCTGTTCAACCGGGTCCGCGCCGGCTCGCAGGATGAGCGCGAGCGAAAATTGTTTCGCGCGCAGATGCTGACCGAGATGGCCAAGATGAGCCGGGACGACGGGCTGGTCATGCAGATCCATCCCGGCTCCATGCGCAATCATTCGGCTTCTGCTTTCCAGAAATTCGGCAGGGACAAGGGTTTCGATATCCCGGCCCGGACCGACTATGTAACGGCATTGAAGCCATTGCTGGACTGCGTCGGGCTGGAGCGTGACCTGACCGTCATCCTGTTCACGCTGGATGAGACCAGCTATGCGCGCGAACTGGCGCCGTTGGCCGGCGTCTATCCGGCGCTGAAGCTCGGGCCGGCCTGGTGGTTCCACGACAGCCCGGAAGGCATGCGCCGGTTCCGCGAGATGACCACCGAGACCGCCGGCTTCTACAACACGGTCGGCTTCAACGACGACACCCGCGCCTTTCCGTCGATCCCGGCCCGCCATGACGTGGCACGGCGGGTCGACTGTGCGTTCCTGGCGCGTCTCGTCGCCGAGCACAGGCTGCGTGAGGAGGAGGCGCATGAACTCGCGAAGGAGCTTGCCTACACGCTTGCCAAGAATGCGTACCGGCTCTGAGCCGGGCGTTTCGATTTTCAATGGGAGGAAGTCATGTTGCATTTTTCGAAATTGACGGCCGCGACATTCGCCATCGGTTCGCTGCTGATCGGCGCTGCCAACGCCGAAACCGTGCTGCGATCCTCGGATACCCATCCAGACGGCTACCCGACCGTCGAGGCGGTCAAGTACATGGGCGACCTGCTCAAGCAGCGCACCGCCGGCCGCTATTCGATCGAGGTCTATCACTCGGCGCAACTCGGCGAGGAAAAGGACACGATCGAGCAGACCCAGGCCGGCGTCATCGACCTCGACCGTGTCTCGATGGGACCGTTCAACGGCATCGTGCCGGAGACCGCCGTGCCGTCGCTGCCCTACATGTTCCGCTCCGTCGAGCACATGCGCCACGTCATGGACGGCGGTGTCGGCGACCAGATCCTGAAGGCCTTCGAGGCGCATGATCTCGTCGGCCTCGCCTTCTACGATTCCGGTGCTCGGTCCTTCTACAACACCAAGAAGGACATTACCTCGATGGCGGACATGAAAGGCATGAAGTTCCGCGTCATCCAGTCCGATGTGTTCGTCGACATGGTCAACGCGCTAGGTGCCAACGCCACGCCGATGGCCTATGGCGAAGTCTATTCGGCGCTGCAGACCGGCGTCATCGACGGCGCCGAAAACAACTGGCCGAGCTTCGAATCCGCCAAGCACTACGAAGTGGCCAAGCATTACACGATGGACGAACACCAGATCGTGCCGGAAGTGCTGGTCATGTCGAAGGCAAGCTGGGACAAGCTCTCGCCCGAAGACCAGGCGATCGTGCGCCAGGCAGCCAAGGACAGCGTCGTCAAGATGCGCGAACTGTGGGACGCGCAGGAGAAGAAGTCGCGCGGCATCGTCGAGGCCGCGGGCGTCAAGGTCAGCCAGATCGACAAGCAGCCGCTGATCGACGCGATGAAGCCCGTCTACGACAAGTACTTGTCGACGCCTGAATTGAAGGACCTGGCCGCCCGCATACAGGCCGAGAAATGAACGGCAGGGGCAATGGATCGAGCGGCGCGGAGACCTCCGCGCTGCCTTCGGACGCGTCGGCCATGCGAGGATTCTGGCTGGGTGCGGAGCGGGTCCTGTCGGGACTTGCCAGGCTGGCGCTTTGGATCAGCGGCGCCGGCTTGACGCTGATGACGATCATCATCTTCTGGCAGGTCTTCTCGCGTTATGTGCTGAACCGTTCGCCAAGCTGGACGGAACCCTTCTCGGTACTGCTGATGGGCTGGTTCATTTTTCTCGGCGCCGCCGTCGGCGTGCGCGAACGCACCCATCTCGGCTTCGACGTGCTGCTCTATGTCCTGCCTGTTTCGGCCAAGGCGGTGCTGCGCAGCATTTCCGACCTTGTCGTGCTGGCCTTCGGCGCCGGCATGATCGTCTATGGCGTGCAATTGGCCAGGCTAACCTGGAACACGGTCATGCCGTCACTTGCCCTGCCGGGCGGCGCCAGCTTCCTGCCGGTCATCCTGGGTGGGGCGCTGGTCTGCCTGTTTTCGCTGGAACGGCTGGCCGGGCGCTTTGCCGGCCTGCCCGTCGACGCCGACATTCATGCAACCGGCGAGGAGCCCTGAACCATGGCCCTGATCGTCCTGTTCGGCACCTTCGTGTTCCTGCTGGTCATCGGCACGCCGATCGCCTTCTGTCTCGGCGTCGCCAGCTTCGCCACGATCCTCACGCTTGGCCTGCCGCCGGTCGTCGTGTTCCAGCGGCTCAATTCCGGCGTCGCCGTGTTTTCGCTGATGGCCATCCCGTTCTTCATCTTCGCCGGCGACCTGATGGTGCGCGGTGGTATCGCCGCTCGGCTGGTCGCGCTGGCAGGCTCCCTGGTCGGTCATTTGCGCGGCGGTCTGGGGCAGGTCAACATCGCCGCATCGACCATGTTCGGTGGCATCTCCGGCTCGGCCGTGGCGGATGCGTCGGCGGTCGGCGGGCTGATGATTCCGCAGATGAAGGCGCGCGGCTACGGCATCGACTATGCCGTCAACATCACCTCTGTCGGGGCCATCATCGCCCTTCTCATTCCACCGTCCCACAACATGATCATCTATTCGATCTCCGCCGGCGGCCGTATCTCGATCGCCGACCTGTTCACGGCTGGCGTGCTACCGGGTCTGCTGCTGGCGCTGTCGCTGATGATAACGGCCTATTGGGTCGCCAGCCGCCGGGGATATCCGACGGAGCCCTTCGCCGGCTTCGGCCGGGCCTTGCAGCTCCTTGTCGCCGCCATTCCCGGGCTCATCCTGATCGCCATCATCTTCGGCGGCGTCAGGTCCGGTGTCTTCACCGCGACCGAGAGCTCCTGCATTGCCATCGTCTACGCGTTCCTGGTGACGCTGATCATCTACCGCTCGATGAGCTGGGGCGATTTCGTCGCGGCGACGACGGCCTCGGTGCGCACCACGGCCATGGTGCTGATGATCATCGGCTGCGCGGCGGCCTTCGGCTGGCTGCTCGCCTATCTCAGGGTGCCGGCGGCGCTGGTCGCCTTTCTGCAGTCGGTGTCCGACAACAAGCTGGTGATCCTGCTGCTGATCAACGTCGTCCTGCTCATCCTCGGCACCTTCATGGACATGTCGCCGCTGATCATCATCACGACACCGATCTTCCTGCCGGTGGTCATGGCCTATGGCGTCGATCCCGTGCATTTCGGCGTCATCCTCATCCTCAATCTCGGCATCGGGCTTTGCACGCCACCGGTCGGCGCGGTTCTATTCGTCAGCTGCGCGATCGGCCGCATTCCGATCTGGACCGCGATGCGCTCGATCTGGCCATTCTACGGCGCCGCCTTCGCCGTGCTGATGCTTGTCACCTACGTCCCGGAAATCTCATTGTGGCTGCCGGGCCTGTTCCATTAGAGCGGTTCAGCGATCGTTAGAATCGCTGAACCGTAACTCTTTGTTTTTACGCAATTCACGACGAAAAACCGCTACGCGCTTGTCCTGCAATTGCTCTAGGAGGTCACCGAGGTGTCCGATACCGCAAACGACCTCAGGGTCGAGAGAAAACCCAAGCTGTCGGAAACCGTCATGGGGGCGATCCGCAAGCAGCTGCAGGCGGGCGAGATCCTGCCCGGCCACAAGCTGCCGACCGAGGGCCAGCTGACCGAAACCTTCGGCGTCAGCCGCACAGTCATCCGCGAGGCGCTGGCCAAGCTTGCCGCCGACGGTCTGGTCGAGCCGCGGCAGGGCGCCGGGGTGTTCGTCACCGAGCATATTTCGACCATGTTCGGGGCGCTGGCCGCCGACATGGGAGCCAAGGATTCGGTCGCGCTCAACGTGCTCGAGGTGCGGCTGGCGATCGAGATCGAATCGGCTGGGCTCGCCGCCATCCGCCGCAACGCCGCGCAGGAGGCGGCGATCCAGGAAGCCTTCTTCGAGTTCGAGCGGCTGCTGCTCGGCAGCCAGCCGACCGGCCCGGCCGACCTGGCCTTCCATCGCGCCATCGCCAGCGCCACCAACAACCCGTTCTATGTCGAGATGCTCGACGTGCTCGGCCGGCGCGCCATTCCATGCGACGTGACCTCGCCCTGGTCGACCGAACTGGCGCAGTCCGACAGCTACCAGCGCGGGCTACAGCGCGAGCATCTGGTGATCCTGAACGCGATCACGGCCGGCGATGCCGAAGCCGCGCGCGAGGCGATGCGCGCCCATCTCGGCGCCAGCCAGCAGCGTTATCGCGCGCGCCTGCAGGCGCGACAGGCCTATTACGCCAGTTCGGTCAAGGCGGCCGCGGGCGAATGATCCACCGAAAGCCAGGACAGAGATGAGCCAGAACCACATCGACTATACATCGCGCTTCGCCATCGACCCGGCGGCCGCCGCCGCCATGGGAACGGACGAGCTGCGCCATAATTTCCATATCGAGGACCTCTTCCAGCCCGGCCGCATCAGCCTGACCTACACGCACTACGACCGCATGATCGTCGGCGGCGCCATGCCCGTGGGAACGGCATTGCCATTGGAAGCGATCAAGCCGACCGGCACCAACGGGTTTCTCGACCGGCGCGAATTGATCGCCGCCAACATCGGCGGCGCCGGCACGATCGAAGCCGGCGGCCAGTCCTTCGACCTGCGGGCGCGCGACATGCTCTATCTCGGCATGGGCGCTGACACGGTTTCCTTCGCTTCCGCCGATAAGAACGACCCCGCCAAGTTCTATCTGCTCAGCGCGCCGGCGCATCAGGCTCATCCGAGCCGGCTGATCCGCCTCGATGACGCCAAGCGCCTCGATCTCGGCAGCAAGGAGGCCTGCAACGAGCGCTCGATCTTCCAGTTCATCCATGCCGGGGGAACAAAAACCTGCCAGCTCGTCGTCGGCATGACCCAGCTGGCGCCGGGCTCCATCTGGAACACCATGCCGTGCCATGTGCATGACCGGCGCATGGAGGCCTACCTCTATTTCGACCTGCCCGAGGCGGCGCGCGTCTTCCACTTCATGGGCGAGCCGGACGAGACACGCCACATCGTCATGCGCAACGAGGAGGCGGTGCTGTCGCCGGGCTGGTCGATCCACTCTGGCGCCGGCACCTCCAACTATGCCTTTATCTGGGCGATGGCCGGCGACAATGTCGACTACACCGATCTCGATCCGGTGGCGATGGACATGCTGCGGTGAGCGACCTCACAGCCTTCAGCCTGGCCGGCAAGCGCATCCTGGTGACCGGCGCCAACACCGGCATCGGCCAAGGCATCGCGGTCTCGATCGCGCGCGCCGGTGGCGCCGTGATCGGCGTCGGCCGCTCGTCGATGGACGACACCGTGAGCAAGGTCGGCGCGGTGGGCGGCCAATTCGAGGCGATGAGCATCGATCTTGCCGACACGGCAGCAGTCGGACCGATGCTGGACCGCGTCTGGGACCAAAACGGTCCGATCGACGGGCTGGTCAACAATGCCGGCATCATCCGGCGAGCCGATGCCGTCGATCTCGGCGAAGCCGACTGGGACGACGTGATCGACGTCAATTTGAAGTCCGTCTTCCTGCTGTGTCAGTCCTTTGCGCGGCGCGTCCTTGCCGGTGGACGCCAGGGCAAGATCGTCAACATCGCCTCGGTGCTGAGTTTCCAGGGCGGCATCCGCGTCGCGTCCTACACGGCCTCCAAGCATGGCGTGCTCGGCCTCACTAGGCTGCTCGCCTGCGAGTGGGGGGCGAAGGGCATCAACGTCAACGGCATAGCGCCGGGCTATATCGACACCAACAACACACAGGCGCTGCGCGCCGATCCCGACCGCAGCGCGGCCATCCTTGGGCGCATTCCCGCCGGCCGCTGGGGCGAGCCCGGAGACATTGGCGATGCCGCCGTCTTCCTGCTGGCGCCGGCCTCGAACTATATGCATGGCGCGGTGGTGCCGGTGGACGGGGGATGGCTTGCGCGATGAGGAGAAGACAATGACCGAGCCGAAGATGTTCGCGCATGCCGGCCAGGGTGCCTGGACCCCGACCCCGGACGGCAATCGCCGGCGGGTTCTCCTCTCCACCGACGAACTGATGATGGTCGAATTCGGTTTCGATAAGGGTGGTGTCGGCGCCCTGCATTCGCATCCGCATGTGCAGGCGAGCTATGTCGCCGAAGGCCGCTTTGAGGTGACCATCGACGGCCGGACCGAAATCGTCGAGACCGGCGGCAGCTTCATCGTGCCGTCCGGCCTGGTGCACGGCGTCAAGGCGCTCGAGGCGGGGCGGCTGGTCGACAGTTTTACGCCGCACCGCGCCGATTTCCTCGCCTGACCGCGTCGCCGACGATTTCTCGGCCAACGAAAAAACCCGCGCCTCCAAGGAAGCGCGGGTTTGTTGCCTGGGCGCCAACGGAGCCCGCGGTACTCCAAACATCACCGCAGGTGCGAAAGCTACCGCATCATGGTGAAGATAGACTTAATGAACGTCAGGTGATGCGCCTGAGCAGGCCGAAAAGCCGTTCGAACGTCTTGCCATAGGGCGGCCGCAGAAGGCTCCCCGCGCTCAAGCGCGACTGCAGGAACACCGGTTTCTCCTTGCTGAAGGTGCGGAAACCCCATTCGCCGTGATAGGCGCCCATGCCGCTGGCGCCGACGCCGCCAAAGGGCTGGTTCTCCTGCACCAGATGCAGCATGCAGTCGTTGATGGTGACGCCACCGGCGACCGTCTCACGCAGGATGCGCTGGCGGTTGCCGCTGTCGTTGCCGAACCAGTAGAGCGCCAGCGGCCGGTCGGCCCGGTTCACATGGCCGATCGCATCGTCGACCGTGGCGTATTCGACGATCGGCAGCACCGGGCCGAAAATCTCCTCGCGCATCAGCCGCAGATCGGGGCCGGCGTTGCTGACCAGGGTCGGCAGGAGCTTCCGGCTCGTGGCGCCGAACGCTTCGCCGGCCGGATTTATTTCGGTGACGTCGGCGCCGGCCTCGCGGGCTTCCGCGACCATGGCGCGCAGGCGCTGGTAATGCCGGTCGCTGATGATGGCGGTATAGTCGGGGTTGTCGCGCAGCGAGGGGTAGAGCCGCGCCATGGCGATGGCGAGCTTCGCGGCGACCGTACCGGCTTGTCCCTTCGGCACCAGCAAATAGTCCGGCGCGATGCAGGTCTGCCCGGCATTCAACAACTTGCCATAGGCGACGCTGGCGACCGCAGTGTCGAGATCGCAGGAGGGATCGAGGATCGCCGGCGACTTGCCGCCGAGTTCGAGTGTGACGGGGGTCAGGTTGGCGGCGGCGGCGATCGCGACCTGGCGGCCGACCGCGGTCGAACCGGTGAACAGCAGATGATCGAACGGCATCGAGACGAAGGCCTTCCCCGTATCGGCATCACCGGAAATGACGCTGAGTTCGTCCGGAGCGAAATGTTCGCCGGCCAGCTTGGCCAGCAACCCAGAGAAGGCCGGCGTCAGTTCGGACGGCTTGACCAGCACGCGGTTGCCGGCGGCAAGCGCTGCCGTAACCGGCGCGACGGCGAGCTGGAAGGGATAGTTCCAGGGCGACACGATGCCGACGACCCCGAGCGGCTGCGGCACGAGGCGGTTCCTGCCTGGCAGGAACGGCAAGGTGGTGGCAATCCGGCGCTCCCGCATCCAGCCGCCGACATGGGCGAGCGCATGGCGAATGCCTGCGCGCACGACGAACAGTTCGGCCAGGCGGGTTTCATGCGCCGAGCGGCCGCCGAAGTCGGCGTCGATCGCCGCGCAGATTTCAGTCTCGTGCCGCTCGGTCAGCGCCAGCAGGCGCCTCAGCCGATCCTTGCGGACGCCAAGGTCGGGAAATGGTTGTGCCTTGAAGGCGGCGCGCTGCAGCCGGAACCGTTCGTCCAGCAAATCCTGTCTCACCTGCAGCATCGCGCCCCTCCTGGCGTGTCGGCGAAGGCAAGCTTACATCGCAACGCGGCGGAATCCATCAGGGGTGCGTTTGCCGCTGGGGAAGGCGGCGCCGGCAGTGTTGCCGAGGGCATTGAAAGGGCGGTTGTGATGGGATGAGCGGTGGGCTACTCCAATGCCTCACAAGGAGTTGCCCTTGACCATCTTCCCCGATCTCTCCCGTACGCGAAATATCGCTTGCCGCCAGGTGGCCGCCTGATGCCGGCACAGGCGGCGAGCATGCTGGCCGGCGATTCCAAGCGGCGCGTCCTGAAGGACGTGTTCGGCTTCGACGATTTTCGTCCCGGCCAGGCCGACGTGATGGATGCGCTGCTGGCCGGGCGGCATGTGCTGGCCGTCATGCCGACGGGCGCGGGCAAATCGCTCTGCTACCAGGTTCCGGCGCTGGTTTTGGGCGGGCTCACTCTCGTCGTCTCGCCGCTGGTGGCTCTGATGCAGGACCAGGTCGCGGCGCTGCGGCTTGCCGGCGTGGCGGCCGATACGATCAATTCCTCGCTCGACCGCGAGGCCAACGTCGCCGCCTGGCGCCGTGTGGCATCTGGCCAGACGCGGCTGCTCTATCTGGCGCCGGAGCGGCTGATGACCGAGCGCATGCTGGACGCCCTCTCCAGGCTCCACGTCAGCTTGATCGCCATCGACGAGGCGCATTGCATCTCGCAATGGGGTCCGGCGTTCCGGCCCGAGTATGAGGATCTCTCCCGGTTGCGCGGTATCTTTGCCAATGTGCCGATCGTCGCGGTGACGGCGACGGCCGATGAGAGTACGCGCACCGACATCGCCGCCCGCCTGTTCGCCGAGCAGGTCGAAACGCTGGTGCTGGGTTTCGACCGGCCCAACATCAAGCTGGCCATCGCGCCCAAGCAGGACAGCAAGCGCCAGCTGCTCGGCTTCATCGAGCGCCATGCGGGCAAGAGCGGCATCATCTATTGCTTGTCGCGCAAGAAAACCGAAGAGATGGCGGCCTTTCTGAAGCGCAACGGCGTCACCGCGCTCGCCTATCACGCCGGCATGAACAAGGAGGCGCGTGAAGCCAATCAAAACGCCTTCATGACCTTGTCCGGCGTCGTCATGGTGGCGACCATCGCGTTCGGCATGGGCATCGACAAGCCTGACGTCGCCTATGTCTTCCACACCGATATGCCGGGCAGCTTGGAAGCCTACTATCAGGAAATCGGCCGAGCCGGCCGCGACGGACGCGAGGCCGAGGCGCATATGCTTTACGGCCTTGGCGACATCCGCATGCGCCGGCTGTTCATCGACGACGAGGATGCCTCGTCAGAGCACAAGAGGCGGTCGCACCGCCGGTTGGACACGCTGATCGGCTATTGCGAGACCGCGCAATGCCGCCGCCAGGTGCTGCTCGGTTATTTCGGCGAAGAGGCTCAAGCCTGCGGCAATTGCGACAACTGCCTCGATCAGGCGCCGCGCGCCGATGGCAGTACCGAAGCACGGAAGATCCTCGCGGCAATTGCAGAGAGCGGTGAGCGCTTCGGCGCGTCCCATGTCACCGATATCCTGCTTGGCCACGAGACCGAGAAGGTGCTGGCGAGAGCTCATCAAACACTCAGCAGTTTTGGCGCCGGCGCCGCGCACAGGAAAACAGTGTGGCTGTCGCTGATCCGGCAACTGGTGGCCGGCGGGTTCCTCATGCCGGATCCCGAGGGCCATGGCGGTCTCGCCATCTCCGAAAGCGGCCGCGCGCTCGGCCGTGGCGAGATTGCATTCCAGTATCGCGTCGAGGCGCGGGATCCTTTCGTGCGGGGCAGGAAGCGTCCCGGGGAAGGCGCCGCCGCGGAAGCCGAGGGCGTCGATGCTTCGCTGCTGGCGGCGCTCAAGTCGCTGCGGCTGCGGCTCGCCAAGGAGCGCCAGGTGCCGGCCTATGTGGTGTTTTCCGACCGCACGCTCATCGACATGGCCGCCCGCCGCCCGCGCGACCTCGATGCGTTTGCCGAAGTGAATGGCGTGGGAGGGGCGAAGCTCAAGGAGTTTGGCGCGATTTTTCTGGCCGCGATCGCGGCGCAACAGGCTGGTTGAAAGCTTGACGGCGAGGGCTGATCTGGCTGATCCAACGAGCAGTATAGGCTAGGTTATCAAAGTTGGGAGCGCAGCCTGCTGGCCAGCCAGTCCGAAATTTTTTCCCGCAGGGGACGCGCTTCCCATTCAGCCAGGGTGATCCGCCGGGATCTCCCAAGGTCCTGGTTGAACAGGTCGATCTGCGTGTTTGCGAAATCCCTGCCGTAGACGTTCAGACTGGCTTCATCGTTCAGCCGCAAGGAGCGTTCGTCCAGATTGGTGGAACCAAAGCTCGTCCAGACGTCGTCAACGATCAGCAGCTTGGGATGATACATGGTGGGCTGAAACTCGTAGATATGCACACCGGCCCTAAGCAAGTCGCCCCAGAAATAGCGCGAGCCCTTCCGAACCAATGGCACGTCCGTCAGCGCGTTCGGAACGATCACATCGACAGACACGTCTCGCTTCCTGGCGTCCAGAATCTGCTGGAGGGCGATGTCGTCGGGGACGAAATAGGCCATTCCGATCCGCAGGTGATCCTTGGCGGCGGCTATCGCGGCCAGCATCATCAATTCCATGTTCTCCGAGCCATTTGGCTGCGAAGAAAGTATCAGCTGGGCGCCGAGCGACCCCGCGGGTTCGGGCGGAGGGTAGAACTTTTGACCTTGCAATGCCTCACCGGTCGTCTCCAACCAATTTTCGGCAAAAGCCGCCTGGAAAGCAGGCACGGCGGTCCCTTCGATCCGATAGTGCGTATCGCGCCATTCATCCGGATTGCGGGCGTCTCCGCGCCAATTGTCGGCGATGCCGACGCCACCCGTAAAAGCCACCCGTCCGTCGACGATGAGCAGTTTGCGATGGGTCCGGTTGTTCACACGGTCCAACGTATACCAATGGATCGGCCGGTAGCGTTGGAACCTCACGCCGGCTCCTGTCATGATGTGGATGAGATCTTCATCGAAAGGCAGACTGCCGACCCAGTCGACAAGCACCCGGACCTCGACACCTTGCCGCGCCTTGGCCGCCAAGGCTTGTGCGAATTCATTTCCGACGTCCCCAGACCAATATATATAGGTCTCAAAATCGATGGTGGACCGGGCCGCGCCGATCGCCTGGAGCATCGAAGGAAAAATCTCGTCGCCGTTCACAAGGGTCTGCACCGCGTTCGCGTTTGACATCTGTCCCAGCGAGTAGCTGCTCATCGACCTGGCGAACTGGGGGTCCGATGCGTCGAAACGATGCGCGACGATCGTCCGCAAAACGCGCGGTTCAGGGGTCAGGTTTATGGCCGCCAACGTGACCAGACCGGCGACAACCGCAACGGCCACATAGCTTAGTGTCTTGAGCAGCGGGCTGAACTTTCGGCCCAACCGCGTTGGCTTCGCGCCTCTCAGCAACGCCACGAAACCGGTAGCGCGCATGTCAGTCGCCCTGCTGCTTGCGATCGCGATGTTTTTCGATGTCCTCGGGCTCTTCATCGTCGATGCGGGTGATGGTCGAAGCAGAATTGTTTGATCTCAGCATTTCGTCCAACTTGGCATGAATGGCCTGGGTATCGCGATGTTCAGCCCGCTGAATGAAGAGCGTCATGGCCCAGGTGAGGAGTGTGGCCGCGCCATGCCAGTTCAAGCTTTGCCGATCGAAAACGATCCAGAAGATCGCATAGGCCAGCAGAACCAGGAATGCTGCCGGACGGGAGGTCCACGTGCCGATCGAGGTGAGGGCGCCGGTAATGGGGTGATTTGCCATCAGCAGGAACTTTCCACGGTAACGCAGGTTCCCGCGAGCGCGTCGGCGAAGGCTGCCGTGCAGCACGGTTGTCTGGCGGGAGCCATCAGGCCCTGACCATCCGTATTGGTTGGGCATTGTCTCGAATGGCTGAAGCGTCAGAGGTTGCAATGGGAGCCTTGCGATCGCGGGCCTTTCTCGGAGCGCCCCAGCGTCGGGACGTTCTCAAGGCAGCCCGGCGAGTACTGCGCCAATACCCTTTCCAGACGCGCGAGCAGAACTTTCCTGGACTTTATCTCGTACCCCAACCGCAATGTGCCTCCCACGCTTTTGCGGTTGGTGGTCAGCTCCTGCTGCAGAATGCCGATGTGGAGGCGAACCTCATCGGCCTGTGCTCGAAGTGCTGCCTTGATTGGCCCTCGACCTTGCATGCTGAACTCGATCTCCGTGGAAACGGATATCGAACTTGAGGGACATGCTTTGGTTCCTCGGCATCGCTTCTTATTTTCCGATCCGCGACAGCCGGTCGCGTCCCGCCGCACGCATGCCAGCGCCTGTCTCCAATCGGGGACAAGCCAGCGAATTGGCGTGAGCCGATGCCGGCGGCATTTTTAACTTGGGGGAATGGCGGAGAGGGAGGGATTCGAACCCCCGATGGGCTTGCACCCATGCCGCATTTCGAGTGCGGTGCATTCGACCACTCTGCCACCTCTCCGCGGTCATGGTCGGCCGTTGCCGGCGCGGCGCACTAGATAACGGCTGAACGGGCAGGTTACAAGGCCAAATCCGTGAGTTATTTGGCTTCCCGGAAAAGCCGCGGATTCACAGCGGTGCTTGCGGCGGGGCCGGTGCGGATTTCCCGCCGTCCCGCATCCTCGCGCTGCTGGCGACGGGAGCGTCGTGCGGTCTTCTCGACCCGGCCCGTGCTTGGCCGCCAATAACAGTTCCGCGCGGCTGTCTGCCTTGACTCCCACGCAACCTTCGGTTAGGGACAGCGCGCAATCGGCGTGGAGGGTTCTTCCACGCCGCTTGTTTTTTGAACCCGCAGACTGACAAAAAGACGGCCGAACCGCTAGAGGCGGTTCATCAAGGCCGACCGAACAGCGAAAGGCAAAAAATGTTCGCAGTCATTAAAACGGGCGGTAAGCAGTATCGCGTTGCCGCCAACGATCTCCTGAAGATCGAAAAAGTCGAAGCCAATGTCGGCGACATCGTCGAGATCGGCCACGTGCTCGCCCATGGCGAGGGCGAGAATGTCACGTTCGGCGCGCCGTTCGTCGATGGCGCCCTGGTGACCGCCGAAGTCGTGGAGCAGGGCAAGAACCGCACGGTCATCGCTTTCAAGAAGCGTCGCCGCCAGAATTCGCGCCGCAAGATCGGCCATCGCCAGCTTTTGACCACCGTGCGGATCTCCGAGATCCTGCTGGGTGGCGCCAAGCCCGCCAAGAAGGCGGCCGTCAAGGCGGAAGCCAAGGCTGAGGTCGCTCCCGAGGCGGCGCCGAAGGAAGCCAAGGCCAAGAAGGACGCCGCCCCCAAGGAAGACGCGAAGGCCGAGGCCGTCGCCGCGCCGCTGTTCAAGGCGCCGAAGGGGGAACCGGACGACCTGACCGTGATCAAGGGCATCGGCCCGGTCGCCGCCAAGGATCTCGCCGAGCAGGGCATCATCACCTTCGCGCAGCTCGCCAAGCTGACCGAGAAGGACGTTGCCAAGATCGACGAGAACATGCCGTTCAGCACCGACCAGATCAAGGACTGGCGCGAGCAGGCCAAGGAACTGGCTAAGAAGTAAGGCGAACCGGCGCGAAACGTCGCCGGATCGGACTTGAAACGGAACGCGAACGCGTTCATAAGACCATTCAAGCGCCCATGGGCGCATCGGAGTTAGTTAGATGGCACACAAGAAAGCTGGCGGCTCGTCGCGCAACGGTCGCGACTCGCATTCCAAGCGTCTGGGCGTGAAAAAGTTCGGCGGCGAAGCCGTCATCCCGGGCAACATCATCATTCGTCAACGCGGCACCACCTGGCATCCCGGCGTCAATGTCGGCATGGGCACGGACCACACCCTTTTCGCGCTCGAAACCGGCGCCGTGACGTTCAACAAAAAAGCCAACGGCCGAACCTACGTATCGGTCAACCCGATTACCAAAGCCGCGGAGTAGCCGGTTCCGCACTAGAAACACCGGCGCCCATCTCGGGACCGGTGTCTGGCAAAACCAGGAAAAGGATCAGGGGAGATGGGTTTCCATCTCCCCTTTTTCTTGTGCCTGGAGGACTTCAAATGGTTGCCGAAGCGGAAGACTCAGAAGACGAAAGTTACGCGATAGATTGCCCGGTGCTGGTCACCGAGCGGCTGGTGATGCGCGCTCCCGATGAGCGGGATATCGCGCAACTGGTCGAGCTTGCCGACAACCGTCACGTTGCCGAGATGCTGGCGCGCATGCCGCACCCCTATGGGGAGGCCGAGGGACGTGCTTTCCTCGCCATGACCAAGGCGCGGCGCGCCGGCATCGCCTATGCGCTGACGCTGGCAGGCACCGACACTTTCGTCGGCTGCGCCGGGCTGAACACCACCGATCGCGGCCTTGAGCTCGGCTACTGGATCGGCGAGCCCCACTGGAAGAAGGGCTACGCGACGGAGGCAGCGCACGCACTGGTCGACCTCGCCTTCCAGAAGACGTCGATCCAGGTGCTGCAGGCCTCGACGAGGGTCATCAATCCGGCTTCACGCCGCGTCATCCACAAATGCGGTTTCCAATATGCCGGCCAGGGCATGCTGAATTCGATCGTTGCCGGCCAGGTGCCCGTCGAGCGTTATCGGCTCGACAGGAAAACCTGGACGAGCCTGCGCAATTGGATCCACTTCTAGGTGCGTCGATATTCAGGTGAGGCCGGCCTGACCTGAATCTCGGCACTCTTGGCACATGGGGCGGAACAGGACAAAATCAGCTGGGGAGCAGACTTGGGCTTAGCCCAGTTCGACCCAGACCGGCCGGTGGTCGGAACCGACTGACTGCCTGTCGACCCACAGGCGCTTCAGCGACCGAGCAAGCGATGCGCTGGTGAAGACGTAGTCGATGCGCTTGTGGCGGCTGGCGTTGGTGGGGTCCTTGGGATCGACCCAAGAGACGAGATCGTCGCCAGCGACATCGAGGCGCAGGGCGGCATCGACGGCGAAATCGGCGGTCAGCGGCATGCCGAATTCATGGTCGGGCCGGCCGGCAAGTTCGACATATTCGGGCGAGCCAGCCAGCATGTTGAAATCGCCCATGCCGACAAAGGCTTCCGGATGCGGCAGTTCCGGCAGGCCGATCTCGGCAACGCCGGACAGCGCGCCGCCTTCGAGCGCGTAGTTCAACAGGCGCCGGCGCAGGAACTGGATCTGGCTGGCGCGTTCGATCGGGCTGCGGTGATCGAGATGGATGGAATAGAAGCGGATGAACCCAAGCGGCGTCTCGATCAGGGCTTCCAGCGCGCCGCGCTGGAAGTTCATCATCTCGAAGCTGCGGCTGCGCGGCAACAACAGGTTGCGCGACAGATGAATGGGCGTTTTCGACAAGACCATGTTGCCGAGCTGGAAGGTCGTGGTGATGGCGCGGCCGTCCTCGATGCCCGAGCCGATATTGGCCTCGAAATTGCTGCCATAGACGGCGAAATAATCGGGCAGCGCCTCGCCGATCTCGGCCACCATGTCGCGGCTGCCGTTCCGGGGATTGTTGCGGGTGACCTCCTGCAGCGCGATGACGTCGGCGCCGCGCACCGCGTCGGCGATGCGCCCGACATCGTAGCGTCCATCGAGACCGATGCCGTACTGGATGTTGTAGGTTACAAGCTTCATTCCGACGTCTCTCCGGCCAACCCCGCGCGGCCATCGTCACAAAACGGCCTCGCCCTTCGCCGCGCCTTGGTTTAGAGCAAGGCCCAAGGTTTAGAGCAATGCCGCAAGGCCAATAAAAGAAACCGCAGTCCCATGAAATTTCTCGATCAAGCCAAGGTCTATGTCCGCTCCGGTGACGGGGGCGCCGGTTCGGTGTCGTTCCGGCGCGAGAAGTTCATCGAGTTCGGTGGGCCGGATGGCGGCGATGGCGGCCGCGGCGGCGATGTCTGGCTGGAAGCGGTCGACGGGCTGAACACGCTGATCGACTATCGCTACCAGCAGCATTTCAAGGCCAAGACCGGAGTCCACGGCATGGGCCGCAACATGACCGGCGCCAAGGGCGCCGATGTCACGCTGAAAGTGCCGGCCGGAACGCAGGTCTTCGAAGAGGACAATGAGACGCTGATCTGCGACCTCACCGTCGTCGGCCAGCG
The DNA here is from genome assembly GCF_000502915.1 of Mesorhizobium sp. LNHC209A00. Lineage (NCBI taxonomy): Bacteria > Pseudomonadati > Pseudomonadota > Alphaproteobacteria > Hyphomicrobiales > Phyllobacteriaceae > Mesorhizobium > Mesorhizobium sp. LNHC209A00. The sequence continues at coordinate 197,737 of NZ_AYWT01000005.1, forward strand.
CTTTCTCCTGGCCAAGGGCGGCAATGGCGGCTTCGGCAACCAGCATTTCAAGACCTCGACCAACCAGGCGCCGCGACGCGCCAATCCCGGCCTTCCCGGCGAAGAACTCAATATCTGGCTCAGGCTGAAGCTGATCGCCGATGCCGGGCTGGTCGGGCTGCCGAATGCCGGCAAGTCGACATTCCTGGCCGCGGTCACCGCGGCCAAGCCGAAGATCGCGGACTATCCGTTCACGACCCTGCATCCGGGCCTCGGTGTCGCCCGCATCGATGCGCGCGAATTCGTCATCGCCGACATTCCAGGTCTGATCGAAGGCGCGCATGAGGGCGTCGGCATCGGCGACCGCTTCCTCGGCCATGTCGAGCGCACGCGCGTGCTTTTGCACCTGGTTTCGGCGCAGGAGGAGAATCCGGGCAAGGCCTACAAGACCGTGCGGGCCGAGCTCGACGCCTACGGCCATGGCTTGACCGATAAGGCCGAGATCCTGGCGCTGAGCCAGGTGGACACGCTCGACGCAGACGCGCGCAAGAAGAAAGTCGCCTCGCTGAAGCGTGCCGCCGGCCGCGCGCCGATGCTGCTGTCGGCGGTCACCGGCGAAGGCGTCGAGGCGGTGCAGCGGGCGTTGATGGCTGTCATCGCGGAGGCGCGCGCGCAGACCACACCCGTGGTCGAGACGCGCTGGGAAAAGTAAGGTCATGCAGCCGCTCAGGAAATACCGGCGCATCACCGTCAAGATCGGCTCGGCGTTGCTCGTCGACCGCGCGAGCGGCCTGAAGCGCGACTGGCTGGCCTCGCTCGCCGACGACATCGCGGTGCTTGCCCAGGGAGGAGCCGAAATCCTCGTCGTGTCGTCGGGCGCCATCGCGCTCGGCCGCACCATCCTTGGCCTTGGCAAGCGCGCCCTGAAGCTCGAGGAGAGCCAGGCCGCCGCCGCCGTCGGCCAGATCGCGCTCGCCGGCGCATGGTCGGACGCGCTCGGCAAGGGTGCCTTGAAATCGGGCCAGATCCTTTTGACGCTTGGCGATACCGAGGAGCGCCGGCGTTATCTCAACGCGCGGGCCACCATATCGACGTTGCTCAAGATGAAGGCGGTGCCGGTCATCAACGAGAACGACACGGTGGCGACCTCCGAAATCCGCTATGGCGACAATGACCGGCTGGCGGCCCGTGTCGCCACCATGATGGGCGCGGACCTTTTGGTGCTGCTCTCCGACATTGACGGGCTCTACACCGCGCCGCCAGCATTGGACCCCGGTGCGAAGTTCATTCCGGTGGTCGAGCGCATCACATCAGACATCGAAGCGATGGCCGGAGCCGCCGCGTCCGAGCTGTCGCGCGGCGGCATGCGTACCAAGCTCGATGCGGGCAAGATCGCCACCGCGGCGGGCACGGCGATGATCATCACCTCCGGCACAAGGCTGTCGCCGCTGATGGCGATCGAGCGCGGCGAGCGCGCGACATTCTTCAAGCCCAGCGCCAATCCGGTGAAGGGCTACAAGACCTGGATCGCCGGCCAGCTCGAACCGGCCGGGCGGCTGACCGTCGATGCCGGCGCCATCGGCGCGCTAATTTCGGGCAAGTCGCTGCTGCCGGCCGGGGTCAAGCTGGTCAGCGGCAATTTCTCCCGCGGCGACACGGTGGCGATCCTGTCGCCCGAGGGCCGCGAGATCGCGCGCGGGCTGGTTGCCTACGATGCCACCGATGCCGTAAGGATCGCAGGCCTGAAGACGGGCGAGATCGAGACCGTGCTCGGTTACGAGGCGCGTTCGGCGATGATCCACCGCGACGATCTCGTCGTAAGTCACGCCGGCGACGACACAGGCGGAGGATGAGCCATGCTGAAGCTGCATGAAAAATCCGGGGACGACACCGTGGCGCTGATGGCCGATATCGGCCGCCGCGCTCGCGCTGCCGCCCGACCGCTGGCCATCGCCACCGCCGCCGGCAAGAACGCCGCGCTTGTCGCTATGGCCGACGCGATCATTTCCCGCGAGCGGGACATTCTCGACGCCAACGCCATCGATGTCTCGAATGGCCACGAATCCGGACTTTCCGGCTCCTTCATGGATCGGCTGAAGCTCGATCCGGCACGCATCCGCGCGATGGCGGACGGCATTCGCGAAATCGCTGCCCTGCCCGATCCAGTCGGTGATGTCATCGCCGCGTGGGAGCGGCCGAACGGTCTGCACATAGAGCGCGTGCGCACGCCGCTCGGTGTCGTCGGCGTGATCTATGAAAGCCGGCCGAACGTGACGGCGGATGCCGGCGCGCTCTGCCTCAAGGCTGGCAATCCGGTGATCCTGCGCGGCGGCTCGGATTCGCTCAATTCCTCCTCGGCGATCCATGCGTGCCTTGTCGAAGGACTGAAGGCGGCCGGTATGCCTGAGGATGCCATCCAGCTGGTGCCGACCACCGATCGCGCCGCGGTCGGCGAGATGCTCAAGGGCCTTGGCGGCACGCTCGACGTGATCATCCCGCGCGGCGGCAAAAGCCTTGTCGGACGGGTGCAGGGCGAGGCACGGGTGCCGGTCTTCGCCCATCTCGAAGGCATCTGCCATCTCTATATCGACCGCTCCGCCGAGCTCGACATGGCGGTGCGGGTCGCCGTCAACGCCAAGATGCGGCGCACCGGCGTCTGCGGTGCCGCCGAAACGCTGCTGGTCGACCGTGCGGTCGCCGCCACCCATCTGATGCCGATCCTCGACGCGCTTCGCGCCGCCGGCTGCGAGATCCATGCCGATGCCGAAGTGATGAAAATGTTTTTCGACGCCAAGCCGGCGACCGATGCCGACTGGGTGACCGAATATCTCGACGCCATCATCGCGGTGAAGCTGGTCGACGGCATCGGTGGCGCGATCGAGCATATCGAAACTTTCTCCTCGCATCACACGGAGGCGATCGTCGCCGAGAATGCCAACACCGTTGAGCGCTTCTTCAACGAGATCGATTCGGCGATCCTGCTGCACAATGCCTCGACGCAGTTCGCCGATGGCGGCGAGTTCGGCATGGGTGCCGAAATCGGCATCGCCACCGGCAAGATGCACGCGCGCGGGCCCGTCGGCGTCGAGCAATTGACCTCGTTCAAATACCGCGTGCGCGGGTCGGGACAGGTGAGGCCTTGACGTCTTTCGTTGCTAGAGCCTGAGGCGATGCTGGCGTCTTCTGAACCGGCAATATCCTCCGCTTATCTGAAAATGCCGCATGCCGAGAAGGGCCTTGCCGTCGGCCTGTTCGGCGGTTCGTTCAACCCGCCTCATGCCGGCCACGCATTGGTCGCCGAAATCGCTTTGCGGCGTCTGGGGCTGGACCAGCTTTGGTGGATGGTGACCCCAGGCAATCCGCTGAAGAGCACACGCGAGCTGGCGCCGCTGGGCGAGCGCATCGCGTTTTCCGAGAAGGTCGCCAAGAACCCGAAGATCAAGGTCACAGCCTTCGAGGCGGCACACAATGTGCGCTACACCGCCGACACGCTGGCGCTGGTCAAGGCGCGCAATCCCGGCGTCGACTTCGTCTGGATCATGGGGGCCGATTCCCTGCGGGACTTCCATCGCTGGCAGCGCTGGCGCGAGATCGTCATGACCTTTCCGATCGCGGTCATCGACCGACCGGGCGCCACGCTGTCCTTTCTGTCGTCGGTTGTCGCCAAGACCTTCGATTACGCCCGCATCGACGAAGGCGACGCGCCAAGGCTGGCGCGGATGAAGGCGCCGGCCTGGACCTTCATTCACGGGCCGCGTTCCTCGCTGTCGTCGAGCGCCATTCGGCAAATGACGAAGGGTTGAGCGTCTCGTCCATCCGGCCATGTCGTTTTTACAGCGGCGTCCGCCTGACCCATGGGCGATGCTGATCAGCCATGGCGATTCAGAAGCAAACCCATCCCACGATCGGCCCCGACCAGGGCAACACGCCTGCGCCGCTGATCGCGATTGCCAGTGTCATCGTGTCGATGGCGCTGATTGCTATCGGCAACGGGCTGATGTTCGCCTATATCCCCGTCCGGCTCGGCATCGAGGGATTCGATCCAGTCTGGGCAGGGCTGATCGTCACCGGCCTGTCGGCCGGCGGCCTCGCCGGCTGTATCCTGACCGGCCCGCTGGTGCGCAGGGGCGGCCACGCACGTGCCTTCATGGTGTTGTCGGCGCTGATCGCGCTGTCCAATGCCGCCATCGGCGCCGGCCCGCACCCGCTGCTGTGGATCGTGGCGCGCGCACTTTACGGCTTTGCGATATGCGGCCTGTTCATCGTCGCGCAGAGTTGGCTCAACGATGCACTGCCGAACGCCGTCCGCGGCCGGGTGATGGCTGTGTTCTATGTCGCCTACATTGCCGGTCTTGGCGTTGGTTATGCGACGCTTGCCGTGATCGACATTCACACGGCCGCCGCGTCGCTGATCGGCATCGCCTTTACCGCTCTGTCGATCCTGCCTGTCGGCATGACACGCCTTGCCCAGCCGCCGGCGCCGCAGGCTGCTTCGGTGGCGTTGCGCCAAGCCTGGCGGATTTCGCCGGTCGGCGTCGCCGGCATGCTGGCGGTCGGCGGCCTGTCGATGATCATTTCCGGCTTCGCGCCCATCCACGCCACGGCCAAGGGCTACAGCGAAGCCGATGTCGCGCTGCTGCTGTCGGCAATGCCGGTCGGCACGCTGATCCTGCAGATACCGCTCGGCTGGCTCTCCGACCGTACTGATCGGCGCTACGTGCTTGCCGGCGCCGCGGCGCTGGCGGTCGTTGCCAGCGTGCTCGCCATCGCCTTCGACGGCGGTGCGCTGATGGCTCTGGTGGTGATCTACCTGATCTGGGACGGGGCGGCGGAATCGATCTATGCGCTCTCCAGCGCACATGCCGCCGACCGCGCCAGGAAGGATGAACTGCTGGCGCTGTCGAGCTCGATGCTGTTTGCCTGGTCGCTCGCCGGGTTCATCGTGCCAGGCATCGTCACGGCGCTTTCCGCCGTCTTCGGCACGGCAACCTTCATCTATGTCGGCATCGTCATCGCCTCGGTATTCTGCCTTTTCGTGCTGTGGCGGGTGATCGCGGCTGGCCGCGTTCCGGCGGCCGCCACGGGCAGTTTCGCGCCGATGTCGGCGCATGCGCCCTTGCCGGTCGAACTCGCCTTCGCGCCGGACGAAGCGGTCCGCCACAGGGGCGACTGATTACTGCTTGCGGGCCTCGGGTGGCGGTGCCTCCGGAGGCGGCTGCGGGATCGAGATGCCCTCGCTGTCGAAGGCCTGCTTGGCGCGTTTCGTCATGTCGGTGGCGAAATGGTCCGCCGCCGCGGTCCAGTAGCGCAAGGTGAGCGAAACGGTCGTATCGCCGAGCCCGGCCACGAAGGCGATCGGCGCCGGTTCGCGGCGGATGCGCTTCTCGGCACCGGCAATGGCAAGCAATGTCTTCTGGGCGCCGTCCATGTCGTTCCAGGAGCCGATGCTGAGTGTGATGTCAGTGCGGCGCACGCCGTTGCGGGTGAAATTGCGCACCGGCTGATTCCACAGCGTCGAATTGGGCGCCAATATGTAGATGCCGTCGGCGGTTCTGAGCTTGGTGGCGAATAGGCCGATTTCCTCGACCGAACCGGCAATGGAACCGACCTCAACGGATTCGCCAATGCGGAATGGCCGCAGAGCAAGCAGCATGATGCCGGCGGCGATGTTCTGCAGCGTGCCTTGCAGGGCCAGACCGATGGCGAGGCCGATGGCGCAGATCGCGGCGATGATCGATGCCGTCTGCACGCCGAACTGGCCTAGCACCNAGACCGATGGCGAGGCCGATGGCGCAGATCGCGGCGATGATCGATGCCGTCTGCACGCCGAACTGGCCTAGCACCATGATGACGACGAGGATCAGAATGGCGTAGCGCGCGATCTTCGAAAAGAAATGCCGCAGAGTCGCGTCGAAACCATGGATATGGCCGAGGCCAGCCGAGATCGAGCGCTCGGCAAGGTTGGCAACGCTGTAGCCGACCACCAGGAGGATGACGGCGCCGAGGGCGGAAAAGGAATAGGAGACGATCAGCGTACTCAGCTGCGCGAGCCCGGTCTGGACGGTGAGAAAGGTGTTTTGTGGGTCGATCGGCATGGCGGGGTTCCGGTTGGTCGGTCAGCCGGTAATCGCTGCGGAAGGGCTGGGTTCCGATGTTTTTGCGTCTCGCGTGGAACAACATTCCAGTCGGCGAGTTCGCGTCGATCGGGGCTCCGTCTTGAAACTGCAACGGAACTCTGCCTATCTAAGTGGTGTCACCTGCTTTAAGGGGTGATTTGGTTGTTCTTGCTGCGAAAGGAAATACACTGAGAACAGCACTGCGGAAGAAGGCCGACATCGTGCCTTCGCCGGCCAGGATCAGCGTAGACGACGCCGTGTCCCGTGCCATCAAGACAGTCCTTGCCAGTCTGGAAGACTCCAAGGCCGAAAACATTGTCTCAATCGACATTCAGGGGAAATCGAGCCTCGGCGACTACATGGTCGTTGCGTCGGGCCGATCGCACCGTCATGTCGCGGCTGTCGCCGATCATCTCCTCAAGGCGCTCAAGGATGCCGGTCTCGGCACCGCGCGCGTCGAGGGACTGTCCGGCGCCGACTGGGTCCTGATCGATTCTGGTGATATCATCGTCCATGTCTTCCGTCCCGAAGTCCGCGAATTCTACAATCTCGAAAAGATGTGGCAGGCGCCGGATCTCGAGGAAGAGACCCTCCACTAAGCCGATTGTGTTCGATGCATGTCGTTGCCGTAAACCGGTTCCCTCTGTCGGGTGACATGCATTAGCGGCTATAGAGGCGAGGATGAAGATTTCAGTTCATGCCGTGGGCCGAATGAAAGCCGGCCCCGAGCGGGAGTTGGCCGACCGCTATTTCGAGCGCTTCGCCAAGAGCGGCCCCGGCGTGGGGCTCGAATTCGCCGGGATCACCGAGATCGCCGAGGGCCGCGCGCAGAGCGCCACCGAGCGCCAGCGCGACGAAGGTTCGCGGCTGCAGGCACAGCTGCAGCCAGGCACGGCCCTCATCCTGCTCGATGAGCGAGGCAAGAGCCTGTCTTCACAGGATTTCGCCGGCCGTCTCGGACAGTTGCGCGACGGCGGGCGCAAGGCGCTGGTCCTCGCCATCGGTGGCCCCGACGGCCATGATCCGTCGCTGCGCGGCCAGGCCGAGCTGGTGATGTCGTTCGGGGCGCTCACCTGGCCGCATCAGCTGGTGCGGGTGATGCTGGGTGAACAACTCTACAGGGTAGCGACGATCCTGTCGGGTCATCCCTATCACCGATCCTGAAAGCCGCCGGATCGCACCGAATTTGGCCCCAAATGCCGCGCAAGATTCGACGTGGGCCTGTTTTTCCGTTGCATTGCGTTATTGCGAACCCTTTGGGCGACAGGCGCTAACATGGTTGATGATTCGTTAACGAAGGCGCGGATAGAATCGATCGCGAATGTCTGAAGGCTGGAAATCGACGACGGGCTCATCGACGGGGGGCTCCTGGCGCGTGCGCTGCGGTATCGCCGCCGCGGCGGCGCTTCTGTCGCTGCATGCGGTGCGGGCCGAAAATACGCTCGATATGGCGCCCGATCCGGACCAGAGCCGTGCCGAATACGAGCAGGTTTCGAAGGAAATAACGCTGTCGTCCGAACGGCTGGCCAAGCTCGCCGCCGATATCGCAACGGTCAAGAAGGACCACGCCTCGATCACGGCGGCACTCATCCAGTCGGCGATGACCGAGCAGAAGCTCGGCCAGGACATCGAGGACATCGGCGCCAAGCTGGAAGGGCTGAAGGGCCAGCAGCAGAAGATTCGCGCTTCGCTGGCGGCGCGACGCGACGTGCTGGCCGAAGTGCTGGGTGCCCTGCAGCGCATGGGGCTCAACCCGCCGCCGGCGATCCTGGTGAAGCCGGAAGATGCGCTGTCGTCGGTGCGCAGCGCCATCCTGCTCGGCGCCGTGGTGCCGGAACTGCGCCAGCAGACCGACAGCCTGCTGGCCGATCTCAAGGAGCAGACCCGGGTGACGGCTTCGATCGAGGCCGAACGGGCGCGGCTGACGGCGGCGGTCGGCGATCAGACGGCGGAAAAGAAGCGGCTCGGCATGCTGCTCGAAGCCAAGCAGAAGCTCGAGACCGACACGAAGGCGCAGATGGCGGCCGAACAGCAGCGTTCCGAGCAATTGGCGGCCAAAGCCAGTAGCCTGAAGGATCTGATCGCCTCGCTCGAAGCGCAGGCGGACAAGAACCGCAGGGCCGCGGACGCCGCGAAGACAGCCGCCGCTGGCCAGGCCGGCGGCACCGAGCCCGGTGGCGACCAGACGGCATCGCTGCCGGTTCCCGAAGGCAACAGGTTGACCGCCGCGGCGCCTTTCTCGGCGCTGCAAGGACAGGTCGCCCTGCCGGTCACCGGTCGCATCAAACGCAGGTTTGGCGCCGACGACGGTAACGGCGCCTTGATGCTTGGGGACATGGTTGCGACACAATCGGGAGCCATCGTTACCGCGCCGGCGGATGGGAATGTGCTTTATGCGGGGCCGTTTCGCTCCTACGGTCAACTCTTGATCCTCAATGCCGGCGACGGTTATCATGTCGTCTTGGCTGGGATGAGCAGAATCAGCGTCGCGACTGGCCAGTCGGTGCTTGCAGGAGAGCCGGTCGGCGCGATGGGAGAAGCCCGGGTGGCAAGCACCTCGGTTTCGAAGAATGGAAATGCCACGCCGGAGCTCTATGTCGAGTTCCGCAAGGATGGAAAACCCGTCGATCCGGCCCCATGGTGGGCGGACCGTTTTTCTGGAAGGACGTGAAATGATGCGGAAACTGTCGCTTCTGTTTGCCGGTGCGCTGATGGGCGCGTCCGCCATGAGCCTTGTCTATGGCGCACCCGGCTCGGCGGCGAACGCTGCGGGGTCTGAGACCTACAAGCAACTGGCGATCTTCGGCGACATCTTCGAGCGGGTGCGGGCGCAGTATGTGACCCCGCCCGACGACAAGTCGCTGGTCGAGAACGCCATTAACGGCATGCTTTCCTCGCTCGACCCGCACTCCTCCTACATGAACGCCGAACAGGCGCAGGACATGCGCGTGCAGACCAAGGGCGAGTTCGGCGGCCTCGGCATCGAGGTCACCATGGAGAACGACCTGGTCAAGGTGATCACGCCGATCGACGACACGCCGGCCGCCAAGGCTGGTGTGCTGGCCGGCGACTATATCGCCAAGATAGACGGCGAGGAGGTTCGCGGCCTGACGCTCAACGACGCGGTCGACAAGATGCGCGGCCTGGTCAACACGCCGATCAAGCTGACCATCCTGCGCCAGGGCGCCGACAAGCCGATCGAGCTGACGGTGGTGCGCGACATCATCAAGGTCAAGGCGGTCAAGTTCCGGGTCGAGAACGATATCGGCTACATGAAGATCACCTCCTTTACCGAAAAGACCTATGACGACCTCGAGAACGCCATCGAGACCATCAAGAAGCAGGTGCCGGACGACAAGCTGAAGGGCTATGTGCTCGACCTGCGCCTCAATCCGGGCGGCCTGCTCGACCAGGCGGTGAGCGTGTCGGATGCCTTCCTCAAGCGCGGCGAGATCGTCTCGACGCGCGGACGCGATCCAAAGGACGTCACCCGCTTCGACGCCAAGCCGAAGCAGACCGACGACATCAACGGCAAGCCGATGATCGTGCTCGTCAATGGCGGCTCGGCCAGCGCCTCGGAAATCGTCGCCGGCGCGCTGCAGGACCTGCGCCGCGTCACGGTGGTCGGCACGCAGTCCTTCGGCAAGGGCTCGGTGCAGACCATCATTCCGCTCGGCGAGAATGGCGCGCTCAGGCTGACGACGGCGCTCTATTACACGCCGTCGGGCAAATCGATCCAGGGCAAGGGCATCACGCCCGACATCAAGGTCGACCAGCCGCTGCCGCCCGAACTGCAGGGCAGGGACCTGACGCGCGGCGAATCCGATCTCAAGGGCCATATCAAGGGCGCCGACGAGAGCAAGACCGGCTCGGGTTCCGCAGCCTATGTGCCGCCGGATCCGAAGGACGACCTGCAGCTCATCTATGCCGAGCAGCTGCTGCGGGGCCAGAAGACCGATCCGGCCTTCCCGCCCAATCCGGAAAAGGCCGTGCTCAACCAGTAAGGCAACCGGTCTGGCCGGTTGAACGAAGCGATGCGATGCTGCCGGGACCGAAAGGTTCCGGCAGTTTGATTCGGGGGGCAGGACCAAGCCTCCAGATACGGCGCCAAGGGGCGCCAGGATTGATGAATTCGTGCATGTGTTGCGGAAGGAGGTCGCCTTCGGAACCGTGCATCGGGGACAGGGCTTGGCTGATATCGGCAAGGACATCGAACGCCCGCTTGGACAGGCCGTCCGGGCGCCTCGCGCCGCCGGCAAGATCAGCGTCGGTGTGATCGCGATGAGCGCGATCGTGCTTGCCGTGGTCGGCGTCTCGGCCGCGATCGCGTTCAGGGAAAAGCCGTTTCGAAAGCCGCAGGAAGTCGCCGTCTCGACGCCGAAAGTGACCGCGGCGGCCGAGCCCGCCGCGTCGCCTCCCGCATTGGCCCCGGCGGCGACGCCAAAGGTGGAGATGCCGGCCAAGACGGGCGGTCCGCAAATCATTCATGTGCAGACCGAAGAAGGCGACAGCCCGCCAAAGGCGGCGATCGTCATTCGCGATCCATCGACCGTCGGCCAGAACCTCAAAATCGCGCATATTCCCGACAGGGCGCTGATAGAAACCAGTGAAACCGGGCCCTTGCCGATGCGCTCCGCCGACGGAAGGCGACCCTTCGACGTCTATGCGCGGCCATGGTCCGGCACGCGTGGCGCACGTGTGGCGATCATCATCGGCGGGCTCGCGGTTTCACAGACCGGCACCCAGGCGGCGATCGCCAAGCTGCCGGCGGAAGTGACGCTGGCCTTCGCGCCACAGGGCAATAGCATCGGCCGTTGGATGCAGGCCGCAAGGCAGAGCGGGCACGAAGTCGTCATGCAGGTGCCGCTCGAGCCGTTCGACTATCCCAAGGTCAACCCCGGCCGCAACACGCTGACGGTGGCGGCGAGCGCGGAAGAAAACCTGAAAAACCTGCACTGGGCGCTGTCGCGGACGACGAACTATACCGGTGTCATGAACTATATGGGCGCGCGGTTTTCCGCCGACTCCGCGGCGATGGAGCCGTTCATGGCCGAACTTGGCAAAAGGGGCCTCGCCTATATCGACGACGGCTCGTCGGCGCGCAGCCTGGCTCCGGACATGGCGCTGAGGGATGGTGTGCCTTTCGTCGCCGGCGACACGGCGATCGACGCGGTGCAGGATCGCGGCGCCATCCTGAAGAAGCTCGACAGTCTCGAAGCGACCGCGCGTGCCAAAGGCACGGCCGTCGGCATCGGCTCGGCTTTCGACCTGACGGTCGACACGGTGTCGTCATGGGTGGCCGAGGCCAAGAAGCGCGGCATTGAGATCGTGCCGATTTCAGCGGTGGCCGTCGATCCGCAAAAGGGTTAGCCAAGGCCTTCGGAAAGGCGACTGGAGAGACTGAGTGATGCCGCAGACGAAAAAAGTCGACCGCGAAACGCTGCCCTACCGACCCTGTGTCGGGCTGATGATCCTCAATGGCGAGGGGCTGGTCTGGGTCGGGCATCGCATTGCCGAACCCGACAGCGAGTTCGCCGGCACAACGCAGCTCTGGCAGATGCCGCAAGGTGGCATCGACAAGGGCGAGGAGCCGTTGCAGGCCGCCGAGCGCGAGCTCTATGAGGAGACCGGCATGCACAGCGTCTCGCTGTTGGCGGAAGCGCCGGACTGGATCAACTATGACCTGCCGGACCACCTGGTCGGTATCGCCTTCAAGGGGCGGTATCGCGGCCAGACGCAGAAATGGTACGCCTTCCGCTTCCATGGCGATGCCAGCGAGATCCAGATCAATCCGCCGCCGGGCGGCCACACAGCCGAATTCGACAAATGGTCATGGCGGCCGATGCAAGACCTGCCCGACCTGATCGTGCCGTTCAAGCGCAAGGTCTATGAAGATGTGGTGGCGGCGTTCAGACATCTGGCGCGATAGCCGCGCGGCCCTGGCCGAGGTTGCCGCGCCGGTGCGGTGGTCGTATTGGTCGTCGATGCAACGAGGCTCGCCATGAACGACGCCGTCAACGGGGATGCTTCGAAAACCGCCACCGGTGGGCCAGTCAGCGAAGCGGCAGCCGGGGCGATTCTGACCATCGATCTCGGTGCGATCCGCGAAAACTACCGGCGGCTGAATGCAAGGCTGGGTGGCGTACGCTGTGCCGGCGTGGTCAAGGCCGACGGCTATGGTCTAGGTGCGGGCCAAGTGGCTTCGGCGCTGATGAAAGAAGGCTGCGACATCTTCTTCGTCGCTCTGCTGGCCGAAGGAATTGCGCTCCGCAAGGCGATCGGGACCGGACCCGAGATCTATGTGCTGAACGGTCTGCCGCCAGGCTCCGAGGGGGAAGCGGTCGCGTCTGGTCTCCGCGCGGTCATCAACAGTGGCGCACAGTTGAGAGCCTGGCGCGCGGCGGGACACCGTGTTGGCCAAAGACTTCCGGCCGCGATCCAGGTCGACAGCGGCATGTCGCGACTTGGCATGGCGCCGCCCGAAGTCGAGGCGATGGCCGGCGACACCGCCGCGTTCGATGGCATCGGCGTCAGATATGTGATGAGCCACCTGGCTTGCGCCGACGAGCCGCACCATCCCGCCAACGAACAGCAGCGGCGGGCCTTCGAGCGGTTGCGTGCCATGCTGCCCGGGGCACCCGCCTCGCTCGCCAATTCCTCCGGCATCTTTCTGGGACCATCCTATCATTATGATCTCGCTCGCCCTGGCGCCGCGCTCTACGGCATCAATCCGACGCCTGCCGAACCCAACCCGATGCTGCCCGTGGTGCGGCTGCAGGCCAAGGTGGCGCAGACGCGCGGCGTCGAAAAGGGCGCCGGCATCGGCTATGGCCACACCTTCCATGCGGAAGGGCCGCTCAGCCTGGCGACGATCTCGTTCGGCTACGCGGATGGCTGGCTGCGCCGGTCCGCGTCGGCCGCCTGGTTCGAGGGCACGCGCCTGCCCTTCCTCGGACGCGTGTCGATGGATTCGATCATTCTCGACATCTCGGCCCTGCCGCCCGGCAAGCTTCGCGAAGGGGATCTCGTCGAACTGCTCGGCCCTTCGCAAAGCGTCGACGACGCCGCCGGCCATGCCGGCACGATCGGCTACGAAATCCTGGCCAGCCTCGGGACGCGGTTTCACCGGCGCTATGTCGGCGGGTAACCCTTGGGACTAACCCCTTGGCGGGTGCGGCAAAATCCGGCAGACAGTGGATGGCATGCCCGGTGTCCGTGGCGGCGTGGAGCGTGATGCGATGAAGATCATGGTGCTGGGCGGTGGCGTCATTGGGGTGACCACGGCCTATTATCTTGCCGAGGCCGGCCATGAGGTGACTGTGATCGACCGCCAGAAAGGGCCGGGGCTGGAAACCAGCTTCGCCAATGCCGGTGAGATTTCGCCCGGCTATGCCTCGCCCTGGGCCGGCCCGGGCATTCCGCTCAAGGCGATCAAGTGGCTCTTGATGAAGCATGGCCCGCTGGTGGTGCGGCCGGCGTTCGACCCACACATGTGGACCTGGCTGGTCAAGATGCTGCGCAACTGCACCGCCGAGCGCTACGCGATCAACAAATCGCGCATGGTGCCGCTGGCCGAATACAGCCGTGACACGCTTAAGGCGCTGCGCGAGGCGACCGGCATCGCCTATGACGAGCGGACGCAGGGCACGCTGCAACTGTTTCGCACGCAAAAGCAGCTCGACGGCACATCAGGCGATGTCGAGGTGCTGAAGAAATATGGCGTGCCCTATGAGGTCCTTGATCCCGACGGCTGCATCGCGGCGGAACCGGCGCTGGCCGGGGTGCGCGAGAAATTCGTCGGAGGCCTGAGGCTGCCGCATGACGAGACCGGCGACTGCAAGATGTTCACCGACAGGCTGGCCGAGCTCTGCGTGGCGCGCGGCGTCAAGTTCGAATACGACACGACGATATGGCGCGTCATCCGCAGCCGCAACCGCGTCAACAGTATGAGCACCAGCAAGGGCTGGCTGACCGCCGACGCCTATGTGATGGCGCTGGGCAGCTATTCGGCGGACTTCATGCGCCGGATGAAGCGACCGATCCCGGTCTATCCGGTCAAGGGCTACTCGATCACGGTGCCGATCAAGGACGCCGCCGCCGCACCCGTGTCGACCGTGATGGACGAAACCTACAAGGTCGCGATCACCCGGCTCGGCGATCGCATCCGCGTCGGCGGCACGGCCGAGATTTCCGGATTCGACCTCAGGCTGCATGAATCGCGCCGGCGCACGCTCGAACACTCGGTCGGCGACCTTTTTCCGGGCGCCGGCGCGATGCGGGAGGCAACGTTCTGGTGCGGGCTGCGGCCGATGACGCCGGACGGACCGCCGCTGATCGGCCGCACGGAGCTGTCCAACCTCTATCTCAACACCGGCCACGGAACGCTCGGCTGGACCATGGCCTGCGGCTCGGCCAAGGTGCTTTCCGACATCATCTCGAACCGGGTGCCTGACATCGACGTGCGTGCCTTGGCGCAGGAGCGTTACCTGAAATAGCAGCCGCGCGTCTCGCGTTTTTGTTCCTTGCTTATATCATGGCCCGGAACCGGGGCGATATCAGAACGCCTGGCTGACCCACGCCTCGTCGAACAGCAGCCGGTACGCCCACGGGATCGTCACATTGGTGGCGACCGGGTTCGAGTGGGCGAGGTAGTCGTCATAGACCGGCTTCATCCTGGCGTAGAAGGCGGGGTCGAGCACCATCATGCCGTTCTCCGAATCGTGGAAGAAGCTGCGGTTGTTGAGGTTGACCGAGGATATGGCGACCAGCCTTTCATCGATCATCATGATCTTGGAATGCAGGACCACGTCAGGCGCCTTGAACTCGCGGATATTGATACGGTCGCCATATTTCTCGACGAACAGCTTGTTGAGCGCGGTGAGGAACTTGCCGCCGATATCGCCCTTGAGGTCGATGCGGCCGACAATGTCGATCCTGACGCCGCGGGCGAGTGCCCGGTCAAAAGCCTTGGCGAGGCTCGGCGTCGGATTGAGGTAGGGGTTGACGATCTGGATATGGTGCCGGGCGGCATCGACCAGCTCGACGAAATAGGCCTCCAGCGCATGGTCATCCTCATAGGGCACCGAGATGAAATGCCGGGCATTGCCCCGAGGGCCATCTCCGCGGACCGGGATGGAGAAGGGGCGCGCCAGGTTGGTGTCTGCGTCGCGCAGCCATATCGTCGACAGCTGCGCGGCGAGCGTCTCGACCGTCGCCCGGTCGGCGAACTCGATGTCGAAGTCGCTCCAGTTCGAATAGTAGTTCAGCGAAAACCCGTCGGTCTTGCCGTATTGCTCGAGATCCGGATAGCGCGTCAGATCGATCGGCTGGTGGAACAGGAAACCGTCATGGATGTTGCGGCCGCCGATGATGACGCGCGAGCGCGCGGGGTCCTGCGCCAGCGTCGCCAGCATCTTGACATGATGCACCTTGTGCAGTTGTGAAATCTGCTCGTCGATCGGCGCGCCGTGGTCCGCCCGCCAGCGATATTCCTGCAGCTCCACATTGGGGAATTCGGCGGCCAGCCGGTGCAGCATGGCGTCGTCCTTGTCGCGCTCCAGCACGTCGGTGACCATGATGCGCACCTTGGTGCCAAGCGCTGCATGATTGCGGATCAGCCGTTCGATGACGCGGCCGGAAAAGTCGGCCTTGAATTCCAGCGAGGACAGATAGATCAGCTTCAGCCTCGGCGCCTTCGAGAAATCGAGCGGCAGTTCCGGATCGCCTCTGTCTATTGCCGCATCTGACAGCGGCGCGCCCATTAGCGCCTCGACCTTGGCGTTGAAGCCGTCGCGCGACTTGCGCAGCAGCCTGGGCTCGCCGATCGGCATGGCGCAGGTCTGCGACAGCCATCGACTGGCATAGAAGGCGCGCTCGAGCGCATCGAGGCCGGCAACGCCGGGGATTGGGCAGCGCTGGTAGCGGCTGTCCAAACTGGCAAGCGCCGGATCCGCGGTTTCTTCGCGCCGGATGGTGAGCGGTGTACTGGCGGGCGCAAGGCTGGAGCGGATCCTCGCCGTGCACCGGTTCAGGCCGTCGCCCGGGAACAGGCTGACCGTGTCGTCCTCGCCGGAGAGGTGAAAACCGAATGCCGCGCCGGCGGCGATGGTGCGTGTGGCCGCGCCAGCGCGGAGCGCCAATGCGCCGTCGCAACTGCCTTCGATGTCGGCCGGCTGTTTGCCCGCCTGGCGGACGACGATCTCGGTGCTGTGTGCCTGCAAGCCGGAGAAATCGAAAATCCTTGGGGCCGAGGGCCGCGCCGCCGCATCGATATAGAGCGTCTGCCGCGACACCCGCCAGCGGCCCTCGAAATAACCGTCGCCGCTGCCTCCACCGGCCGGCGGCAGATGAGCGTTGGCGACCGGTCCGGCCAGGTGCTGGAGCGTCGAATAGGTCGCCTGGAAATCGCGGTTCTGGACATCGAGGCGGTTGCGCCCGAAGGGGCCGGTGCCGTTGGCACGGTCCATGGCGCCGAGCTGGTTGCGGGCGAGCAGTGCCAGGAACCGTCTTTCATAGTCGCTGCCGCCGTCATTGCCGAAGAACTGCTCAGCCGCGATCCGCGACCCGGGCGTGCCAGCCGACAGCGAGGGCCGCGCGCAAGCCTCCTGCCCAGCCGGGAGCTCGCAGGCATTGCGGCCCGCACCGCAGCCGGCAAGGGCGGCCAACCCGAACAGGGCGAGGATGGCCGTGCGGATATTCACCCCGCCGCCCCGGCCTTCATGACGCTCAACTGCGCCGGGTCGCGGGGCGGCATGAAACCTTGCGGGAAAACCTTGCAGACAGGGATGGCGAAGGTGGCGATCAGCAGTTCCGCCTCGCTGCGCATCTTGCGCGGCGCCGTCATGTCATCGCGGATCGCCCTCGCCGAGGCGACAAGGGCGCCGTCGCAGTCGCAATGGTTGCGACGGGCGATGTAGCAGGCGTCATGAGTTCGGCAAACGGCGTCGAGGCGATCGACAGGTCGGGCCGACAGATCGCCGGTGCGGGTGCCGGGACCGCAATAATTGCCGATGACGAAAGGCGAGGGACGCGCCATGGCGAAGCGGATCGGTTTCGGCAATTCGGCTTCCGGCACTTTTGTCCACGGGTTGGCGCATGCGGAAACGAACAGCAGCGGCAGGATGGCAAGAACGGCTCGCATGTCTATCCGCGCCAGCTTTCTGAAAGATGCCCCACCCCGACCTGTCCCATGGCCGGCGACCGCACGCCTGATGCCACACTGGTCGGTTTTGTGGCAAGGAAAAGGCGGCGTGGGTGATCCAGGCCCGCGTTATTGTGATGTCGGCACCCTGCCTGAAGGGCGCGAAACCCGCAGGCATTTGAGGGAAATCAGGTAAACAACCCCCGCTCCCGTTCCACCGCCTTGGTGATGAAGCCGGCGACGATCTGGACGCGGCGCAGCGGCCTCACCGATTCGTGATAGACCAGCCAGTAGGCGCGGCGGATGGGCGCGACCACATCGACGGCCACCATCTCCGGCATCGAGCGGGCGACGAAGGTGTGCAGGATGCCGATGCCGGCGCCCGAGCGCACGGCTTCGGCCTGGCCAAGTGCGGAGGAGATGGCAAAGCTGGTCCGCCAATCGGCGCTGAATTCGGCGGCGTAGTCGAGCGACGGGCTGACGATCAGGTCAGGCACATAGCCGATAAGGGTGTGCTGGCCAAGTTCGGCGGCGGTTTTGGGCAGGCCATGCGCGTCGACATAGCCGCGGGAGGCAAACAGGCCGAGCGAGTAGTCGACCAGTTTCCCCGCCACCAGCCGGCCTTCGGTCGGCCGCTCGACGGTTATGGCAATGTCGGCCTCGCGCCGCGACAGGGAGAAGGAGCGCGGCACCGGGACGAGTTGGATGGTGAGTTCGCGGTGCTGGGCGGTGAGTTCGCCCAGCCGCTTGGCCAGGAAGGCGACGCCGAAGCCGTCGGGTGCGCCGATGCGCACGGTTCCGGAAACATCGTCGCCTTCGCCCGATATGGTCGAGCGGGCGGCGATCATGTCGCCTTCCATGCGCTCGGCGATGTCGAGGAAGCGCTCGCCGGCCGGGGTCAGTTCGCTGCCGGTGGTCAGCCGGCGGAAGAGTTTCGTGCGTAACGCGTCTTCGAGGGCCGCGATGCGGCGCGAGACGGTGGCGTGGTTCAGCTCAAGCCGCCTGGCGGCGCCAAGGATCTGGCCGGCCCGCGCCACGGCGAGGAAGATGCGGACGTCATCCCAGTTCATGGCCTTCCCCTGATGGCGATCTCAGGCGAGTATTTGCGAGAATTGATGCTCACGCGTCAATCGATATCTATTTTACGCACAACGGTTGCGTTCTCCCTCGCGTTGCCATCGGCCAGCCAAAGGCGGACAATGCGACATCACAAACCAGGGAGAGAAATCATGATCGACTACGGTCATTTCATCGGCGGCAAGCGTGTCGCCGGCACCAGCGGCCGCAAGCAGGACGTCATGCAGCCGATGGACGGCACGGTGCGCGGCACGGTGGCGCTGGCCTCGCAGGCGGAATTGCGCGCGGCGGTCGAGAACGCCAAGGCCGCACAGCCCCAATGGGCCGCGACCAATCCGCAGCGCCGCGTGCGCGTTCTGATGAAGTTTCTCGAACTGGTCGCCCGCGACTATGACGAACTGGCCGAGATCCTCGCGCGCGAACATGGCAAGACCATCGCCGACGCCAAGGGCGACATCCAGCGCGGCCTGGAAGTGGTCGAGGTCTGCATCGGCGCTCCGCACATGATGAAGGGCGAGTTCACCGACGGCGCCGGCCCCGGCATCGATGTCTATTCGATGCGCCAGCCGCTCGGCGTCGTCGCCGGCATCACGCCGTTCAATTTCCCGGCGATGATCCCGTTGTGGAAGATCGCGCCGGCGATCGCCTGCGGCAACGCCTTCATCCTGAAGCCTTCGGAGCGTGATCCGGGCGTGCCGATGCGCATTGCCGAACTCTTCATCGAGGCCGGTCTGCCGGCCGGCATCCTCAATGTCGTCAACGGCGACAAGGATGTCGTCGACGCCATCCTCGACGATCCCGACATCAAGGCCATCGGCTTTGTCGGCTCGACGCCGATCGCGCATTACATCTATTCGCGCGGCACGGCGGCCGGCAAGCGCGTGCAGTGCTTCGGCGGCGCCAAGAACCACATGATCATCATGCCCGACGCCGACATGGACCAGACCGTCGACGCGCTGATCGGCGCCGGCTACGGCTCGGCCGGCGAGCGGTGCATGGCTATCTCGGTGGCCGTTCCGGTCGGCAACGACACCGCAAACCGGCTGATGGAAAAGCTGATCCCGCGCGTCGAAAGCCTGAAGGTCGGTCCCTCGACGGATTCGGCAGCGGATTTCGGCCCGCTGGTTACCGCCCAGGCGCTGGAGCGCGTCAAGGGTTACGTCGACACCGGTGTCAAGGAAGGCGCCAAGCTTGTCGTCGACGGTCGCGGCTTCAAGATGCAGGGCTATGAGGACGGCTACTATATGGGCGGTTGCCTGTTCGACAATGTCACGGCCGATATGCGCATCTACAAAGAAGAGATCTTTGGGCCGGTGCTCTCGGTGGTGCGCGCGCCGACCTATGAGAACGCCATCAAGCTCGCCAACGACCATGAGATGGGCAATGGCGTCGCCATCTTCACCCGCGATGGCGACGCCGCGCGCGACTTCGCCAGCCGTGTCCAGGTCGGCATGGTCGGCGTCAACGTACCGATCCCGGTGCCGATCGCCTATTACACTTTCGGCGGCTGGAAGGCATCTTCCTTCGGCGATCTCAACCAGCATGGCCCGGACGCGTTCCGCTTCTACACCAAGACCAAGACGGTGACCTCGCGCTGGCCGTCCGGCATCAAGGACGGCGCCGAGTTCGTTATCCCCACGATGAATTGACCGGACGCTTTTTTATCTGGTCTTCCTCCCTGCAAGGCGGATGAGAAGATCGATTGAACCTGAGGCCTAAGTCCCCGGACTTAGGCCTTTTGTTTTTGCAAACGCTAATGTGATGGAACCCGTGGGGATTGCGCGACTTAGGGCTGCAATCCTGCCGTGGAGGAGGCGCGGCAGACAACCAGGGCGCCGACGGCGGGCCGGTGGCATTGCATCGTCCGGCGCAAGGAGGTGTCAAATGACACGACGTCTTACGGCGACAATGTTCGTTGCGGCGATGGCGATGTGCTTGGGTGCTGCCCAGGCAAATGCAGCTGGGCAATGCGCGGCACGCGCCGATATCGTGAAAGCGCTCGGCGAGAACTTCCACGAAAGCGAAGCCGGGCGCGGCCTGATCAACCCCAATGTGGTCCTCGAGGTCTTCGTTTCGGAACAAGGCAGCTGGACGGTCTTGGCGTCCGACACGAAAGGCCAGAGTTGTATCCTGTCGGTCGGCGAAGGCTGGGACAGCCCGACACTCAAGGCGGCCTTGCCGGGCGCCTGAGCGATTTGCCTTCGCGCTCTTGCAACTAGCGCGTGGCGGCGACCTCGGCATGGCCGCGCAGCAGTGCCATCAGTTTCTTGGCGTCCTTGGCGGCGCCTTCCTCGTCGCCGTCCAGGATCGAGCGGATCAATGCAACATGGTGCTCGGCGGATTCCGCCAGCCCGGTGTCGGCCTTGTAGCGGAACCAGAAGCGGCGACTGTGGGTCTGCAGCGGGGCGGCCAACCGGGCGGCGAACGGGTTGTCGGCGGCCAGCGCCAGCGCCTCGTCGAGCGCCTTGTCGGCCTGGATGAAGGCGAGCACATTGCCTGATATCACTGCTTTCTGCATGGCGAGCGCCGCCTCGTGGAACATGTCGGCGGCCTCGCGGGTGACGAAGCGTGCGGCCGAACGGGCGAGCACCACCTCGACGCCACGCCTTGCGTCGAGCACACGCAGCCAGTCGCCGGGGTGCAGTGGCGCGATCGCGATGCCGGCGCGGGGCCTGACATCGAGCAATCCCTCCCAGGCCAGCCGCTGGATCGCCTCGCGCACCGGCGTGCGGCCGAGCGCCAACCGCTCGATCAGGGAACCCTCGGTGACAAAACTCGCCGGGGCCAGTTCGAGCGTGACGATCATGTGTTCGAGGACGCGATAGGCCCTGGTCGCTGCGGGTTCGGACACGGTGCTTGCTTCCATGGATATCAAAGGTCCTCTCCTGATATATCTAGAATATATCATAACAGATTCCGTATTGACAGCAGCTTTCCTAACAGATATACGGCTGATATATCAGATGGAGAGATAGCCATGTGGACCGGAGTTTTCCCCGCCGTCACGACCAAATTCACCGCCGACGATCGGCTCGACCACGCCGAGATGGAGCGCTGCTTCGGCCTGCAAATGGATGCCGGCTGCGATGGCATCATTGTCTGCGGCTCGCTCGGCGAGGGACCGATGCTGTCACCTGACGAGAAGATCGAGGTGCTGAAGACCGCGCAGAAGATCGCTGGCAAGAAGCCGGTGCTGCTCACAGTCAACGAGGCTGGCACTCGCGAGGCGGCCGGCATCGCCAAGCGCGCCGCCAAGGAAGGCGCCAATGGCCTGATGGTGGTGCCGAGCCCGATCTACCACACCAACGCGGAAGAGACGGTGGCGGCGCTGCGCGCGGTGGCGGAAGCCGGCGACTTGCCGGTCATGATCTATTCCAACCGGCTCGCCTACCGCGTAGATGTAAGCGTCGACCAGATGGAGGAGCTGGCATCGGACAAGCGCTTCGTCGCCATCAAGGAATCCTCCGACGACATCCGCCGCTCGACAGAGATCATCAACCGCCTGGGCAGCCGCTACGACCTGTTCACCGGCGTCGACAATCTGGCCTTCGAGGCGCTGTCCGTGGGTGCCATCGGCTGGGTGGCCGGTCTGGTCACCGCCTTCCCGCGCGAGACCGTCGCCATCTACCAGCTGATGAAGCAGGGACGTCGCGAAGAGGCGCTCGCCATCTACCGCTGGTTCCGGCCGCTGCTCGACCTCGATGTCTCGACCTATCTGGTGCAGAACATCAAGCTTGCCGAAGTGTTAGCAATCAACACCAATGACCGCGTGCGCATGCCGCGCATGCCGCTGTCGGGCGAACGCCGCAAAGCGGTCGAGAAGATCATCAAGGATGCGCTGGCGGCGCGACCGACACTGCCGCGGTTCTAAAGAGGGTTCTCTTCTCCGTTCACGGGGAGAAGATGACGGCAGCCAGATGAGAGGCAGCGCCCAGGTGCAAGGAAAGTCCAAATCGACAGACGAGGGGCGGCGCTCCTCATCCGCCCTTCGGGCACCTTCTCCCCGTGAACGAGGAGAAGGGAGAGACATCGCCATCATCGGCGGCGGCATCATCGGCATTTGCGCTGCTGCCTTCCTTGCCGAGGCAGGACTGGACGTCACGGTCTTCGACCGCACGGGCATCTGCGAGGAGACGAGCTCCGGCAACGCCGCCGCCTTTGCCTTCTCCGACGTGCTGCCGCTGGCGCACAAGGGAATGATCCGGCAGCTGCCAAAATGGCTCGCCGATCCACTCGGCCCGCTCAGCATTCCGCCCGCCTACCTGCCGAAGCTGCTGCCCTGGCTGATCCGATTCTGGCGCGCCGGCGCGCCTGGGAAATACGAAGCGAGCCTGACGGCGCAGGCCGGCATGATGAAGCTTGCCGAGGCCGAATGGATGGATCTGCTCGATCGCTCAGGCACCCGGCCGATGCTGCGCGAGGACGGTTCGCTCGAACTTTACGAAGGCGAGGCGGAGTTCCGCGCCTCGCTGTCGGGCTGGGCGGCGCGCGAGCGCTTCGGCATCGGCTTCCGCCATGTCGAGGGCGAGGACCTGGCGGACCTGCAGCCGGGGCTGTCACCGCGCTTCGTCAAAGGCACTTTCGTCCCTGGATGGAAGACGGTCGCCGATCCAAAACTGCTCGGCAAGGNCTCGGCAAGGCGGTGTGGGCGTACGCGCAGTCCAAGGGCGCCCGCTTCGAGATGGCCCGCATCGACCGCATCGCGGCGGATCAGGATGGCCCGACACTGACACTGGCCGACGGCACGAGCAGGCAAGCCGGACACATAATCATTGCCGCGGGCGCCTGGTCGCACCTGCTGGCGCGGCAGCTCGGCGATCGCATTCCGCTGGAGACCGAACGCGGCTACAACACGACGCNGACGTGTGCTCTTCCGATCTGTTGATCTTTTCCGGCCATGGCTTCGTCATCACCCCGCTCGAAACCGGCCTGCGTGTCGGCGGTGCCGTGGAACTCGGGGGCATCGAGCGGCCGCCCAATTTCAATAGGTCGAAAGCGCTCTTGCGGAAGGCGCGGGAATTCCTGCCGGGGCTCGATCCCTCGGGTGGGCGCGAATGGATGGGGTTCCGGCCCTCGCTGCCGGATTCGGTGCCCGTCGTCGGCAAGGCGGCGCGAAGCCGGTCGGTGATCTACGCCTTCGGCCACGGCCACCTCGGCCTGACGCAGGCCGCGGCAACCGGGCGGTTGATCAGGGAATTCGTTCTGGGGCAGACTTCGTCCGTTGATCTGGCCCCCTTCAGTCCACAACGGTTTTGATCTCAAGGAGCCACATGGCCAAGAAATCCTTCTTCTGCATCGACGGCCACACCTGCGGCAATCCGGTGCGGCTGGTCGCCGGCGGCGGCCCTTTGCTGCAGGGCTCGACCATGATGGAGCGACGGGCGCATTTCCTGGCCGAATACGACTGGATCCGCACTGGCCTGATGTTCGAACCGCGCGGCCATGACGTGATGTCAGGCTCGATCCTCTACCCGCCGACGCGCGAGGATTGCGACATCGCCATCCTGTTCATCGAGACGTCCGGCTGCCTGCCGATGTGCGGCCACGGCACCATCGGTACGGTGACGATGGCGATCGAGCACGGGCTGATCAAGCCGAAGACGCCGGGTGTGCTCAGGCTAGACACGCCGGCCGGGCTGGTCATCGCCGAGTACAAGCAGGTCGGCGAATATGTCGAGGAAGTAGGCATCACCAACGTGCCCTCCTTCCTGCACGCCGAAGGGTTGACGGTCGAATGTCCAGGTCTCGGCGAGATCACCGTCGATGTCGCCTATGGCGGCAATTTCTACGCCATCGTGGAGCCGCAGGCGAACTATCGAGATATGGCCGACTATTCCGCCGGCGACTTCATCGCCTGGAGCCCGGTGGTGCGGCAGCGGCTCAACGAGAAGTATTCCTTCGTGCATCCGGAGAATCCCGGGATCACCGGGTTGTCGCACATGCTGTGGACCGGCAAGCCGACGGTTGAGGGAGCCGATGCCCGCAATGCCGTCTTCTACGGCGACAAGGCGATCGACCGCTCTCCATGCGGCACCGGCACCTCGGCGCGCATGGCGCAGCTCCATGCCAAGGGCAAGCTCAAGGCGGGGGATGCGTTTGTCCATGAATCGATCATCGGCTCGCTGTTCAAGGGCAAGGTTGAAAAGGACGTCACGGTCGCCGGTAAGCCGGCGATCATCCCTTCGATCGGCGGCTGGGCCCGCATGACTGGACTGAACACGATCTTCATCGACGACCGCGATCCGTTCGCGCATGGTTTCGTGGTCAAGTAGGAGAATCCTGACGCCGCGGAAAGGAGCGTGACGAAAAACGAAACGTGTCAGGAACGCAACGATTCCTCTCATCACCTAATCTTGACGGTGATTTCTTCGAAAGCGAGCGCATGATGCGGCTCAATCGTCAAAGACATTGCGTTATGCCAATGATAGGGTCCGCGATAGTCCAGGGGCTGGGTGCGAAAACGGGCGATCGGGAAGACGTGACTTGCGAACACGCGGGGCGGTCAAAAAAATCACGTTGCAATCCGGGCTCGAAACTTTACGACTAGGGGAAATACGAAAAGGAATGCGTCTGCATGGGCGACATTCCAGGGGAGCCATGTACACATGCAGTACTTTGTCCAGCAGCTTATCAACGGGCTGACGCTGGGATCGATCTATGGGCTGATCGCGATCGGCTACACGATGGTCTACGGCATTATCGGCATGATCAATTTCGCCCATGGCGACATCTTCATGGTGGGCGCTTTCTCGGCGCTGATCGTCTTCCTCATCCTCGGCGCGCTGTTTTATTCGGTACCCGTGGTCATCGCGCTGCTGGTCATGATGATCGTGGCGATGCTGCTCACCAGCCTCTACAACTGGACGATCGAGAAAGTGGCCTACCGGCCGCTGCGCGGTTCGTTCCGGCTGGCGCCGCTGATCACCGCCATCGGCATGTCGATCGCGCTGTCGAACTTCGTCCAGGTGACGCAAGGCCCGCGCAACAAGCCGATCCCGCCGATGGTCAGCCAAGTCTACAACATCAACGGCGTCAGCGTGTCGCTTAAGCAGATCATCATCGTCATCGTCACCGCTTTGCTGTTGGCGCTGTTCTGGTACTTGGTCAACAAGACCTCGCTTGGCCGGGCGCAACGCGCCTGCGAGCAGGACCGCAAGATGGCCGCACTGCTGGGCATCGACGTCGACCGCACCATCTCGATCACTTTCATCATGGGCGCCGCTCTTGCCGCCGTCGCCGGCACGCTGTTCTTGATGTACTACGGCGTCATCGCCTTCTCGGACGGCTTTACCCCCGGGGTCAAGGCATTCACGGCGGCGGTTCTAGGCGGCATCGGTTCATTGCCAGGTGCGGTGCTGGGCGGCCTCCTGATCGGCTTCATCGAGAGCATGTGGTCGGCCTATTTCTCGATCGACTACAAGGACGTCGCCGCGTTCTCGATCCTGGCAATCGTGCTGATCTTCCTGCCTTCCGGCATATTGGGCCGGCCAGAAGTCGAAAAGGTCTGAGACCATGGCCGTGACCGTATCTCCAGAGCGCGACACTGTCGCCAGCCCCATGCAGCGCGCGCTGCGCGAGGGCTTCTATGCCGGCGCCATCTCGCTTGGCCTGTTCGTGCTGTTCATCGGCCTCAAGACCGACCAGAACATCTCCAACGAACTGGTCTTGGTGAAGCGCTGGGGGCTCTTGGCCGCCGTGGTGATCGCCACGGCTGTCGGGCGTTTCCTTTATGTCGCCTATGGTCAGCCCTTCATGGCCAACCAGAAGATCGCCGATGTCGCCACCGGCCTGTTGCCGGCCAGCGCGGCGTCGCGCTTCTTCCTGTTGCCGGCGTTTGTCGTGGCGATCATCGCGGTGGTGCTGCTGTTCGTGTTCAACGGCTCGCTTGCCGGATGGGTCGGAGCAGAGGCGGCCGGCTACCTGCAGTTCCTGCGCGCGCTCGCAATCATCTATGCGCTGGCCTGTGTGATCTACTATTTCCGCGGCTTCATCCACGCCAACTTCACCAAGCTCGGCATTGCCGCGCTGGTGCTCTATCCGATCCTTGTCGTCGTCGTGCTGTCGCTGATGTCGTGGTCGGTCGCCACCGGACTGCAGGGCTCGCTGAAATGGGTCGACAATTTCGGCATCCAGATCCTGATCTACGTGATGCTGGCCTGGGGGCTGAACATCGTCGTAGGCCTCGCCGGCCTGCTTGATCTCGGCTACGTCGCCTTCTACGCCGTCGGCGCCTATGCCTATGCGCTGCTTGGCACAACCTACGGCCTGTCGTTCTGGATACTGCTTCCGGCGGCTGGCGCCATGGCCGCCTTCTGGGGCGTGCTGCTCGGCTTTCCGGTGCTGCGCCTGCGCGGCGACTACCTGGCGATCGTTACCCTTGCCTTCGGTGAGATCATCCGCCTGGTGCTGATCAACTGGCGCGATGTGACCAACGGTTCGGCCGGTATCTCCGGCATTCCGAAGGTCACCTTTTTCGGCCTGATGACCTTCAACGTCTCGGACCCCAACTACATCGCCAAGGTCCTGCACCTCGCGACCTCGAGCGCCTACTACAAGATCTTCCTCTATTACCTGATCCTGGCGCTTTGCATGCTCACCGCCTTCGTCACCATCAGGCTGAGGCGCATGCCCGTGGGGCGCGCCTGGGAAGCGCTGCGCGAGGACGAGATCGCCTGCCGCTCGCTCGGCATCAACACCACCACGACCAAGCTGACGGCGTTTGCCACGGGTGCCATGTTCGGCGGTTTTGCCGGGGCGTTCTTCGCCGCGCGGCAGGGTTTCGTCAGCCCGGAATCCTTCGTCTTCCTGGAATCGGCCATCATCCTGGCCATCGTCGTCCTTGGCGGCATGGGGTCGCTGGTCGGCATCGCCGTCGCCGCCATGGTGATGATCGGCGGCACCGAGGCGCTGCGCGAGCTCGACTTCCTCAAGCAGGTCTTCGGGCAAGATTTCACCCCCGAACTCTACCGCATGCTCCTGTTTGGCATGGCCATGGTCATCGTCATGCTGTGGAAGCCGCGCGGCTTTGTCGGCAGTCGTGAACCGACAGCCTTCCTCAAGGAGCGCAGGGCTGTCTCAAGCTCCTTCACCAAGGAGGGTCACGGCTGATGAATGCGAACGCACAAATGAACGACTCCATCCTGCAGGTCGATCATCTGTCGATGAAGTTCGGCGGCCTGGTCGCCATCGGCGACCTGTCCTTCACCGCCAGGCGCGGCGAAATCACCGCGCTGATCGGCCCCAACGGCGCCGGCAAGACCACCGTGTTCAATTGCATCACCGGCTTCTACAAGCCGTCGGAAGGCATGATCACGCTCAACCGGGCCGATGGCTCCAGCTACCTGCTGGAACGGCTGCCCAACCATGAGATCCCGGCGCGCGCCAAGGTGGCGCGCACCTTCCAGAACATCCGCCTGTTCTCGGGCATGACGCTGCTGGAGAACCTGCTCGTCGCCCAGCACAACAAGCTGATGAAGGCATCCGGGTATACGATCCTGGGCCTGTTCGGTTTCAGCGGCTACCGCAAGGCCTCGGCCGAATCGGTGGAGCTTGCCAAGCACTGGCTGGAAAAGGCCGATCTCGTCGATCGAGCCGACGATCCGGCCGGCGACCTGCCCTACGGCGCACAGCGGCGGCTCGAGATCGCGCGCGCCATGTGCACCGGTCCCGAGCTTCTGTGCCTCGACGAACCCGCGGCCGGTCTCAACCCGAAGGAATCGGCGGCTCTCAACGAACTGCTGATGGGGATCAAGCACACGACAGGCACCTCGATCCTCCTGATCGAGCACGACATGTCGGTGGTCATGCAGATCTCCGACCATGTCGTGGTGCTGGAATATGGCCGCAAGATCTCCGACGGCAATCCGCAGTCGGTGCGCACCGACCCGCGTGTCATCGCTGCCTATCTTGGCGTCGACGACGAGGAAGTCGAGACCGTACTTACCGAAGTCGGCGACGAGGACGTCATCGAACAGCTCGACATCGGTCCCGACTCCGCGCATGGCCCGGGGACATCATCCTCGTATCTGGCCGGACCGGTGAGCGACACCGTCGGCCATAGCCAAGGCGAACGCGTAACCGTGTCGAAAGGCGCCTCGAAGGCAGCGCAGGTCGATGCCCGCGCCGCCAGCGTGGCAAGCAGGCCTGTCGCCCCGACACCGGCACAGGCCAGGCCCGCCGCGAAGAAAGCGGCGCCAAGGAAAACGGCCGCCAAGGCGCCCGCCGCGAAGGCCGAAGGCGTTTCGAACCGGCTCGCTGCCCCCCGTGGCGGCAAGGCCGACAATCTGACCCGCATCAAGGGCATCGGCACGGTCAACGAGAAGAAGCTCAACGAACACGGCATCTTCCACTTCGACCAGATCGGCGCCTGGAAGAAGGCGGACGTCGAAGCGGTCGAGGCCTATCTCGCCTTTGACGGACGCATAGCGCGCGAGGAGTGGGTCAAGCAGGCTAAGCTGCTCGGCCAAGGCAAGGATACGGAATTCTCAGGCCGCGTCGATGCAGGCAAGGTGGCGACCAGTCATGTTTCCGGCAAAGCCAAGGCGAGCACAGCCAAGCCCGTTCAGGGCAAGCGTGGAGGGGGCAAGTGATGGCCACGACAACGCTGCTCGATATCAAGGGCGTGGAGACCTATTACGGCAACATCCGTGCGCTGAACGGCGTCAATGTCAGCGTCAAGCAAGGTGAGATCGTGGCGCTGATCGGCGCCAACGGCGCCGGCAAGTCGACGCTGATGATGACCATCTTCGGGGCTCCACGCGCCCGGACGGGCACCATCACTTTCAACGGGACCGATATCACCCAGTTGCCGACACACGAAATCGCGCGCATGCGCATTGCCCAGTCACCCGAGGGCCGGCGCATCTTTCCGCGCATGACGGTGATGGAAAACCTGCAGATGGGCGCCAGCCTCGACAACCTCAAATATTATGGCGAGGACGTCGAGAAGGTGTTCACGCTATTCCCTAGGCTGAAGGAGCGCATCGCCCAGCGTGGTGGTACGCTGTCGGGCGGCGAACAGCAGATGCTGTCGATCGGACGCGCACTGATGGCGCGGCCGAAACTGCTTCTGCTCGACGAGCCGTCGCTGGGTCTGGCGCCGCTGATCGTCAAGCAGATCTTCGATGCCATCCGCGAGTTGAACCGCACCCAAGGGCTGACCGTGTTCCTGGTCGAGCAGAACGCGTTCGGCGCGCTCAAGCTCGCCACGCGCGGCTATGTCATGGTCAACGGCAATGTGACGATGAGCGGCACCGGCAAGGAGCTGCTCGCCAATCCGGAAGTGCGCGCCGCCTATCTCGAAGGCGGACATCACTGAGTTCAGGAGACTTCCCATGCAAGGCATTCTCTACGAGGAACCGTCGATCTGGCAGTTCTTCTTCGTCACTTGCCTGCTCGGCGGATGGGCGGCATGGATGACCGGCAAGGCCAGTGCCCAGACTTGGCGCAGCTTCATCCAGCTGTTTGCCTATTTGCTCGGGCTCGGCATCGGCATCCGCTTCATCCATCACGCGCTGTTCGACGGCACGATGTTCTCGCTGCATTACTATATCGTCGACACCGTCGTGCTGATGATACTAGGCTTCGTCGGCTATCAATACACACGAACCAACCAGATGGTCACACAGTATAATTGGCTCTACGAAAGAGCTTCAATCTTGAGCTGGAAATCGAAAGGTTGACGTTCATCATTAACGCCGCGTCAGGGATGAATCGGCGTGACAAGTGCCTGAAAATCGGCAAACTATGCTTTCTGCGATAAGGGTGGGCATCGCATGAAAGCTTCATCCACGCCCACTCCGTTAATGGGAGCGTTTAAATGAAAAAGTCACTCTTGTCCGCCGTGGCCCTGACCGCGCTAGTCGCGTTCGGCGGCAACGCGTGGGCTGATGTAATGTTCGGCGTTGCCGGCCCGATCACCGGCCCGAACGCTGCCTTCGGCGCACAGCTGCAGAAGGGCGCCGAAGCGGCCGTCGCCGATATCAATGCCAAGGGCGGCATCAATGGCGAGCAGATCAAGCTCGAAGTCGGCGACGACGTCTCTGATCCGAAGCAGGGCATCTCGGTCGCCAACAAGTTCGTCGGCGACGGCGTCAAGTTCGTGATCGGCCACTTCAACTCCGGCGTGTCGATCCCGGCCTCCGAGGTCTACGCGGAAAACAATATCGTCGAAATCACCCCGGCCGCAACCAACCCGAAGTTCACAGAGCGCGGCCTGTGGAATGTGTTCCGTACCTGCGGACGCGACGACCAGCAAGGCAGCATCGCCGGCGCCTATATCGCGGCTAACTTCAAGGATGCCAAGGTTGCCGTGATCCATGACAAGACCCCTTATGGCCAGGGCCTCGCGGACGAAACCAAGAAGGCGATGAACGCCGCGGGCGTCAAGGAAGTGATGTATGAAGGCGTCAATGTCGGCGACAAGGACTTCTCGGCGCTGATCGCCAAGATGAAGGAAGCCGGCGTCACGTTGATCTACTGGGGAGGTCTGCACACCGAAGCCGGCCTGATCATCCGTCAATCGGCGGACCAGGGCCTCAAGGCCCCGATGATGTCGGGTGACGGCATCGTGACTGACGAACTCGCCGCCATCGCGGGCGACGCCGTCGCCGGCACGCTCAACACGTTCGGCCCCGACCCGCGCCTGATCCCGGCCAATAAGGAACTCGTCGAGAAGTTCCGCGCGCAGGGTTTCGAGCCGGAAGCCTACACGCTCTACGCCTATGCCGCCGTGCAGGTGGTCGCCGAGGCGGCCGCTGCCGCCAAGACGAACGATCCGCAGGCAGTCGCCAAGGCGATGCATGAAAGCGGACCGTTCCCGACCGTTCTGGGCGATCTCGCCTATGACGCCAAGGGCGATCCGAAACTGCCAGGCTACATCATGTACGAATGGAAGAAGAAGGACGACGGGAAGTATTCCTGGTTCCCGAAGTCGTAATTCATTCGGATACGAAACCAACGATGCCCGGCGCCTCGCGCCGGGCATTTTCTTTGATGCGCGCCGGCAGCCGGGTTGCGTCGTGGGCGAGCCTTCCTTAGCCAGGAAGATCGCATCCAGGATCGAAATTGTCGCCATTGTTCCGCCCGTACGAACTGATGCGTGCGAGTGTTGGCCGGATAATCGATCTAAATCGGTTTAAATGAGCGTCGATTTTGTTTGCACTGCAGCATTTTCCCGCTAATCATTGCCCCGATTTCCTCTTCCTTCCGCTGCTGGAGCCCAGTCCTTGGCCATCACGAAGATACTCGTCGCCAACCGGTCCGAAATCGCCATCCGCGTCTTTCGCGCGGCCAACGAGTTGGGCCTCAAAACCGTGGCGATCTGGGCCGAGGAAGACAAATACTCGCTGCACCGCTTCAAGGCCGATGAGAGCTATCAGGTCGGGCGCGGCCCGCATCTCGGCAAGGACATGGGGCCGATAGAGAGCTATCTGTCTATCGAGGAGGTGATCCGCGTCGCCAGACTTTCGGGCGCCGATGCCATCCACCCCGGCTACGGGCTGCTGTCGGAAAGTCCCGAATTCGCCGAAGCCTGCGCGCAAGCGGGCATCACCTTCATCGGCCCGAAGCCCGACACGATGCGCCGGCTGGGCAACAAGGTCGCCGCGCGCAATCTCGCCATCGAGGTCGGCGTGCCCGTGGTGCCGGCGACCGATCCGTTGCCGGACGACATGGAGGCGGTCAAGGAACTCGCCAAGACGGTCGGTTATCCGGTCATGCTGAAAGCCTCGTGGGGTGGCGGTGGCCGCGGCATGCGCGCCATCCGCTCCGAGGCCGACCTCGCCCGCGAGGTCATGGAAGGCAAGCGCGAGGCGAAGGCCGCCTTCGGCAAGGACGAGGTCTATCTCGAAAAGCTGATCGAGCGCGCCCGCCATGTCGAGGTGCAGGTGCTTGGCGACACGCACGGCAATGCAGTCCACCTGTTCGAGCGCGACTGCTCGATCCAGCGCCGCAACCAGAAGGTCGTCGAGCGCGCGCCGGCGCCATATCTCAGCGAGGAGCTGCGCCAGGAGCTTTGCGGCCACGCGCTGAAGATCGCGCGCGAGACCAGCTATATCGGCGCCGGCACGGTCGAATTCCTGCAGGACGCCGATACCGGCAAGTTCTACTTCATCGAGGTCAATCCGCGCATCCAGGTCGAGCACACCGTCACCGAGATGGTGACCGGCATCGACATCGTGAAGGCGCAGATCCACATCCTCGACGGTTTCGCCATCGGCACGCCGGAATCGGGTGTGCCGGCGCAGAGGGATATCCGGCTGAACGGCCATGCCTTGCAGTGCCGCATCACCACGGAAGATCCCGAACACAATTTCATTCCGGACTACGGCCGCATCACCGCCTATCGCGGCGCCACCGGCTTCGGCATCCGCCTCGATGGCGGCACGGCCTATTCCGGCGCGGTCATCACCCGCTTCTACGATCCGCTGCTGGAGAAGGTCACGGCCTGGGCGCCGACGCCGGCCGAGACGATCGCCCGCATGAACCGGGCTCTGCGCGAGTTCCGCATCCGCGGCGTCGCCACCAACCTCACCTTCCTCGAAGCGATCATCAATCACCCGAACTTCGCCGACAATTCTTATACGACCAGGTTCATCGACACGACGCCGGAGCTGTTCCAGCAGGTCAAGCGCCAGGACCGCGCCACCAAGCTGCTCAACTACCTGGCCGACGTCAGCGTCAACGGCCATCCCGAAACGCGCGGGCGGCCGACGCCAAAGGCCGACGCGGCGGCGCCCGTGGTGCCCTATCTCAACGGCAATGTGCCAAGCGGCAGCAAGCAGAAGCTCGACGTGCTCGGGCCGGAAAAGTTCGCCGCCTGGATGCGCGAGCAGAAGGAAGTGCTGGTCACCGACACGACGATGCGCGACGGCCACCAGTCGCTGCTGGCCACTCGCGTGCGCACGCACGACATTGCCGGCATCGCCGGCACCTATGCGCGCGCCTTGCCGCAGTTGCTGTCGCTCGAATGCTGGGGCGGCGCCACTTTCGACGTCGCCATGCGCTTCCTCACCGAGGATCCATGGGAGCGGTTGTCGCTGGTGCGGGAGGCTGCCCCCAACCTGTTGCTGCAGATGTTGCTGCGCGGCGCCAACGGCGTCGGCTACACCAATTATCCCGACAATGTCGTACAGCATTTCGTCAAGCAGGCGGCGTCGGGCGGCGTCGACTTGTTCCGCGTCTTCGACTGCCTGAACTGGGTCGAGAACATGCGCGTCGCCATGGATGCGGTCGGCGCCGAGGGCAAGCTGATCGAAGCGGCGATGTGCTATACCGGTGACATTCTCGATCCGGCGAGGGCTAAGTACGACCTGAAATATTATGTGGGGCTCGCCAGGGAATTGCAGGCCGCCGGCGCCCATATCATCGCGGTCAAGGACATGGCCGGCCTGTTGAAGCCGAGTGCTGCCCGTGTGCTGTTCAAGGCGCTGCGCGAGGCGACCGACCTGCCGATCCATTTTCATACCCACGACACGTCGGGCCTGTCGGCGGCAACCGTGCTGGCGGCGGTGGAGAGCGGCGTCGACGCCATCGACGCGGCGATGGACGCCTTCTCCGGCAATACGTCGCAGCCTTGCCTAGGTTCGATTGTCGAAGCGCTGAAGGGCACCGAGCGCGATCCGGGCCTCGACCCGCAATGGATCCGCAAGATCTCATTCTACTGGGAAGCCGTTCGCAATCAGTACGCTGCTTTCGAGAGCGACCTGAAGGGCCCGGCTTCCGAGGTCTACCTGCACGAAATGCCGGGCGGGCAGTTCACCAATTTGAAGGAACAGGCGCGTTCGCTGGGGCTCGAGACACGCTGGCACGAAGTGGCGCAGACCTATCACGACGTCAACCTGATGTTCGGTGACATCGTCAAGGTGACGCCGTCCTCCAAGGTCGTGGGCGACATGGCGCTGATGATGGTGAGCCAGGACCTGACAGTCGCCGACGTCGAGAACCCGGGCCGCGACATCGCCTTCCCGGACTCCGTCGTTTCGATGCTGCGCGGCGATCTTGGCCAGTCCCCGGGCGGCTGGCCGCAGGCGCTGCAGAAGAAGGCGCTCAAGGGCGACAAGCCGATCACGGCGCGCCCCGGCTCATTGCTCAAGCCGGCTGACCTCGAGAAGAGCCGCAAGGAGATCGAGGACAAGCTCGAGCGCAAGCTGTCGGAATACGAGTTCGCCTCGTGGCTGATGTATCCGAAGGTGTTTTCCGACTTCGTCGCCGCGCAGGAAACCTACGGCCCGGTCAGCGTTCTGCCGACGCCGACCTATTTCTACGGCATGAGATCGGAAGACGAGATCTTCGTCGATATCGAAAGGGGCAAGACCTTGGTCGTGCGCTGCCAGGCGTTCGGCGATGTCGACGACAAGGGCATGGTCACGGTGTTCTTCGAGCTCAACGGCCAGCCCCGGCGCGTGAAGGTGCCCGACCGCGCGCATGGTGCGTCAGCGGCCAAGGCGCGCCGCAAGGCGGAGCCCGGCAACGAGGCGCATGTCGGGGCGCCGATGCCGGGTGTGGTCTCCGCACTTTCGGTCGCCGCCGGCCAGGCCGTCAAGGCTGGCGACGTGCTGCTCTCCATCGAAGCGATGAAGATGGAGACGGCGTTGCACGCCGAGCGCGACGGGACGGTCGCCGAGGTGCTGGTGAAGGCCGGCGACCAGATCGATGCGAAGGATCTCCTGATCGCGTTCAACTGAGAGCTCGCAAGGAACGGGCAGGCGTCGGCTTGGCGGCAGGCCTTGGCGAGCTGTTCGATAACGGCTTGACCCGCCGGCCCCGGTCGGGCATCGAACCGCTGAAATTCGCCGCGGCACGTTCCCCGAGTCGCGGCGCGGAACCGATTTGGAGAAAAACATGGCCGACGATATCACCGAGACCAGCCAGACTGTTGCCGCCGGCCAGCTGCGTGCCTTGATCGAGCGCATTGAGCGGCTCGAGGAAGAAAAGAAGACGATTTCCGACGACATCAAGGAAGTCTTCGCCGAAGCCAAGGGTACCGGCTTCGACACCAAGGCAATCCGCACCATCATCCGTCTGCGCAAGAAGGACCAGGCCGAGCGCCAGGAGGAGGACGCCATCCTCGATCTGTACATGGCCGCCCTCGGCATGGTGTAAGACTAACCGGCCGGTGCCCGACGCGGTTGCCGGAGATACGGTTCGAACCATGAGCGAATTCGACTTCGGCGGCCGCCGCGCCTTGGAATTCCGCCATCGCGGCTTCTGGTCGCTGTTTGCCGAACGGCATCCGGAAGAAAGAGCCCGGCTAGCGCGGCGCGGGCCCTGGTTCTGGCAGCGCGGGCTGCCCGACTTCGCACTGGTGCTTTCCATGTATGTCGCGCCGGCGCAGAACCATGTCGGCGTCTTCTTCGGCCGCAACGAGAAGTTCGGCGCCACGCAAAGCTGGTCGCGGCTGGAGCCGTTCCGGCCGGCGATCGAAGACAGGCTGAAGCTTCGGCCGGAACAAAGCTGCGAAGGCCTTGGCATCAATTCGATGTGGCGCGTCAACTGCTTTGCCGAGGACAACTGGCCTGCCATGACCGACTGGCTGGTGACGGAATGCTCGCGGGTCGAGTGCGCCGTGACCGAAGTGCTGAGGCAGGGGTAAGTGATCGCGGATTTCTTCCGCTCGCGTTGGCTTGGCGAGGTGCCGATCGACCGGCTGTTCTGGCGCGACCTGATGCTTGTCGGAACCGCGATCAATATTGCGTCGTCTGCCGCGGCGCTGATCCTGCTTGGACTGAAGATGCCGCTCGGCCTTGTCCTTGCGGTGCATTTCGCACCGGTGGCCTACAGCATCTTCCTGGCTTTGGCGGTCTGGCGCACGGCTGACAAGGCAGGTGGCGCCAAGGCTTCGCTTTTCATGCTGGGATCAGCGCTCTGGCTGATCGCCACGATCGTCGTCTGACGAATCCGCCCTTACGAAAAAAAGGGCGGCCGGAGCCGCCCTTGGCAAACATTCATGACGCCTTGTTCAGACGGCCGGCTCGAATTTCAGCGCCACGCCATTGATGCAGTAACGCAGACCGGTCGGCGGCGGGCCGTCCTCGAAGACATGGCCGAGATGGCTGCCGCAACGGGCACAATGGCATTCGGTGCGGACCATGCCGTAGCTGCGGTCGACGGTGTTCTCGACGGAGCCCGGCACGGGATCGTTGAAGCTCGGCCAGCCGGTGCCGCTCTCGAATTTCAGCGTGGATTGGAACAAGGGCTGGTCGCAGCCGACGCAGGAAAAAGTACCGGCGCGCTTCTCGTACAGCAGGGCGCAGCTTCCCGGCCGCTCGGTGCCATGGTTGCGCATGACGGCGTATTGCTCCGGCGTCAGCCGGGCGCGCCATTCGGCGTCGGTGCGGGTGACGGGGTAGGTATGGGTGTCCATTTCATCTCCTCAGCCTTGGCGGCTCGTTCTTGGTTGCAACCGGATATTCGCGACAAGATAGGGGTTTGTTACAGACCTGCGCAGTCCCGAGCGCTTCGGACTTTCAATGTTTGCGCGACAATTGCCTGGTGGCGCCTTCCAATCCGGTCAGTGTCAGTGGGAACATGCGGCCGCCGAAGATGTCACGGATCATCGCGATCGAATGGGTAAAGCCCCAGTTCTTTTCGCTCTCGGGGTTAAGCCACACCGCGTTCGGCCATTGCCGCAGCAGCCGGCCGAGCCAGACGGCTCCGGCCTCGGGGTTCCAGTGTTCCACCGAGCCGCCGGGGTGGGCGATCTCGTATGGGCTCATCGAGGCATCGCCGACGACGATGACGTTATAGTCGGGGCCATATTTGTGGATGAGGTCGAAGGTTGAAATCGTCTCGGCATGGCGGCGACGATTGTCCTTCCACACGCCTTCGTAGAGGCAGTTGTGAAAGTAGAAATATTCGAGCTGGCGGAATTCGGCGCGAGCGGCCGAAAACAGCTCCTCGACGCTTTTGATATGGTCGTCCATCGAGCCGCCGACATCGAAGAACATCAGGAGCTTCACCGCATTGCGGCGCTCGGGCCTGGTTTTGACGTCGAGATAGCCGTGCTCGGCGGTGGCGTGGATGGTGCCGGGCAGGTCGAATTCTTCCTCCGCGCCCTCACGCACCCAGCGGCGCAAGCGCTTCAGCGCGACTTTGATGTTGCGGGTGCCGAGTTCGACGGCATCGTCGAAATTCCGGAACTCGCGCTTGTCCCAGACTTTCACCACGCGACGGTTGCGGCTTTCGTGCTGGCCGATGCGCACGCCTTCGGGGTTGTAGCCATAGGCGCCGAGGGGGGAGGTGC
Organism: Mesorhizobium sp. LNHC209A00; assembly: GCF_000502915.1. NCBI lineage: Bacteria > Pseudomonadati > Pseudomonadota > Alphaproteobacteria > Hyphomicrobiales > Phyllobacteriaceae > Mesorhizobium > Mesorhizobium sp. LNHC209A00. The sequence continues at coordinate 235,292 of NZ_AYWT01000005.1, forward strand.
CGCCGGTGCCGATCCATTTCGAACCGCCCTGGTGGCGGCCCTTCTGTTCCTCGAGCCGCTGCTTCAGCGTCTCCATCAGCCTGTCGAAACCGCCCAGCGCCACGACCAGTTTTTTCTCTTCCTCGGTCAGGTGCTTTTCGGCCAGCCGGCGCAGCCATTCCTCGGGAATATTGGCGACGTCGACCGCATCCGGTCCGCCCAGCGCCTCGACGCCCTTGAAGACATGCGCAAAGACCTGGTCGAAGCGGTCGATATGGCGCTCGTCCTTAACCAGTGCGGCGCGGGCAAGATAGTAAAAACCCTCGACGTCGTAATCGACCAGCCCGGCGTCCAGCCCCTCCAGCAGCGACAGATATTCCCTGAGCGAAACGGGAACACGGGCAGCTTTCAGCTCGAGGAAGAAGGGGATGAACATGGCCGGTTACAGCAAATCATACTCGATAAAGCCCGTCCTGCGCGCGACGTGGTCGTAGAGCTTGCGGGCGGTGGCATTGGTTTCGTGCGTCATCCAGTAGACGTTCTTCACGCCGATCTTGGCGGCCTCCTGTTTCACCGCCTCGATAAGGGCAGCGCCGATGCCTTTGCCGCGCACATCCGGATCGGCGAACAGATCCTGCAGGTAGCAGTTGTTTTTCTCCGACCAGCCGGAGCGGTGGTAGAGATAATGGGTGAGGCCGACGGCCTTGCCGCCCGATGTGGCGATAAAACCCTTCGGCTCGAACTCGCCTTCGGTGAACAATCGTTTCCAGGTGATGGCATAGACCTCTTCCGGCAGCTTGGTTTCGTAAAAGGTTAGATAATCGGTCCACAGGCGGTGCCAGTCGGCGTGGTCGGATTGCGCGAGGGGGCGGACAACGATCTCAGACATTTTATCTCCTCCGAAGGGTTCTGGCCGAAACTGACCTTCTCTTCGGCCCGCGGCAACGGTCCACAGCCGGGGAAAGCGCTGCTTCTGCCTATTGTCTTCTCGCCATGAAGGCCAGCCGCTCGAATAGATGCACGTCCTGCTCGTTCTTCAACAGGGCGCCATGCAGTTTGGGCAATGCGTTCTTCGGGTCGGCGCGCAAATCCTCCGGCGCGATGTCGTCGGCGACCAGCAGGCGGATCCAGTCGAGCGCCTCGGAGGTCGACGGCTTCTTCTTCAAGCCTGGCACGTCGCGGATTTCATAGAACTGGGTGAGGGCCGCGCGCACAAGGTTCTGCTTGATGCCGGGATAGTGCACGTCGACGATTCTGTGCAGCGTGTCGACGTCGGGAAAGCGGATGTAGTGGAAGAAGCAGCGGCGCAGGAAAGCGTCCGGCAACTCCTTCTCGTTGTTTGAGGTGATGATGACGATCGGGCGAACGGAGGCGTGAATGGTCTCGCCGGTCTCGTAGACGAAGAACTCCATCCGATCGAGTTCCTGCAGCAGGTCGTTGGGGAATTCGATGTCGGCCTTGTCGATCTCGTCGATCAGGAGCACGACCTTCTTGTCAGCCGCGAATGCCTCCCAAAGCTTGCCGCGCTTGATGTAGTTCTTGATGTCGTTGAACCTGACATCGCCAAGCTGGCTGTCGCGCAGCCGCGACACCGCATCGTATTCATAGAGGCCTTGCTGCGCTCGCGTCGTCGATTTGACGTGCCACTCGATCAGGTCGAGGCCGAGTGCCGCCGCCACTTGGCGGGCGAGTTCCGTCTTGCCGGTGCCGGGCTCGCCCTTGACCAGCAAGGGCCGCTCCAGTGCGATCGCCGCGTTGACCGCCACCATCAGATCCTTGTCGGCGACATAGGCCGCCGTGCCTTCGAAACGCATTTTTGCTCCTTGGTTGGTTGACGCGACCGTAAGGATGCCGCCGCGGCTGTGCAAGGGTTGCGCCGGATGCGACGAATGGCTTGAAACCCCAGACGAAAAATTCCCGTTGCTGCGCACGGCCGCTCGGCAGGCCGAGGGGCGGGGAGCATGAACGAAAAGATGTCAGGCAAGGCGGCGCTCCAGGTCGTCGTTGGCGTGTTGGCGGCAACGCCGGTTCTGGTGGGCGTGGAAGGTATCGTGTCCGGTCCGGAATTCTTGCATGTCGCCGCACCATGGCCTGTCGATCTCGACGGTCATTTCCGCTTCCTGTCCGGGTTTTCCTGGCCATTGGCCTTGCAGTTGCATTCCCAGCATCGAGACCAAGACGGAACGGTTCCGGCTGCTTGCCGCCTGCACGTTTGCCGGTGGCCTGGCACGGCTTGTCTCGCTGCTGTTGGTCGGCGCGCCATCGCTGGGGCACGTCGCCGGTCTCTGTATCGAACTGCTGGCGGTGCCGGCGCTGGTCTGGTGGCAGGGGCACGTCGTGAATAAAGCCAGCGGGACGGGCCAATTCTCTGGCGCTTGAGCCACCAGCGGCCTATATTGGGGAGGACGGTCTGTGCTTCCCGGCAGGAGAACATTTTCCCCGGGGCCTTAACGATCCTTAGGGAGCTGTCCCTGGGAAGACCCGTGGGTTTTCTCACACGGCGCCCACCTACTTTGTAGGTTCCCGGGATCGCTCTCTCCACCGGTTGTGTGGATCGTCACTTATCGCAAGGCGTCCCACGCATCTTGGTGGATGTTGCGGTGGGAACGTCCCACTTGAGGCCCGCAAAACTTTGACTTTTTCTACGTTGGCCGCATGACCTCTCCCAAAGACCTGAAAAAAAAGCTGCGTCTCGAGGCACTCGCCCGCCGCGACGGCCTCGATGCATTCTGGCGGGTGGAGGCTGCGCTCGAAATGGCGGAGACGGCGCGCGACCATCTGGAGATCGGGCCCGGTCAGATCGTCTCCGGCTTCTGGCCGATGCGCTCGGAGGTCGACGTCAGGCCGCTGATGTTCGCCTTGCGAGAGAAGGGCGCACGGCTCTGCCTGCCGGCCATTCTCGACAAGACCACCATCGTCTTTCGCGAACTGGTGCGCGGCGCGCCGATGGTGGATATGGGCTTTGGCACGGTCGGGCCCCACGCGGAGGCCGAGGTACTCGATCCCGCAGTCATGCTGGTGCCGCTCGCCGCCTTCGACGCGCGCGGTCACCGCATCGGCTATGGCGCCGGCTATTACGATCGGGCGATCGGCAAGCTCGTCGACAAGGGGTTCGCGCCCCGGCTCATCGGCATCGCCTTCGACTGCCAAGAAGTTTCGCAAGTTCCAGACGAACCCCATGACGTGGTCATCCCGGAAATACTCACCGAGAGCGGGTTGCGCCGCTTTGCGCCAAAATTGTAGATAGTTCTTTGAAACGCATGATCTTTGCCGAAAAGTCATGCAACTTTTCGGGATCACGCATAGATGCGACTTCTTTTCCTCGGGGACATGGTCGGCAAGACAGGGCGCACCGCGGTGTGGGAACAACTGCCTGGCCTGATCTCCGACTTCAAACTCGATTTCGTCATCGTCAACGGCGAGAACGCGGCTGGCGGCTTCGGCATCACCGAAGAGATCTTGCGTGAGACGATCGCGGCGGGCTGCGATGTCGTGACCACCGGCAACCATGTCTGGGACCAGCGCGACGCGCTGGCCTTCGCGCCGCGCGAGCAGCGGTTCCTGCGGCCTTCCAATTTCCCCAGAGGCACTCCGGGGCGCGGCTCCGGTGTCTACATCGCCAAAAACGGCGCGCGCGTGCTGGTCGCCAACATTATGGGCCGGGTGTTCATGCACCCGGAACTCGACGACCCGTTTCAGGCCGGCGAACGCGAGCTTGCCGCCTGTCCGCTCGGCGAGCAGGCGGATGCGGTGGTGATCGACTTCCATGCCGAGGCAACCTCGGAAAAAATGTGCTTCGCGCATTTCGTCGATGGACGCGCCAGTCTCGTCGTCGGCACCCACACGCACCAGCCCACCGCCGACCATCAGATCCTCAATGGCGGTACCGGCTACCTGTCGGATGCCGGCATGTGCGGTGACTATGATTCATCGCTCGGCATGGACAAGGAAGAACCGCTCAACCGGTTCCTGTCGAAAGTGCCGAAAGGGCGTTTCGAGGCAGCGACGGGACCGGCGACATTGTGCGGCGTCGGCGTCGATATTTCCGACCGCACGGGGCTCACCGAGAAGATCGCGCCGTTTCGTCGCGGGCCAAGGCTTGAAGAAACGGCTCCGTCCTTCTGGGCGTGACATTGATATAGGGGTTCGCAGTACCTAATTGCCGGCGACACTGCTCTAGATCGTAGGGGACGACCTCCATGCAGCTTATCGAATTCCTGGCGCCGCATTTTCAATTCGTTTCCGACCCGACCGCCTGGGTCGCGCTGCTGACGCTGGTGGTGCTCGAGATCGTGCTCGGCATCGACAATCTGATCTTCATCTCGATCCTGACCAACAAGCTGCCCGTGGAGCAGAGGGCACGCGCGCGGCGTCTTGGCATCTCGGCGGCGCTGGTCATGCGCCTGGTGCTGCTCGCCACCATTTCCATCATCGTCCAACTGACGACGCCGGTCTTCACGGCGTTCGGCCACGGCTTCTCCTGGCGCGACCTGATCCTGATCGCCGGCGGTCTGTTCCTGGTGTGGAAGGCGACCAAGGAGATCCACCACACGGTCGATCCCGACGATCATCAGGACACGATGCTGGGCGAAACGCTTAAGATCTCGCTTGCCGGCGCGATCTTCCAGATCCTGCTGCTCGACCTCGTCTTCTCCATCGATTCCATCATCACCGCCGTCGGCATGACCGACGAGATCGCCATCATGTATATCGCGGTCATCGCGGCCGTGACCGTGATGATGCTGGCGGCCGGACCGCTGGCGGACTTCATCGCCAAGAATCCGAGCATCGTCATGCTGGCGCTGGGCTTCCTGCTGATGATCGGCATGACGCTGATCGCCGACGGCATGGGCTATCATGTGCCCAAGGGCTACATCTACGCGGCGATGGGTTTTTCGGCGCTGGTCGAGGGGCTCAACATGCTGGCGCGGCGGCGCAAGAAAGCGAAAACCGGCGACCGGCACTGAGACCGATCGGCGCGGGGCGAGGCTAATGCCCCCGGAGGAGGCGGACCTGAACGTCGCGCGCCGCGACGGACGCGAGCGCTGGAAACATCTCAATGCGTTGCCGATCAAGCAGATTCACGACCGCTTGATCAGCCAGTATGACGGCCATGCGCTCAGTATCATCGACCGGCTGATGTCCGATCTGGAAGGGTAGGCCTCCGATCTCGAAGGGTAGGACAAAGGCCGGGCGAAACCTGCTTGCCGGGCCGCCGCATGCCGAGTGCCTGGCAACGCGGCGCGGCTGGACGAATTGAGCCGATTTATCTATAAGCCGGCCATTCCGACACAGAGCGCCGTACGTTCACCCGGACGCATCGGGACGCTCTGAAATTGAATTCGAGCCTTTTGCAAAGGCGAGATGACGCATCTCGCGGCAAGACGCTCTAGCCGAACACGACAGGGGTGCCATGGCTGGCCATTCACAGTTCAAGAACATCATGCACCGCAAGGGTCGTCAGGACGCGGTGCGGTCGAAAATGTTTTCCAAGCTGGCGCGCGAAATCACCGTCGCCGCCAAGAGCGGAACGCCGGATCCATCGATGAACCCGCGTTTGCGGCTGGCGATCCAGAACGCCAAGGCGGTGTCGATGCCCAAGGACAACATCCAGCGCGCCATCAACAAGGCCTCGATGGGCGACGCCGAAAACTACGAAGCCGTGCGCTACGAAGGGTATGGGCCGGGTGGCGTGGCCGTGATCGTCGAGGCGCTGACCGACAACCGCAACCGTTCGGCGTCCAATGTCCGCGCCGCCTTCACCAAGGCCGGCGGCGCGCTCGGTGAAACAGGATCGGTGTCGTTCATGTGGGACCGTGCTGGCGAAATCCACTATCCGGCCTCGGCTGGCAGCGCCGACAAGATCATGGATGCGGCCATCGAAGCCGGCGCCGACGATGTCGAATCGGACGAAGAAGGCCACACGATCTATTGCGCCTTCGAGACTCTCGGCGAGGTGTCCAAGGCGCTTGAAACCTCGCTCGGCGAGGCCGAATCGGTCAAGGCGATCTGGAAGCCGCAGAACAATGTCCCGGTCGACGAAGAGCGGGCGCAGTCGCTGATGAAGCTGGTTGCGACGCTCGAGGACGATGACGACGTACAAAGCGTGTACGCCAACTTCGAAGTCGACGACGAGACGATGGCCAAGCTCAGCGCGGCGTGAGCGAAGGTCGTCCGACATGAGTAAAGCTCAGTTGCCGGCCATCCGCATCACCTACTGCACGCAATGCCAGTGGCTGTTGCGTGCCGGCTGGATGGGGCAGGAACTGCTCTCCACCTTCGGCACCGATCTCGGCGAGGTGACGCTGGTGCCGGGCACCGGCGGCATCTTCACCATCTCCTGCAATGAAGTGCTGGTCTGGGATCGCAAGCGCGACGGCGGCTTTCCGGACGCGGCGAAACTCAAGCAGCTGGTCCGCGACGTGATCGATCCGGATCGGGATCTCGGTCACGCCGACCGCAAAGGCCATAGGTCGAAGGGCGACACGCAAGAAGATCCGGCGTGAGCAAGGCCTCTTGCGTTTCGCAGAGCCTCTTTAGAGCAATGCGAAGATAAAGCAGGCCATCGCCACGATGGCCGTGATGGTACGGACGTGGTTCCACATCACCCATTGGCTCAGGTGGTTCGCCCACACGGCCGCGCCGTTGCTGCTGGCCGGATCGACGGCGGCGAGCGCATCGTTGAGCGGCACGTTGAAGGCCATGGTCACGATAGGGTTGCCGACCAGATAGAGCACCGCGCCGGCAAGCAACCAGTAGGTGCCCGAATGGCTCCAGCCCAAGAGAGCGGCGGCAATGACGACGAGGCAGATGAGGCCGGTGCCGAAAAGCGCGGTCATGAAGGTCGGGGTGATCACCGTGATGTTGATCGAATTCATCGCTGCGATGCCGGTTGGAACGGGCAGCCGGACAAGGGCTGCCATGACGAACGTGGAAAAGGCGAAGAACACGCCGCCAACGACGCCCGAGCCGATCGCGGCGACGAAGGTGAGGGTTGGAAGAAGCTTCGTCATTTCAGTTGCTCCAGACACTGGTTGCGGCGGTTTGCTCTCTGCAAATGTGAGTATGTCTCACATTTGCAGAATGTGATAAACCCTCGTATTTTGTAAGTCAAGTCATTCCCGGTGATTTTACCGGACGCGTTTGTTGGAGACAGTCATGGGGGCAACGCCGGCCAACGAGCAGATCGCTTCGCCGCGCCGGGCGCCGAGCCAGCAGCGCAGCCGCGAGCGAGTCGAGCGCATGCTTGCGGCCGCCTCGGCGCTAATTGCCGAACAAGGCAGCGATGCCATGCGCATGGGGGAAGTGGCGGAGCGGGCTGGGGTGTCGATAGGCTCGCTCTACCAGTTCTTTCCGGACAAGCGGGCGATCGTCTGGGCGCTGGCCGAACGCTACACGGCCGAGAGCCAGGCGTGCATTTCGGCGGCACTGAAGGATATCAGCGACGCCGAAGGCCTGAAGCGGGCCTTTTCCGAGCTAGTCGATATCTATTACGGCCTGTTCCTGGCCGAGCCGGTGATGCGCGATATCTGGTCGGGCACACAGGCCGACAAGGCGCTGCGCCAGCTAGAACTCGCCGACAGCCGCGCGAACGCGGAATTTCTGATCGCGGTCCTCAAGCGCCTGCGGCCCGATGCCGATCCGGTGGCGCTCGACACGACGGCATTCTTGGTCTGGCAGATGGGCGAGGCGGCCATGCGGCTGGCGATCTCGGTCGAGCGGCAGGAGGGCGACAGGCTGGTCGCGGCCTACAAGCGCATGGCACTCAGGGAATTGCTGGCCGAATAAGGGGCCGAAAACCCAGCCTTCGGCCAAGCAACAAAAAACCCGCCACAAGGGCGGGCTCTTGATCCGCGAAAAAACTCTTCGCCTTAGAGGCCGAAACCTTCGAAGCGCTTCTTGAATTTCGACAGGCGGCCGCCGCGGTCGAGCAGGGTCTGCTGGCCGCCGGTCCAGGCCGGGTGGGTGGTCGGGTCGATATCGAGGTTCATCGTATCGCCTTCCTTGCCCCAGGTCGAACGGGTCGTGTATTCGGTGCCGTCGGTCATGACGACCTTGATGGTGTGGTAGTCGGGATGGATTGCGCTCTTCATGGCTCTGTTCCTGGCTTGCCGGCGCGGCGGACGGGCATAAGCCTGCGTCGATGCGCCTCTTTTTAAAACTCGAAGCCGCAGCTATTGAGGAGCCACGGCTTCTAAAACGGTCGGCGTGCCTATACATCAGCCGGAATTGAATCACAAGGCCGCGGCAAGCGCATATTGAAGCGCATGAGCTGAAGTGGCTAGAGGAAACACCGAGATGGCGCAATCAAGCAGCGCAGACGAGCGCCGACGCTCGCTCAAGCCGCTCAGACGCCTGTTTCCGTATATCGCCGGATATCGCACGCTGGTCATCGGCGCCCTTATCTCACTGGCCATCGCGGCGGCAACGACATTGGCACTGCCGCTGGCCGTCCGGCGCATGATCGACCACGGTTTCTCGTCGGCCAGCACTACCTTCATCGCCGAATATTTCGGCGCCCTCGTGGCGATGGCCGCCGTGCTGGCTGCGGCGTCGGCCGGCCGCTACTATTTCGTCATCACGCTCGGCGAGCGCGTCGTCGCCGACATCAGGCGCGATGTCTTTGCCCATGTGACGACGCTGTCGCCGGCCTTCTTCGACACCGCCCAGTCTGGGGAAATCGTGTCACGGCTCGCCGCCGACACCACGCAGGTCAAGTCGGCGGTAGGCGCTACCGCATCCGTGGCGCTGCGCAACGTCATCCTCGGTCTCGGCGCGGTGGGCATGATGGTCATCACCAGCCCGAAACTCTCCGGCCTAGTCATTGCGGCGATCCCCGTGATCGTGCTGCCGCTGGTCGCCTTCGGCCGCTCGGTGCGGCGCAAGTCAAGGCAGGCCCAGGACACGCTTGCCGACGCGACGGCCTATGCGAGCGAGCAGATCGGCGCGGTGCGCACGCTGCAAGCCTTCACCAATGAGAGACTGGTCACCGGACGATTCTCGGGCGCGGTGGAAGCCGCCTTCGAGGCAGCGCGCGCCTCGATCTTCGCGCGCTCCTTCCTCACCTTCTTCGCCATCTTCACCATTTTCTCCTCGGTCGTGGCGGTGTTGTGGTTCGGCTCGCGCGACGTGCTCGCCGGCACGATATCGCCTGGCACGCTTGGCCAATTCCTCCTCTATTCGGTGTTCGCCGCCGGCGCGCTCGGCGCGCTGTCGGAAGTCTGGGGCGAACTCGCGCAGGCCGCCGGTGCCGCCGAACGGCTGACCGAAATCCTGGCCGAGACGCCGGCGATCCAGGCGCCGGCCGATCCGAAGCCGCTACCGGCGGTTGCCAAGGGCGCGATCGTCTTCGAGAATGTTTCCTTCTCCTATCCGGCGCGGCCCGATCGCGCCGCCGTCCACGGCCTGAGTTTTCAAGTCATGCCCGGCGAGACGGTGGCCATCGTCGGCCCCTCGGGTGCCGGCAAGAGCACGGTGTTCTCGCTGATCCTGCGCTTCTACGATCCCGAGACAGGCAAGATCCTGATTGACGGCGTCGACGTGCGCGAGGCCGATCCCGTCGCGGTCCGGCAGCGCATCGCCATCGTGCCGCAGGACGTCACCATCTTCGCCGCGAGCGCGCGCGACAATATCGGTTTTGGCCGGCCAGGTGCCAGCAAGGCCGAGATCGAGGCGGCGGCCAAGGACGCATTGGCGGACGAGTTTATCCTCAGGCTCGAGAACGGCTATGACAGCCAGGTCGGCGAGCGCGGCGTGACGCTGTCCGGCGGCCAGCGCCAGCGTGTGGCGATCGCACGTGCCATCCTGCGCGACGCGCCGATCCTGCTGCTCGACGAGGCGACCTCGGCCCTCGACGCCGAAAGCGAGACATTGGTGCAGACCGCGCTCGAGCGGCTGATGCAGGGGCGCACCACCATCGTCATCGCCCACCGGCTGGCGACTGTGCTGAAGGCCGACAGGATCCTGGTCATGGATGGCGGCCGCATCGTCGAGGAAGGCACGCATCAGAGCCTGGTCGCCAAGGGTGGCATATATGCCAGGCTCGCCAAGCTGCAGTTCGAGACCGGCGCCAGCGCCTTCAGGGGCGCGGCGGAGTAGCAGGTTCAGTTCGTCTCGGCGAAACGAAAATTGTCATCCAGGCGGCATCTCATCCGCCGTAGCGCTGCTTCAGATGATTGACGAAATACACGGCGTTGAGCTTCTCGCCGGTGGCGCGCTCAAGCAGGTCCGGCGTCGACCAGCGCGATCCCTGCGACCAGATCTTCTCGCGGCGCCAACCGTTGATCGCCTCGAAATTCCCCTTTGCAAGGTCTTCGTCGGCTGAAGGATGCTCGCGCGTCAGCGCGGCCCATTGCTGCGCCGCCATCATCGCGCCCAGCGTATAGGACGGGAAGTAGCCGAAGGCAGCACCCGGCCAATGGACGTCCTGCATCGGCCCGTCGGCGGGGTTGTCGATGGTCGAGATACCAAGATAGTCGCGCATCTTGGCATCCCAGGCTTCGGGCAGATCAGCCACTTCGAGGCTGCCCGAAACAAGCTCCTGCTCCAGTTCGTAGCGCAGGATGACATGCAAGGGATAGGTCACCTCGTCGGCGTCGACGCGGATCAGGCCACGTTCGACACGATGCACATGCGGCAGGATATCGTCGAGCGACCAGGCTTCGCCGAGATGCTTCTCCACCACCGGCAGCGCCCAGCGCCAGAAGGCAGGATTGCGGCCGATCTGCTTTTCGACGAACAGGCTCTGGCTTTCGTGCACGGCCATGCCGCGGGCCTTGCCCAGCGGCCAGTGCGACCACGTCTTGGGCAGGTTTTGTTCGTAGAGCGCATGGCCGGTCTCGTGCAGCACGCCCATCAGCGCCGACAGGAAATCCGATGTCTTGTAACGTGTGGTGATGCGCACGTCGCTCGGCACGCCGCCGCAGAAGGGATGGTGCGATACCGACAGCGAGCCATGCGTCAGGTCGAAACCGACCGCAGCCATCATGGCAAGGCCGAGTTCACGCTGCTTGTCGATCGCGTAGGTGCCCGAAAGCGGCTNCGGCTTCAGCGGATGCTTGCGCAGCCGCGCCTCCTGGATCGCCACCGCCTCGGGCACGAATCCCTTGAGGAAAGCCTTCAGGTCGGCGAAGACGGGGGTGATGTCGGCGGTGCGATTGCCGGGATCGTATTGCTCCATCAGCGCGTCATAGGGAGCTAGGCCGAGGACATCGGAGCGCAGGGCCGCCTCTTCGCGCACCAGCGCCACCACGCCTTCGAGAGCCGGCTGGAAGCCAGCCCAATCGTTCTTGGCGCGCAGGGCGCGCCACAATTGCTCGCAGCGCATGCGCGCCGTCGTCTGGCGCTCGACGAATTGGACCGGCAGGCAGGTCAGGTTGGTGTATTGCCGCCGCAACTCGGCGAGAGCCGCCCGCTGCTCATCGTCCAATGCCTCGCCTTCGGCCGCGGCGATCCAGTCCGATATTTCCGGCGCGGTCGCCCTGGTGTGATACATGCCGGCAAGGGCTGCCATCGCCTCGGCGCGCTTCTCGCCACCACCGACGGCCATGTGGGTCGCCTCATCGGCGCCGAGGATGGCCAGCGCATGCTCAAGCGCTTCGAGCTTGTGGCCGAGATCGTCGAGTTTGTGAAAGGACATGGCGGCTTCCGTGGTTGAGGACGGGCGAAAAGACACCAACGCAAAAGCATTGGCAACCCTCGGATACCATCCGGCAGATGCAGCTTGCGCAAGCGAGGTTCGGCATGAAATGCTGTCGGCGACGGATGAAGGGGAGCAGAATGATCGGCAACATCCTGGTTGGGCTGGTGGCCTTGATCCATGTCTACATCGTCTATCTCGAGATGGTGCTTTGGGACACGCCGCGCGGGCACAAGACATTCCGCCTGACGCCAGAATTCGCCGGCGCCTCCAAAGTGCTCGCCGCCAATCAGGGTCTCTATAACGGCTTTCTCGCCGCCGGCCTGATCTGGGGGATTTACCTCGGCGCCGCCGGTTTCCAGGTCAAGGTCTTCTTCCTGTTGTGCGTGGCCATTGCCGGTCTCTATGGCGCGGCGACGGTCGGCCGCAAGATCCTGTACATCCAGACCGTGCCGGCGGTGGTCGCCCTGCTCGCGGTCTGGCTCGGTTGGTAGGCAAGATGGGCTGGTAAGGAAAGAAAAAGGACGCCAGCGGGATTGGGGTCCCGAAGGCGTCAATGGGTCCCTTCCTCCAGGACGTTTCCAGGCCGGAATAGCCTCAGCCGTTCGGATAGTTTCCGCCGTCGGCACCATCACCCATCAGGAAACCGCTGCCGGTGTCGACCATCAGACGCTGATCCACATTGTCGAGCCGGCGCAGCAGGTCATGGTACTGCGCGGCCGGGATCCTGCCGTGATCCGACGCGGCTATCCTCTCGGCGACCTGACTGATGCGGGCGGTGCGCATTTCGAGGCGCTCCGCGACTGCCGGGGTGATGTGGTTGGCTTGCCTGGCGTCGACGATGCCCTGATGAACACCCCGGACCTGCTCAACGAGCGCCTTGACACGGGGGCCTGCCATGTCGGTGGGGGCGGTTGCATCGAGAGCACCCTTGTGGTGGCCCGCGGCATAGGCGCCGGCGAGCGGGACGGCAATGAGAATTGCGGCAAGTGTTGCAGTCTTGAGAGATGCTGATGAGCGCATGGTGCGCTTCCTCCTGCTGGGAAGGGAGAGCGGCCGCGCCGCCTCGCCTTCCGACCATTTTGGGTCGTCCAGTCCCGTCGCGTCGCGATGGGAGGCATCGCCGGCGGTTCTCGGCCCTGCGCGGCAAGCTAGGAGCGCTTCGGCGGGAAGTGTAATTAAAAAAAGATAATCTTTTCAGGCCTTGCCGGCCGATGTCGGCGCCCTAGAGTTGAGCCGGCGAACAATTTCGCGTGAGTTCGCGTGATGATGGATCAACGTTCGGTGAGCTTAAGTTCAATGCGGCGGTTCTTGTTGCGCGCCTCTTCCGTGTCGGCGGGATCGAGCGGCTGGAATTCCCCGAAGCCGGCGGCGACGAGCCGGTTGGCCGGTACGCCATTCTCGATCAGGAACTTGACCACCGAGGTCGAGCGCGCCGTCGACAGTTCCCAATTGTCGCGATAACGGCCGGTGCCGGACAGCGGCTTGTTGTCGGTGTGGCCGTCCACGCGCAGCACCCAGTTGATCTCCGGCGGGATCTCTTTCTGCAGTTCGATAATGGCGTCGGCGAGCTTCTTCATCTCGACCTTGCCGGCATCGTTGATCACTTCGGATCCGGTCGGGAACAGAACTTCCGACTGGAACACGAAGCGGTCGCCGACGATGCGGATGTTCTCGCGATCGGCCAGGATTTCGCGCAGACGTCCGAAGAAATCAGAGCGGTAGCGGTTCAGTTCCTGCACACGCTGCGCCAGCGCCACGTTCAGGCGACGGCCGAGATCGGCGATCTTGGTGTTGGAATCGCGATCGCGCGTTTCGGAGACGTTGAGGGCATCCTCGAGCGCGCCGATCTGCTTGCGCAATGCCGCGATCTGCTGGTTGAGGATCTCGACCTGGCTCAGCGCCTGCTGGCTGATCTGGCGCTGGTTGTCGAGTTCGCCGCCCAGCGCCGCGGCTCGCTGGTTGGCGGCGTCGCCGGCACCCGCACCTTGTGCCAGCAACTGTTCGAGCCGGCTCTTCTCCGCCTCCGCCGCCGACAGCGACGCCTGCAGATTGGCCAGCGAATCCTCCTTGTCCTGTGCCGTCGAGCGCTCCAGCGCCAGAAGCTGCGTCAGTTCGTTGATCTGCGAATTGAGGCGCGACAGTGCCGTATCCTTGCCGGAGATTTCGCGCCCGAGCAGGAACTGCGCCAACACGAAGACGGTAAGCAGGAACATGATGGCGAGCAGCAGAGTCGACAGCGCGTCGACGAAACCCGGCCAATAGTCGATGCGGCGATCGGTACGCCGGCCCCTGGCAAGCGCCATCCTAGTGCACCCCGGGCTTCTTCAGCGCGTCGGCGATCTTTTCCAGCGTGTTGCGCATCGCCTTTTGTTCGTCTGACTGGGCTTCGACCCAGTCACGCATGATCTGCTGTTCGGAGCGCATGTTCTTGACCAAGCCCGAAATGCCGTCGGCGAGATTGGCCATGGCGGTGGCGACGCGCGGGTTGGAGCCGCCGCCATTCTCCTGCAAGCTGCGCAGCCGCTCCGACAGGACGCGTATCTCGTCGGAAGACTCGGCCTTGGCCGGGTCGGAAACGACGATATCGGACGACAGATCCGTGACCGAGGACAGCCAGTTCTCGAGCTCGGTGTAGAAGCGCGTCTGGGCGCGGCCGGCCTGCAAGTCGAGGAAGCCGAGCACGAGCGAGCCGGACAGGCCGAACAGCGAGGATGAGAAGGCGGTGCCCATGCCGGCCAGCGGCGCCGACAGGCCCTGTTTCAGCGAATCGAGAACCGCGGCTGCATCACCCGTGCCGGGATCGAGCGATTCGATGGTCTCGCGAATCGAGCCGATCGTATTCAACAGGCCCCAGAAAGTGCCAAGCAGGCCGAGGAACACCAAAAGGCCCACAAGGTAGCGCGAGGTGTCGCGGCTTTCGTCGAGGCGCGTGGCGATGGAATCGAGCATTGTGCGCATCGATGAGGTCGAAAAGGCCATGGACGAGGAACGGCCGATCATCGCCTTCATCGGCGCTAGCAGCACCGGTTCGGTGGTCTCGGAGCCGGCTCGGAAAGAGTTGACCCAGCGGACCTCGCGAAACAGCCGCCCGACCTGCGTGAAGGCCAGCAGGATACCGACGACGAGCACGCCGACGATCAGGCCGTTGAGGCCCGGGTTGGTGACGAAAGCGGTGGTGACCTGGCGGGTCAGGATGGCGGCGATGAAAGCGACGATGGCAAGGAAGATGACCATGGTCAGCAGGAAGACCTGCGGACTGGACAGCTTATGGGGGTCGTAGATCAGCACGTCGGAGCGCCTGCCCATGCCGAAGGATCTGAGAAAAGCCATCCGTGCCCCGTTTCCGATGCCGCTGCCGCCGATCACGTAGTTGGCGACTCTAAACGGAATTGTGACCGAATTGAATGGTGCTTGGCAATATTGCCACAGGCGGACTTTGGAGCCGGCGCATCAGAGGCGGTTCATGACCAGGCAGTCCACCATGGCCGCCAGATGCAGGCCGGCACCGGTCACGACGAAGCCGTGCCACAGTGCGTTGTGGAAGCGTAGCGCCTTCCAGGCGAAGAAAATCACGCCGCAGGAATAGACGACGCCGCCGGCGACGATGAGCACGATCGACGTGGTCGGCAGCGTCTCGACGAGCGGCTTGACGAGAACGATGCCGCTCCAGCCGATGGCAAGATAGAAGACGATCGCCAGCCTGTCGAAGCGGCCGGGGAAAACCACCTTGATGGCAATGCCCGTCGCGGCCGCGGTCCAGACCAGAACGATCATCCAGCGCGCCAGCGGCGAGTTTCCCAACTGGGCGAGAAAGGGTGTGTAGGTGGCGGCGATCAAGAGGTAGATCGCGGCATGATCGAAGCGGCGCAGGATCCATTTCGCCGGCGAGGTCACCGGCCACAGATTGTAGGTCAGCGATACCGAGAGCACGGTGAGCAGCGACACGACATAGAAGGCGGCGGCGATATATTCGCCCGGCCCGACCCGGAAGGCGGCTAGCGCCAGCAGCGCCGAACCGGCCGCGATCGCCAGCACGATCCCGACAGCATGGACAATCCCGTCGGCGATCGTCTCGGCGCGCGAATAGTGCCAGCGTCCGATGAACGGAATCTCGATCTGTGGCGGGGTGTTGGTCATCTATCGTCCTGCATCACCCCATATCTGGGCAGCCGACGGACAGTATTTCAAGCTTTGTTTGCGGTTTTACGACTGCGCGCTTGCCTTGACGCAATTCCGGACGGAACCGCGAACACTTTTCCTGGAATTGCTTCAGCGCGGCGGGAGCGGCTTTTTCACCGTCTTCAGCAAGGCGCGCTGGATGATCTCGTTGCCGGCGACGACCGTGCCGGTGTCCAGCATGTCCTGTCCGCCATCCATGTCGGAGGCGAAGCCACCCGCTTCGCGGATCAAGAGCAGGCCGGCGGCCATGTCCCAGGCCGACAGGCCCACTTCCCAGAAGCCGTCCATGCGCCCGGCGGCGACATAGGCAAGATCGAGCGAGGCGGAACCCATGCGGCGAACGCCCGAGACCTCGGCCATGACGTTGCGCAGTTCGACCAGGAAATTGCCGTGATGGCCGCGGCCGAGATGCGGCACGCCGCAGCCGATCACCGTGTCGACAAGCTTGGTGCGGCCGGCAACGCGCAGGCGGCGATCATTCATGAAGGCGCCGCCGCCGCGCTCGGTGGTGTAGAGCTCGTCCATGGCAGGATTGTAGACGACGCCGGCAACGATCTGGCCCTGGCGCTCCAGTGCGATCGAGACGGCGAACAGCGGAATGCCGTGCAGGAAATTGGTGGTGCCGTCCAGCGGGTCGACGATCCAGCGGTGCTGGCTGTCTTCGCCGGCGACGGCGCCGCGCTCTTCCATCAAGAAGCCGTAGCCGGGACGTGCCTTCGACAGTTCGGCGAAAACGATGTCCTCGGCCTTGCGGTCGGCCTGGCTGACATAATCGCCGGGGCCTTTCATCGAGACCTGCAGGTTCTGGACTTCGCCGAAGTCGCGCGACAGCGAGCGGCCGGCCTTCATTGCGGCCTGGACCATGACGTTGAGGAGGGCTGAGCGTGCCATAGTGCTTCTTCCTGGTGCGGCGCTTTAAATTCTGTCTCGATGCATGCCGGTGACCCAAACCGCGGCCACTTCCGAGCGACATGCATGCATCAGTCGGCGCGGCGCACGTAAGTGATTTCGTTGGTGTCGACGATGATGCGTTCGCCGGCGCCGATGAAGGGTGGCACCAGCACGCGAATGCCATTTTCCAGCACCGCCGGCTTGTAGGAGGATGCCGCCGTCTGGCCCCTCACCACGGGATCCGCCTCGGTGATGGTCAGAGTCACGTAATCGGGCAGCGAAATGCCGATCGGCCGCTCCTCGTAGAGCTGAACCGTCACCATCATGCCGTCCTGCAGGAACGCGGCGCGGTCGCCGACGAAATCCTTGTTCAGTTCGAGCTGCTCGTAGCTTTGGGTGTCCATGAACACCAGCGCGTCGTCCTGCTCATAGAGGAAGGAAAAGTCCTTCAGGTCTAGCCGGATCTGCTCGACCGTCTCGGCCGAGCGGAAGCGCTCGTTGAGCTTGGTGCCGTTGATGAGGTTCTTCAGCTCAACCTGGTTATATGCGCCGCCCTTGCCGGGTTTGACGGTGTTGGTCCTGACCGCCACCCAGAGGCCGCCATCGTGTTCGATGACGTAGCCGGGGCGGATTTCGTTGCCATTGATCTTGGCCATGATGATGGGATCCGGGATGCTGCCAACGGCCGGGCCATTGGTATGGGATGTTCGCCGTGACAGGCGATTTAAGGCTCCAAGACCACAAATCGCCCAGAGAGGCAAGGGAGGGCGGGTTGCGGCTGAGCAACGGGGGCGGGCACCGGCCGGTTTCGCCTACCGCCATCNAGGCCGTGGTATGGGATGGTCGCTGCGAAAGCGATTTCGGGCTCCCAAGACCACAAAATGCCAGAAGAGGCAAGGGAGCGCCAAGTCGGGGTCGGGTTGGAGAGGCCGCTACGGCAGGCGGTTCGCCTTCTGCAGGGCCTGCTTGGTCTCGCCGTCGCTCAGCCCCTGCAGGAAATCGTCCATCTGCGGATCGATGAGGCCGGCGCGGCGGGCGACGATGTACCAGGCGCCGGCAAGGACGAGATCCGGATCGGTGCCGATGCCTTGCATATAGAGTTTTGCCAGCCGGTTCTGGGCCGCGACATTGCCGCCTTCGGCGGCCTGCTTCGTCCAGCCGAAGGCCGATTTCAGGTCGCGCGCGCCGCCCCGGCCCTCGATCATCCAGGCGGCGAGATCGATCTGCGCGGTGTCGTAGTTCTGACGGGCGGCTTGCGCCAGAAGCCGCCGTGCCTGTGCATCGTCGTGCGGCTTGCCGCCGACGCCATTGGCATAAATCTGCGACATGGCGTACTGCGCGTCGGCGAGACCGGTCGCGGCAGCGCGCTCATAGTAGGAAACCGCCTTGGCCAGGCCGGCATCGCCTGGATCCTGCTGGACCAGTATCTGCGCGAAATTGAACTGCGCCAGCTGGTTGCCGGCTTCGGCGGCAGCCTGCATCAGGGCATAGGCTTCCTTCGCGTCCTTCTTGACGTAGCGGCCGTCGAGCAGCATCAGCGCATATTGGAACTGCGATTCCGGCACACCCTGCTCGGCGGCAAGTGCGTACCATTTCGCGGCCTCGGCCGCGTTCAACGGCACGCCCAACCCACGCGACAGGATCTCGGCCACCAGCGTCTGCGCTGCCGGGTCGCCATTCTGCGCACGGACCAGCGCCAGATTATAGGCGGTTTTGTAAAGACCACGCTGGAAGGCACCATAGGCAGCGTCCGCCGGCTTGGCGCCAAAGCGGTTGGGATTGACGCTATCGGCCGACGGCAACGGCGCGGGTTCCGATGTAGTGGCGGGCTGCGGCAGCTGCTTTTCGATCGGCTTGTCGGTGTGCACGCCGGTTTCGGGCTTGGGCTGCGGCAAGGGTATGGTTTCGGCGGCGGCGGCCAGGATCATTGCCGCCGCAAGCAGAGCCTGAAGGGAAAGCCTTGCCAGGAACACGTCAATCCTCGAGGCGCGGCGCTGTTTCGTCGAGCAGCGCATTGGCCCGCGCGATCGCCACCTTCGGATCGACGCCGTCGGCGAAAACGGCGCTCGACAGCGCGACGAATTCGGCGCCGGTGGCGGCCACGGTTTCGACAGAGGCAAGATCGGAACCGGCCTCGACGATGCAGGGAATCTGGATCATCTGCGCCCACCATTCCCCCATTGACAGGTTGCGCGGATGCGGCTCGGGCTTGTTGTCGTAGCCGAACCGGCCGAAGAAAATGTAGTCGGGCCGGGCTTCGCCGAGTTCGAGCGCGTCGTCACGCGTCTTGGCGCCGCCGGCGCCGACCGTCATTTTCGCCTGGAAATGTTCAATCGTCTCGGCGAGTTCGGCCTTGGAGACCTCGACATGGATGCCGTCGGCCTGGACGCGGCCCGCGATGCGGGTGTCGCCAGCGATAATGACGGCCACTCCGGCGGCCTGCGCTGCCGGCACGATACGCTCGGCGAAGGCCTGGAAGGAGGCCTCATCCATGCCATTTTCGGGCAGGATCAGCGAGGCGACATCGCCGCCGTCGAACGCGGCCGTGATCCTATCCACCGGTACGCCGGACGGCGCGATCAGCACGATGCGGCAGCGGTTGGGGGGCGTTGCGTCATTCATGGTTCTTCGATCCCGGGTTTCGCCTATGCCGGGCGAAGATGGTTGGATTGCGGCATAGAGCAAACTGCCCGCTTTGAACAGGCGGGCAGCCGGGATCGCGATTTTTGATCCGCCGGACAGCCGGCGCGTCGCCTTACTTGATCGGCTCGGGGCTCGCGGCGGCCGGTCTCGGTTTCCACAACGTCCAGCCGAGGTTCATGCCGGCGGCCGCGATCAGGATGGCGGCGGCGCCGACGACCTGGCTGAGGTGCAGCCGATGGCCGAAGGCGGTGACATCGACCAGGATGGCAACGACCGGATAGATGAAGGACAGCGACCCCTGCAGATGCGTCGGCAGCTTCTGGATGGCGCCGTACATGAGGATGTACATCAGGCCGGTGTGTACGATCCCGAGCGTTGCCAGCATGGCCCAGCTCCATGGATCGCCGGGAAGATGCGCCAGATTGGCGAAGGGCGCCAGCATGACGACGCCGACGCAGACCTGAATCAGCGCGATCAGATGCGGCGGCGTGCCCTTGAGCTTCTTGGTGACGATTGCCGCGACGGCCCAGAAAAAGGCGGCGGCCAAGGCCATCAGGATGCCGGCGAAATAGTTCGTGCCGACATCAGCGGCATCGGGAGCAGCGGCGACGATCAGCAGCATGCCGGCGAAGGCGATTGCCAGCCATGTCAGCTTGGTCAATGTCAGCCGCTCGGCGAACAAGAGCGCGCCGAAGCCGACCAGCATGAAAGGTTGCGTGTTGTAGACGGCGGTGGCGATCGAGATCGACGCGCGCGAGAAGGCGCTGAACAAGAGCAGCCAATTGATGACGATCGCCGCACCCCCAAGCGCCGCAAGGCCGATGACGCGCAACGAAAGCCTGTTTCGCAGCAATCCAAGCGAAGCGCAGATAAAGAGCAGCGTCAGCGCGCCGAACGCGCAGCGCCAGAACACGACGTCCATGATCGGCTGACCGGACATGACGACGAACCAGCCGATCGTTCCCAGGATCGCCATTGCGGCCGACATTTCGACCGTGCCTCGCACCGTATCGTTCATAATAGCCCCTGAATTCGTTGAGGCGGCATAATCTCATGTGAGGCCTGGGCTATCCACCTCCTAGAAAAGGCGTTATGATGATATTACCTAATTAAATTAGGCATCCGCTCGAAATCTGCGAGAAATAGAAAATGCTGGATGATTTGGACCGAAATCTGCTGGAAATCCTGGTCAGGGATGCGCGAACCTCGCTGAAGGATCTGGCGGCCCAGGTTGGGCTATCGTCGCCGAGCGTTTCGGAGCGGCTGCGGCGCCTCGAGGAGCGCGGCGTCATCCGGGCGTTCACCGTCGAGATCGAACCGCTGGCGCTCGGCTATACGCTGCAGGCGATCGTGCGGATCAAGCCTCTGCCGGGCAAGCTGCACATCGTTCAGAAATTGATCGAGGAGATTGAGGCGTTTGGAGAATGCGACAAGGTAACCGGCGACGACTGCTTCGTCGCCAGGCTGTTCGTGCGCTCGATCGGCGACCTCGACGGCATTCTGGATCGCATCGCCGACAAGGCCGAGACCAGCACCGCCATCATCAAGTCACAGCCGATCCGGCGGCGACCGCCGCCACTGGGATTGCCGGCGGCCTAGTAGGCCTAACACCGTGTGCCGTGGTGGAAAGGGGCGGCCACCAGTGTCAGTCTTCCGCCGGATGACCGTCCGAGGAGAGGGCGATTACTATATTTGGCAGACCATGGCCAATCGAGGCTTCCTTCGTATTAAACCGTACGCGTAAAGCCGAAGCGGAACAAACGTTGACCCTTCACGTTCGCCGTGATGGTGCTCTACTATCTCGACCTCACCGACAACGGAACCGCATACCCGGACACGGGAGGAACCGATCTTCCGAGCCTGGAATCGGCTGAAAACGGGGCGGCAAAGGCACTCCTGGAGATAGCCAAAGACAAGATTTCGGACGGCACCTTCCGAAAAGAGGTCGCCTTGCATGTGCATGACGGTTCGAGCAAACCAATCCTTGTGGTGAAGGTTACGTTCGAGCTAGTTCGAAACAGGCCTGAGAACGATGGAGCCTTGGGAGCCTGACGATTACTTCAATGTGAGCGCGCGCCTCTATCAGCAACGGGCGGTGGCACATGTTGAGAACTTGCGCTCAGATATCGAAGAGACGCGCCGTATAATCGAGGAATCCCGCAAGCTCCTAGACCGGCTTGCCGCCAATTTAGGCGCTATCGTGCC
This sequence comes from Mesorhizobium sp. LNHC209A00, assembly GCF_000502915.1. Classification (NCBI taxonomy): domain Bacteria; kingdom Pseudomonadati; phylum Pseudomonadota; class Alphaproteobacteria; order Hyphomicrobiales; family Phyllobacteriaceae; genus Mesorhizobium; species Mesorhizobium sp. LNHC209A00. Next base: position 256,830 of record NZ_AYWT01000005.1, read on the forward strand.
GTAGGAAAGGTCCTGACAGGCGGCGTTTCGTTAACTTGGGATAAGGGTGCTACAATCGGGCATGAGCAAAAACCCGGCCTTCATCGTCTATCGCCCGCCTGCCAAGGGGTTCCCCTTTCTGGCCGTGATCCTAAAACCAGACGGCACAGCTACTGCCCACCCCTTCAACACCGAAGAAGAGGCTTTACTCTTCAACCGGGAGGCAGCGACAGCGCTTGGGCACGGCATCAAACATTAGGCCAGCCGTTATCGCCCGGAAGAACGAAGACCGAACAGATTCATGCGGTAACGCTCCGAGTCCGCGTTGACTCAGTTACACAGCTCCACGATGCTCGGGGGTGTTCGGCACAATGCTGGTAAACACCTTTCATGCCGCGCTTAAAGACCGAATAGTAGCCTTCCAAGGTGTTGGTGTGCACGACGTCGCGAACGTATTCCTCACGACCATGGTTGATGGTGCCGTGCGCCGCGAACTTCGGGCGGATATTGTCATACACGCGGCCAAACCGGACCTGGCTGAAGAACTCGAGCGGCCGATGTTCCTGCTGGTGTCGGCGCGCCGCTGGTCAAGGTGTCATGGCTAGGCGGGCGGCTTGCTTTTGCTGTCGCTCGGCTCAAGATTCTAGGCTATTCAAGCGTTGACGCGCCTTCCCTCCAGATCAGTTCCTCCTCATGTCAGGCCTGCTTCTCGATCCGTGGTTCTACGCGGCCGCCATTCCGGCGGTCATCCTGGTCGGCCTGTCCAAGGGCGGCTTCGGCGGCGCGGTCGGTTTCGTCGGCGTGCCGCTGATGGCGCTCACCATGCCGCCAGTTCAAGCGGCCGCCATCCTGCTGCCGATCCTGTGCCTGATGGACATCGTCTCGGTGTGGACATGGTGGGGCGTGTACGATCGCAAGATGCTGGTCGACATGATGCCGGGCGCTGTTCTCGGCATCGGGCTTGGCTGGCTGACGGCGGCACTGGTCACCGAGGAAGCGGTGCGGCTCATCGTCGGCGCCGTTGCCATCCTCTTCGTGCTGCGCTGGCTTTACCTGCAAGTTCGTCATGGTTCCGACCATGCGGCCGCACCTAATCGCGTGGCCGCGGCCATGTGGGGCACGGTCGCAGGCTTCACCAGCTTCGTCGCCCATGTCGGTGGCCCGCCTTTCCAGGTCTATGCCTTGCCGATCCGGCTCGACCCCAAGGTGCTGTCGGGCACGGCAGCAATCTTCTTTGCCGCCACCAATGCGCTGAAACTCATCCCCTATTTCGCACTCGGCCAGTTCGACACCGCCAATCTGACGGCGTCCGCCGTGCTGATGCCGCTGGCGCCACTGTCGACCATCGCCGGTGCTTGGCTGGTGCGGCGGATGCGGCCAGAGATTTTTTATCCCTTCACCTATGCGACCGTGGCGGTCGTGGCAGTGAAGCTTCTGTGGGACGGGATCGCCGGCATCATGTAGCGCTCCAGCCCGCGTCAGGCGGCGCTGGGCACCATGCGTCTTGGCCGGCTGAGCGCCATTGTCGCACCGGCGGCAAGGACCACCACCATGCCGGCGAGAATCACGACGTCGTGCAGGGTAGGCTTCAGAACCATGTCTGTGATGATGACGAGCATGACCGCATAGTCGAAGCGGGCTGCCCGCAGGATGCGCTGTCCATAGCCAAGTGCCGCCGGCGTCACGCCATCCCTGGCGATCATCGCGGCCATGCGGTCGGCGGTCGGCTTGAAGACGAACATGCCGATGCAGAAGGTCGTGGCGTAACCGGCAAGCCCGATCAGGACCCAGAGATCGGAGAAGCCGATCCAGAACCAGCACATGATCAATCCGAAGACCAATGTCAGCATCGACATCGGCGCGAAGAAGCGGTTGCCCAGCTCGCCGGTGGCACGCATCGCCTGCAGCGTTCCCTGGATGTTGCCGGCACGATCCGCCAACGTCGCCTGCACCATCAGCGTGAAGCCGCCCCCGACCCAAAGCATCGCCGAAAGGATGTGCAGCAATTTGACGATGGAATACCAATCCATGGCTTTGTCCCCCGATGCCCAATGATTAGTGGCGAGGCCGCGCCATTGCCCGCCCGCCGCTTCGATGCCTCAGCGTTTAGAGCCGCGGCTGTTTCGGAACGATGTCGAGGAAAAGCCAGCTGTGTTTCAGAGCGCCGGCTAATGAAAGCAGAAACCAATATGATGAACCGCCGCCCGGGTTTTTTGCTATCGTCGGCAGCGTCGGGGGGCGACATCGTCCGGAAACACTGTCGATGCTAGTGCCGACGCCGGAAATCCGGCGGCGACAGCGCTCGCCTGACGATCAACCATTCCCAGCTTGGGAAAAGGCAATTCGGGGGACTAATATGCAAGGGGTAGCACGGAATTTCTTCACGCTGGCGATCATCTACGCGCTGTGCGGCATGGCGCTCGGCATCCACATGGCGATCAGCGAAGACCACGGCCAGATGCCGACCCACGCCCACACGATGGTGGCCGGTTGGCTGATGTCGGCGGTCTTCGCGTTCTTTTACCACCTGTTTCCGGCTGCCGGGCAAAAGACGTTGGCCCTCGTCCATTTCTGGCTGACGGCAATCAGCGGCATCGGGCTGATGATCGGCCTTTATATACTTCTCGCCGGAAATCCGGGGATCGAGCCGTTGCTGGGGATATCTGCGATCGGCTTCTACGCGGGCATGCTGCTGTTCGCCTTCATTGCCTTGCCAGTGGTGTGGAAAAAAGCCTGAGTGGAGGCTGAACTCGGCCGGTACGGCTGTGTTGTTACGGCACAGGAGCACGATGTTGGGTAAAAAAACATCACGGCCGTTAAGGGTTCATTAAGCTTTACAGGCGTTTACTATGTCCATCCAGTGATCTGGATTCTTACCGAGTGGTTGGAGCCACTTTGTTTGACGCCTCCCTGTTAAACTCCTGAGAGCCGCCTTATCCGCGGCTCTTTTTTTGTCCACGTTCAGGCGGCATTCCGCACGGCCGATAGCCGTTAACCTTCTGTTAAACATGTGCTTGCCTTCACCTCGGACGAAGCGCATTTTCAAGCTTCAGTTTTGTAGGGTCACGGGTGTATCGGCAGAGAGCCGAATCGGCCGGTTGCAAGTGCAGGGGCGTTATCAATGAACGAGCCTTCGAAGGGCATTGCGAAAACCGTCAAACTGGCGGAACGCCGGGTGTTTTCGCACTCCTTCAAACCGCTTTACCAAGAAGGCATGGGCCTGGTCGAACAGGCGGCGGAGTATCTCGACGGCAAGGGCCGGGCAGAAGCCAAGAAACTGTCGCGGCTGGCGGCCACGCTCTACGCGGCCGAATCGATGCGGCTAACCACCAGGCTGATGCAGGTTGCCTCGTGGCTGCTTTTGCAACGTGCGGCGAATTCCGGCGAGATGACCCGCGATCAAGTCGCTTCGGAAAAATCCAAGGTGCGTCTCGACACCGCTTCCGCCCATGACGAGGCGGCCGGCTGGGCCGAACTGCCGACCGATTTCCTCGATCTCGTCAACCGATCGTTGCGACTGCAGGCATTGGTGCGCCGCATGGACGAAGAGATCTATGGCGCGGGGGCCGTGGTCGACATGCAGCCCGTGGCTCGCCGGCCCAATCCGGTCTCGGACCAGATCAGTCTCCTCAACACGGCGTTTGCCCGCAACTGAGAAACGTCGAGGCCTTCTCGGTTGGGCTGGGTGAGCGTTTCCGGTTTGTTCACTTTTCGCTGGCATCGCTGTCCGCCGGAGGTACACTCACGGCATGGGGGACGCGATTCGCATCATCGGTATCGATCCGGGGCTCAGGCGCACCGGTTGGGGCATCGTCGAGAGTCTCGGCAATTCCTTGCGCTTTGTTGCTGCGGGGACCGTGCGCTCGGAGGACAAGGCGGCGCTGGCGACGCGGCTCTGCCAGCTGCATGACGGGCTCGCCGAAATCCTGCATCGGGCCATGCCGCATGAGGCCGCGGTCGAACAGACCTTCGTCAACAAGGATGCCGTGGCGACGCTGAAGCTCGGCCAGGCGCGCGGCATCGCCATGCTGGTGCCGGCGCGCGCCGGCCTCGTCGTCGCCGAATATGCGCCGAACGCGGTGAAGAAAGCGGTGATCGGCGTCGGTCATGGCGACAAGAAGCAGATCCACATGATGGTGAAGGTGCTGCTGCCTAAAGCGATCTTCGACACCGAACATGCCGCCGACGCGCTGGCCGTCGCCATTTGTCACGCGCATCACCGGCAAAGCGTGGCGTATCGCATGGCGGCATTGGCGTCATGAGGGGCCGCGGCGAATGATCGGCAAGCTCAAGGGTACGCTCGACGAGGTCGACGAAGACCATTGTCTCGTCGATATCCACGGCGTCGGCTACGTCGCGTACTGCTCGACCCGCACGCTTGCCGCGCTGCCTTCGCCCGGCGAAGCGGTGGTGCTGTTCATCGAGACCTATGTGCGAGAGGACATGATCCGGCTCTATGGTTTCCAGTCGCGGCTCGAGCGCGAATGGTTTCGGTTGCTGATGAACAATGTGCCGGGAGTCGGCGCCAAGGTGGCGCTGGCCATCTTGTCGACGCTGGCGCCGGCTGATCTTGCAAATGCCATTGCACTGCGCGACATCGCCATGGTTTCCCGCGCGCCCGGCGTCGGCAAGAAGGTGGCCGAGCGCATCGTCACCGAGTTGAAGAACAAGGCGCCTGCCTATGCGGGCGCCGCCACCGGCACCATTGGGCTCAAGCAGGAACTCGGCGAAGGCGTAGCGCCCGCGCCGATCACCGACGCAGTCTCGGCACTGGTCAATCTCGGCTATTCCCGCGACACCGCCGCCAACGCGGTGTCGGCAGCGCTGAAGACGGCGGGCGAGGGCGCCGACGCGTCCAAACTGATCCGTTTTGGGCTGAAGGAACTGGCACGGTGATATGGTTGTTGGAAAAGAAAGTTCCGACTATCTTGTGATCGGCAGAAAATTTCTCGGAAAGTAAGAAAATGGGCGCTTATGCTAGTCTGACCTCGAAAGGCCAGCTCACAATACCAAAGGATGTGCGGGACGCGTTGTCACTGAAAACAGGTGATATGATCGCCTGGACGGTCGTCGACGGCAATTTGATTGGGACGCCTCGCAATCTCGAATTCGCCGACCTCGCCGGATTTCTGGGAGATCCGCCCGGTGGCCCAGCTTCGCTGGAGGAAATCGACGCCGCGGTGCAGGATGCCGTTGGCCGGCATGTTTTCGGAGACAAGCTGCGGAGCGGGAAAGAGGGCGACGCGTGACGTCGATAGGCATTGATACGAACGTTCTGCTTCGAATGGTGCTGAACGACGATGCAGAGCAACGCGCAAAGGCTCTCGCATTCGGCGAAAGCCTCAAAGAGGACAAGTCCGGCTTTGTGAGCCTGATCGTGCTAGTCGAATTCAGCTGGTCGCTGAGTTCGCGCTACAGGCTGCCTAAAGAACAGGTGCTGACTGCAATCCAGCGACTGCTAAAGATCAGGACGTTGGTCTTTGAGGATTTCGATGCCATCGTAATTGCGCTCGAAAGATCGAATTTGCCGCACGTGGATTTCGCCGATGCGCTGATCTCCGAGCACAATCGAAATCTCGGTTGCGCCCATACAGTTACGTTCGATCAGCGGGCCGCCAGATCCATTGCCGGTATGGAATTGCTCGCATGAGCCTTTCCCCCCGCCTCATTGCACCGGAAAAGCGCGGCGAGGATGCCGAGCAGACCTTGCGGCCGCAAACACTTGACGATTTCGTCGGCCAGGCGGCGGTGCGGGCCAATCTCAAAGTCTTCATAGAGGCAGCCAAGGGCCGCAAGGAAGCGCTCGACCATGTGCTGTTCGTCGGACCGCCGGGGCTGGGCAAGACGACGCTGGCGCAGATCATGGCGCGCGAACTCGGTGTCAATTTCCGCTCGACCTCGGGTCCGGTCATCGCCAAGGCCGGCGATCTCGCGGCATTGCTTACCAATCTCGAAGAAGGCGACGTGCTGTTCATCGACGAAATCCACAGGCTCAACCCGGCCGTGGAGGAAATCCTCTATCCGGCGATGGAGGATTTCCAGCTCGACCTGATCATCGGCGAGGGACCGGCGGCGCGTTCGGTGAAGATCGACCTGGCGCGCTTCACGCTGGTCGCCGCCACCACGCGGCTCGGCCTGCTTACCAATCCGTTGCGCGACCGCTTCGGCATCCCGGTGCGGCTCAATTTCTACACCGTCGAGGAGTTGGAGCAGATCGTCCGGCGCGGCGCGCGCATCCTGCAGATGCCACTCGGCGACGACGGTGCGCTGGAAATCGCACGGCGCGCGCGCGGCACGCCGCGCATTGCCGGCCGGTTGCTGCGGCGCGTGCGCGATTTCGCCTCGGTCGCCGGCGACGGCCATGTCGACCGCCTGATCGCCGACGAGGCCTTGACCCGGCTCGAAGTCGACGCGCTCGGCCTCGACGCCCTCGACCGCCGGTATCTCAGCATGATCGTCCGGAATTTCGGCGGCGGTCCGGTCGGCATCGAGACCATCGCCGCCGGCCTGTCCGAGCCGCGCGATGCCATCGAGGACATCATCGAGCCCTATCTGATCCAGCAGGGATTTATCCAGCGTACGCCGCGCGGGCGCGTGCTGACCGCCAATGCCTGGCGCCATCTCGGCCTCGATGCGCCGAAAGATCTGGCGCAGCAGCAGATCAATCTGTTCCAGGAAGAATAGCCACGCAAGCGATCGGGCGCGGGTTTCCCGGACCAGCGATCAAGCATCAGTGAACGGGCCTGCGCAAATTCTCCTCATCTTCGCCGGTTTACCGGCGTATTGCTGGATTGTATCGGGTGCGCTGCATCCCTGCATGTCCTCCTCCCGACCGAGATCGCTTTTGGGTGACATGTAGCAGCGCATGCCGAAGTGAGGTGCCGGAGCCACTTGATGATAACCAGACGCGGGTTCCTGCGCTTTATCGGCGGGTCGTTCCTGTCGGTCGCCTCCTTCAGCGCCTACGCCGTCGGCATCGAGCCGATGCTGCTGACGCATGTGAAGCGCTATGCGCTGACGCCACCGCATTGGCCGGCCGGATTGAAGCTGCGGGTCGTCGCGCTGGCCGACATCCATGCCTGCCGGCCGTGGATGACGCCGGAGCGGATCGCTTCGCTTGCCGAAGAGGCGAATGCCCTTAAGCCGGACCTGATCGTGCTACTCGGCGACTACATAGCCGGCATGCGCCTGGTGTCGCAAAGGGTGACGCCGCCGGAATGGGCTGGCGCCCTGTCGGGCCTCAAGGCGCCGCTCGGCGTGCTGTCGATCCTTGGCAATCACGACTGGTGGGCCGACGGCTTCGCGCAGCGTGCCGAAGTCGGCCCGACGATCGCGCGCAAGGCACTGGAGAAAGCCGGCATCACGGTGCTGGAGAACGACGCCGTGCGTCTGGAAAAGGACGGACATGGCGTCTGGATCGCCGGCCTCGCCGATCAGTTGGCGCTGTTGCCGAAAAAGAAGCACGAGCCTCCCAGGGGATTGGATGATCTCGACGGCACGCTGGCCAAAATCAGCGACGCCGCGCCCGTCATCCTGCTGGCGCACGAACCGGACATTTTTCCAAAAGTGCCGTGGCGTGTGTCGCTGACGCTATCGGGACACACCCATGGCGGGCAGGTGCGCCTGTTCGGCTATTCGCCGATCGTGCCGTCCCAGTTCGGCAACCGCTACGCCTATGGCCATGTCGTCGAGAACGACCGCAACCTGATCGTCTCGGGCGGGCTTGGCTTCAGCAATTTGCCGATCCGTTTCGGAATGCGTCCGGAAATCCTGCAGATCGACCTCGGCTGACCAGCGCGTCAGGGCAGGCTTCGGATTGCGTCCAGCACGTCAGGCTCGGCCTTGTCGCCATTGAACGCGCCGACGACGCCGAAAGCCCCGCCATAGCTCCACACCGACCATGAGAAGCCATGCGCTTCGGCCCGAGCGATCATGTCCCTGACATAGGCGGCCCGATATTCGGCCGGCATCACATAGGCATTGCCATACTCCTGGCGGATCATGCCGAACTCGCCCAGCGTGATGTCTTCCGGCTTGATGCCGTTGGCCTTCGCCCAAGCTTCGACAGCCTTGAACGGCGCATCCATCAAGCCAAGCAGCTTGTCGGCGCTGTCCATGCTGGCGACCTGCTCGTCGAGATAGGCAAGCAGGCCATTCTGACGTGTCCACGGCGCCTCGGCCTTGATCCGGGCGCGGATGGTGTCCAGCGTCACATCAAGCTGCGCCTTCGGCACAGCGGTCAAAGGATAGGGAAGGCCGGTCACATAGGGAATGAAGTCGCCGGCCCAGGTCGCGCCCTGATGGGTGAGCAGGAACGGGTCGTAGGAGTGGAAGGTCCAGATGACGTTGTCGTCGGGGATCGTCTTCGGGTCGATCTTTTCCAGAGACGAAGCAGCGGAATAGCAAGCTCCGGTCAGGACCAGCGTCAGTTTCGTCGCCGAGGCGCGCGCCGCCGCGAACAGCTTGCGCTGGCGGTCGGGCCACAGGCTGGTGCCGTCGCTGTCGCAATCGACGATCGGCTCGTTCATCGGCTCGAAAGCGACCTTTTCGGGATCTTCGGCGGCCAGCTTGCGCGCCATGCCGCGAACCACCTCGACATAGCGGTCGAAGGTCGCGGGGCCGTCCATCACCTCGCCCATGCCGATCTTGCGGCCGCCGCCGGCCGGAATCAGGTGCATGTCGACGATGACCTTCAGCCCGGCGCGATTGATCATGCGCGCCGAGTCCAGCACGCTGGCATAGAGTTGGTCACGAAGGTCCGTTGTCTTGTCCGAGAGGAAAGGCGACGGATCGACCGGCATGCGCAGGAAATCGAAGCCGGCATCCTTCAGCGCCTTGAGGTCGTCCTCGTTGAGGAATTGGCGCCATTCCGGGTAGGGCAGGATGGCCTTGGCATCATCCCACTGATCCTCACCGGGCCAGGTGACCCACTGGTCGAGATTGAGACCACGCTTCATGGAGAAGGTCGCCGCCTCTCCCGAAAGTGTAGAAGCGGCCAGCGCCAGCACGACCGCCATCAAGCTCTTGATCATCGTCGTCAACAGTGCCATCGGGTTCATGCGCCAAGAAAATACCTGCCGCGTCGGCATCCAAAAGGGAAGCGCAATGGGCGATCATGGTGAATCCGCGGCATTGCTGGCCGGGCTTTCCGGTGCGCTGACCGAGTTCGGCCACCGGCTGATGGCGCGGGTCTATTATGCCGATACCGATTTCTCGGGCGTCGTCTATCACGCGCGCTATCTCGAATTCCTCGAGCGCGGCCGCTCCGACTATCTCAGGCTCACCGGCGTGCATCACACCGAACTCGCCGACGGCAAGCACGGCGAGAAGATCGTGTGGGTGGTGCGCCGCATGGAGATCGACTTCCGCATCCCCGCCCGTATCGATGACATCCTGACCGTCGATACCCGCACCGAGACCATTTCCGGCGCGCGTCTCTTCATGGCACAGCAGCTCAAGCGCGGCGACGAGGTGCTGGTCGAGGCCAAGGTCGAGGCGGCGATCATCGGCGAGAACGGCCGGCCGAGGCGTTTTCCCAGGGAATGGGTGGCGGCGTTCATGCCCAAGGTCTTTCCCCAAGACTGATTGGACGGATCGCGTGCTGACTTCGCCGGCGGCGCCGCTGGGGCGCGGCAATGCGCCGCGCCTTATGGACTAACCCATCCTTAACCATAACGGTTCATGAAGAGATTGGTGAAGATTGGCGTTATCCAGCGCCTTCCTTTCACCAATATTTGCCCCGAAAAGGCCGCTAACGGCACGGTTTGGGGTGTCCGGTAGCTTCGTGCGAACCGACCACAAGGGATGCCATGGGCCAGCCGCCAGCTTCGCCCGGAAATCTTAAGGACGTAACGATGGAAAATATCGCACTCGCCGAACCGGGCGCGCAATTGTCGATTTGGGCCTTGTTCATGCAGGCCAGCTGGGTGGTCAAGCTGGTCATGATCGGGCTGCTCTGCGCTTCGGTGTGGACATGGGCGATCATCGTCGACAAGCTGGTTGCCTATGGCCGCATGCGGCTGGCGCTGAATCGCTTCGAGCAGGTGTTCTGGTCCGGACAGTCGCTGGAAGAACTTTACCGCACGCTCGCCGACCGCAAGACGACAGGCATGGGCGCCATTTTCGTCGCGGCGATGCGCGAGTGGAAGAAGAGCTTCGAGAAGGGCGCCAAGACGCCGCTCGGGCTGCAGACCCGCATCGACAAGGCCATGGACCTGGCGCTGACCCGCGAGATGGAGAAGCTGGAGGGGCGCCTCGGCTTCCTCGCCACCACCGGTTCGGCCGCCCCCTTCATCGGCCTGTTCGGCACGGTCATCGGTATCATGACCTCCTTCCAGGCCATTGCCGGCTCCAAGAACACCAGCCTCGCGGTGGTTGCGCCCGGTATCGCCGAGGCGCTGCTGGCGACAGCCATCGGCCTGCTCGCCGCTATCCCGGCGGTCATCGCCTATAACAAGCTGTCATCGGATGCGAGCAAGATTGCCGTGCGCATGGAAGGGTTCTCCGACGAGTTCTCCGCCATACTCTCGCGCCAAATCGATGAAAAAGTCGCGCCGAAGGCCTGAGGGACGATCATGGGAATGTCTGTAGGCGCAGGTGGTGGACGTGGCGGCCGAGGTCATAGACGGCGTGGGCGCCACCATGCACTGATGTCGGAGATCAACGTGACGCCGATGGTCGACGTCATGCTGGTGCTCCTGATCATCTTCATGGTCGCGGCACCGATGCTGACGGTCGGCGTGCCGATCGACCTGCCCGACACGCAGGCCAAGGCGATGAATGCCGACACTCAGCCGATCACCGTCTCGATCGACGCGACCGGCAAGATCTTCCTGCAGGAAACCGAGATCCCGATCGAGGAGCTGGTGGCCAAGCTGCAGGCGATCTCGAAGACCGGCTATGAAGAGCGCATCTTCATCCGCGGCGACAAGTCGACCGACTACGGCACGGCGATGAAGGTGATGGCCCGCATTTCGGCCGCTGGCTACAAGAACATCGGCCTGGTTTCACTGCAGGAACAGGATCAATAGACGCACGATGAGGACCGGCCTCACCACATCGGTGATCTTGCATACGGCGGTGCTGGCCTTCGGCCTGTTCACGCTGTCGGCGCCTGCCGCGCTTCCGTCCGCTGATGTCGAGTCGGTCGCGGTCGATATCGTGCCGATGGAATCAATTGCGCAGACGCTGCAGGGCGACAAGAAGGCCGTCATGCATGAAAAGCCGGCGCCGTTGTCGACGCAGCGTCCCGATATCGTGCCGAATGCGCAGAAGGTCGGCGAAAACAGCGTCGATACCGACAAGCCGATAACGCCTGAAGCCAAGCCGAAACCCGTCGACACGACCTCGGCTCCGGCGCCAGCGCCGACCCCGAAGGAGATCCCGAAGACCGAGGACGTGCCGAAGCCGCAGGAAAAGCCCAAGCCCATTCCGGCGACGGAAGTGGCGCCAGCGCCGACGCCCAAGGAAGAGGTCAAGCCCGAGCCGGTCAAGCAGACCGAGCCCAAGCCGACTCCGGCAAAGCCCGCGCCGACACCGCCGCCGCAGGACAAGACCGCCGCCATCGATCCGACGCCCGAGGTCAAGCCGGACGCCGTCGCCGAGGCCATAGCCAAGGACCCGCCCACCGAGGAGACGCAGTTGCCGAATTCGGCGCCCGCGCCCGAGGCCCGGCCGAAGCCGCAGCCGGCACAGGCCGAAAGCGCCAAGGCGCCGGAACGCAAGGATGCCGACAAGCCAGTCAAGGAAGCCTCGTCCAAGCCAAAGTCGGACGACAAGCAGTTCAACGCCAATGAGATTTCCGCCCTCCTGGACAAGCAGAAGCCGTCCGGCGGCGGCGCCAAGCGCTCGACGCAGCAAGCGTCGCTCGGCGGCGACAAGGATCAGGGCCAAAAGCTGTCGAAGTCGGAGCAGGGTGCCCTGGAAAGCCAGCTCGGCGGTTGCTGGACCTTGCCGGCCGGGCTTGAAGGTTCGGAGAATTTCGTCGTCGTCGTCCGTTTCAACCTGAACAACTCCGGCAAGCTCGACGGCCGTCCGTCCGTTGAAACATCGAGCGGCAACAGGCAGTTCGACGAGAGCGCGGTGCGCGCGGTTCAGAAATGCGACATGGCCGGCCTGCAGGTTCCCGCCGGCAAGCAGGACATCTGGAACGACATCCGGGTCACCTTCGATCCAAGGGAGATGCTCGGCCTCTAAGGCCCTGTCATCCAAAAATCAGTATGAGAAGCGAGAAGACATGAAATCAATCCTCAAGCCGCTCCTGATGATCGCAGCCATGGCGATGGGCATGACCGCTGCCGGCACGCTGCCGGCGCTGGCGCTCGTCGAGCTCAACGTCAACAAGGGCAATGTCGAGCCGCTGCCGATCGCCATCACCGATTTTCAGGGCGGCGACGCACTTGGCGCCCAGATTTCCCAGATCGTCACCGCCGATTTGAAGCGCTCCGGCCTGTTCGCGCCGATCGACAAGAGCGCCTTCATCGAGAAGATCGCCAATCCGGACGCAACCCCCCGCTTCGACGACTGGAAGGTGATCAATGCGCAGGCTCTGGTCACCGGCAGCGTCAGCAAGGAAGCAGACGGCCGCATCCGCGCCCAGTACCGGCTGTGGGACACATTCGCGGGCCAGCAGATGGCCGGTGAGCAGTTCTTCGCCAACGACGCCAATCAGCGCCGCGTCGCCCACATCATCGCCGACGCCATCTATGAGCGGCTGACCGGCGAGAAGGGCTATTTCGACACGCGCGTCGTGTTCATCGACGAGTCCGGCGCCAAGAACGCGCGCAAGAAGCGCCTCGCCATCATGGACCAGGACGGCGCCAACGTCCGCTATCTTTCGGACGGCAGGTCGATCGTGCTGACGCCGCGCTTCTCGCCGAACCGGCAGGAAATCACTTACATGTCCTATGAGAGCGGCCAGCCCAGGGTCTATCTCCTGCAGATCGAGACGGGGCAGCGCGAACTGGTCGGCAATTTTCCAGGCATGACGTTTGCACCGCGCTTCTCGCCCGACGGCCAGAAGGTGATCATGAGCCTGCTGCGCGACGACGGCAATTCCAACATCTTCGCCATGGACCTGCGCAGCCGTTCGACGACGCGACTGACCAACTCGACAGCCATCGACACCTCGCCCTCCTATTCGCCCGACGGCAGCAAGGTGGTGTTCACCTCCGACCGTGGCGGTCGCGCGCAGATCTACGTCATGGGCGCCGACGGATCGGGCCAGACCCGCATCTCGTTCGGCGACGGCGTCTATTCGACGCCGGTGTGGTCGCCGCGCGGCGACCTCATCGCTTTCACCAAGCAGAGCGGCGGCGAATTCCAGATCGGCGTCATGAAGACCGACGGCTCGGGCGAGCGCATCCTGTCGTCCGGGTTCCAGCAGGAAGGCCCGACCTGGGCGCCGAATGGCCGCGTGCTGATGTTCTTCCGCGACGCCAACGGCGGCCCGAAACTGGTTTCCGTTGATCTCACCGGCCGCAACGAGCAGCCGATCCCGACGACGAATTTCGCTTCGGATCCGGCCTGGTCGCCGCTGCTGGAATAGGGTCGGCTGAATTGCCGCACACGTCGAAAAGGGGCCATTTCGCCCCCTTTCCATGCCTTCGTCGCGTTTTAGCCGCATTTCCGCCTAGGGTCCGCGCCAACTGTGGCCTATGACAAAACAGCTGCGGACGGGCAGCCTAAACCAAATTTTAACCGTGTTTCTTGAATGCCAGTTAACCCAAACGTGGTTACTGGGTGATCAACGAAATCACTCGAAACATGATCACTCGAATACGAAGGAGAGGCGGCATGGGCCGTATCGCAGCACTGACCAGAAACCCGGCCATGATCGCGCTGGTGGCGATGCTCGCCATCACCGGTTGCGCTTCGAAGAAGACCCCGAACAGCGCTGCTGACCTTGGCCTCAATGGCGCGGGTGCCGCAACACCCGGCTCGGCACAGGACTTCACCGTCAACATCGGCGACCGCATCTTCTTCGATACGGACTCGACCTCGATCCGTGCCGACGCACAGACGACGCTGTCGCGCCAGGCACAGTGGCTGAACCAGTACAAGCAGTATGCCATCGTCGTCGAAGGCCATGCCGACGAACGCGGCACGCGCGAATACAATCTTGCGCTCGGTGCCCGCCGTGCCGCCGCCACGCGGGACTTCCTGGTTTCCAAGGGCGTTTCGGCGAGCCGTCTCAAGACGATTTCGTACGGCAAGGAACGTCCGGTCGCCGTATGCGACGACATCTCCTGCTGGTCGCAGAACCGCCGCGCCGTCACCACGCTCAGCGGCGCTGGCTCCTGAGCCGTCGCGCGCCGAAAGGCGCGCACGGCACAGATGGCAAAAATACAACACCTCTTTGCGAAAGGCGGCCCTCGGGCCGCCTTTTTCATATCCTGACGCCCGAAACAAAATTTGGCCGAAGTCTCGCGTCCTGCTATGAGCCGAGGGCGCTTGGCTGGTCTCACATCGATTGGAAGGCGCGAACAAGCTAACGATTGGACGGCGAGAGACACATGCATTTGAGATCGGTTCTGAGCGGCACGCTTGCGCTGCTGCTCCTATCAGGCCTAACCGCTTCGGCGAGCGGTACAGGGCAATCAGCCGAGCCCGGCTTTTCCTTCCATCTGCCGACACTCGAGTTGCCCAGCCTTTTCGGCGAGAAGAAAAAGCAGGATCAGGTCCAGCTCGCCCAGTCGAGCGGCGCCGGCGTGACCGGGCTCGAGGACCAATTGCGGCAGCTGACCGGCAAGGTCGAGGAACTCAATTTCCAGATCCTGCAGATGCAGGAGCAGATCCGCAAACAGCAGGAAGACAACGAGTTCCGCTTCCAGCAGCTAGAAGGCGGCTCGCAAGGTGGTCAACCGCCGGCGCAGAAGAAATCAGACGCCACCACCGGGACCAACACCGACGTGGCCTCGGCCCCGGCAACCCAGGCGCCGGCCGATGCCGGCGCCGCGCCGGGCGGCGATCAATCCACAGGCGGCAAGACGGTCGAGGACGTCATCGTCGAATCGCCCGACGGTGACCCCGGCAAGGTGATCCCCGGCAAGGGAGCGCCCGAAAAGACCTTTGGATCCATCACTGTCGACAAGAACGGCAATGTGATCGATGCCGGCGGCAGCACGCAGGCGACCGCGCCGGCACAGGACACGGCACCAGCCGCCAGCGCGCCGGCCAAGGCCGGCAAGTCCGGCGGCACGGTGGTCGCGGCGCTGCCCGCGACCAACAATCCCGAAGAGCTTTATCGCAACTCCTACCAGTTCATCCTGTCGGGTGACTACGGCACCGCCGAACAGGGTTTCCGGGATCATATCTCGCGCTTCCCCAAGGACGCCAAGGCGGCGGACGCGCATTACTGGCTGGGGGAATCGCTGCTTGGCCAGCAGAAATACCGCGATGCGGCGGAAGTGTTCCTCGCCGCCAGCAAGGACTATCCCAAAGCCAAGAAGGCGCCCGACATGCTGTTGAAGCTGGGCGTGTCGCTGGTCGGCCTCAAGCAGCACGATGTTGCCTGCGCCACCTTCAGCGAGGTCGGCAAGCGCTATCCCGACATTTCCAGCACACTCAAGGAACGGGTCAAGCAGGAGAAGGCCTTGGCTGCGTGCTGATCGTTCGCAGGGATGTCGCAGCCCCAAAGCCGGGACCGCTTTTTGGCGACATGGATTGATGCTCGATACCGGGCCTGATCTTTCGACTGGACTCTTTTCGCATATCGATTTTTCCAACGGCGCCGTCGCGGCCGTATCCGGGGGCAGCGATTCGACTGCGCTCCTTCTCCTTCTCAAACAGCATCTCGACAAAACCGCACCGTCCGCGAAGCTGCTCGCGGCCACGATCGACCACGGCTTGCGGCAAGGTTCGGCCGATGAGGCGCGGACCGTGGCGAAGCTTTGCGCGGATCGCGGCGTCGCCCACCGCATCCTGGCCTGGTCAAGCGCCAAGCCGTCGACCGGCCTGCCGGCGGCGGCGCGCGAGGCGCGCTACCGGCTGCTGGCCAGCGCCGCCCGGGCGGAAGGGATCGGCCTGATCGTGACCGGGCATACCGCGGACGACCAGGCCGAGACGGTGCTGATGCGGCGCGATCGCAACGATGCGACCCGCGGCGAGGGACGGGGCCTGGCCGGCATGGCGCCCGCCACCCTGCATGCCTGGCGCGACTGGANCGGCATGGCGCCCGCCACCCTGCATGACTGGCGCGACTGGATCTTGCGGCCGCTTCTTGGCGTGCGGCGCCATGCGCTACGCGACTTCCTGCGGCTCCAACAAGTCGGCTGGGCCGAGGACCCGACCAATGCCGATAAAGCCTTCGAGCGGCCCCGCATGCGCGCAGCCCTTGCCGGGGAGGCTGGCGCACAACGCATGAACGACGCGCTGGCGTTGGCCGCGCGGCAGGCCGGCGACCGGACGCGGCTTGGCGGTGAGGCAGCCCGTCTGATCGAGCGCTTTGCCAGCCAGCCGGCGGCGGGCCTCATCCGGCTCGATCCGGCCCTGCTCGGCGCCGGCGCCGATCGGGCGGCCGTATACGCACTGCGCGTTCTCCTGGCGACGTCAGGTGGGGTTGCCTTCCTTCCGGACCAGGCCCGCGGCGAAGCGTTGTTCGCCCGGCTGAAAGCCGGATTTCTTTGCGCCACATTGTCGCGGACAGTGATCGACTTCCGGCGCGCCGGCATCTTCCTGCGTCGGGAGATGCGCGGCTTGCCGGCAGCGGCGGTAACGATCGACGGCGCCATCTGGGACGGGCGCCGCCAAATCACATTGAACGACGCCGGCGGCGCATTGTTGATCGCGCCATTCGGGGCAATGGCGGCGAAGCGGCTGGCTGTAGGCGGGGGCGAAACCCCGCCAAGCCTGCTGCGTGCGGCCTTGGCGGCGGAACCAGGATGGCCGCAACCCGTCGAGAAGGTGGGTCCGGAGCCTGATAGGCCGACATCGCAAGGGTTCGCGGCCTCGGCGGTCGTTGCTCCCTTTGCCCGTTTCCTGCCGTCCTTCGACCTAGCCCCGGCGCGCGCCGTCGCCGAGTTGATCGGCGCGGCGCCGCTTCCCGCCTTGCCATTGCGTGGTCACAGTGTCGGTTGATGCTAGCCGAAAGCTTAACCCAGACATGCTGTTCTGCTTGGCAAGGGGGTACGGTCTCCCTATGTTAGGCCCAAGTTTCCTCTCATGATGCTGTCCGCTCGCGGACGCCAACGGGACAATTGATGAATCCGAACTATCGCAACCTCGCGCTCTGGGCGATCATAGCGGTCCTGCTCATCGCCCTCTTCAATCTGTTCCAGACGCCGCAGACGCGCGGGGCTTCGAGCGATGTGCCTTATTCGCAGTTCCTGCAGGATGTCGCGGCCGGCCGGGTCAAGACGGTGACCATCGCGGGCGCCCGCATCACCGGCACCTACACCGACAATTCCAGCGGCTTCCAAACCTATTCGCCCGGCGATCCCCAACTGGTCTCGCGGCTGCAGGACAAGAACGTCACCATCAATGCGCGGCCCGAGACCGACGGCTCCAATTCGCTGTTCGGCTATCTAATCTCGTGGCTGCCGATGATCCTCATCCTCGGCGTGTGGATTTTCTTCATGCGCCAGATGCAGTCCGGCTCCGGGCGCGCCATGGGCTTCGGCAAGTCGAAGGCCAAGCTGCTTACCGAGGCGCATGGCCGCGTCACCTTCCAGGACGTCGCCGGCGTCGACGAAGCCAAGGAAGACCTCGAGGAGATCGTCGAATTCCTGCGCGATCCGCAGAAGTTCCAGCGCCTCGGCGGCAAGATTCCGCGCGGCGTGCTGCTGGTCGGCCCTCCCGGCACCGGCAAGACGCTGCTTGCCCGCTCGGTCGCTGGTGAAGCCAACGTGCCGTTCTTCACCATTTCGGGTTCGGATTTCGTCGAGATGTTCGTCGGCGTTGGCGCATCCCGTGTCCGCGACATGTTCGACCAGGCCAAGAAGAATGCGCCCTGCATCATCTTCATCGACGAAATCGACGCCGTCGGCCGCCATCGCGGTGCCGGCCTCGGCGGCGGCAATGACGAGCGCGAGCAGACGCTGAACCAGTTGCTGGTCGAGATGGACGGCTTCGAGTCCAACGAAAGCATCATCCTG
Source organism: Mesorhizobium sp. LNHC209A00 (assembly GCF_000502915.1). NCBI lineage: Bacteria > Pseudomonadati > Pseudomonadota > Alphaproteobacteria > Hyphomicrobiales > Phyllobacteriaceae > Mesorhizobium > Mesorhizobium sp. LNHC209A00. The sequence continues at coordinate 274,901 of NZ_AYWT01000005.1, forward strand.
ATCGCCGCCACCAACCGGCCCGACGTGCTCGATCCGGCGTTGCTGCGTCCAGGCCGTTTCGACCGCCAGGTGGTGGTGCCGAACCCAGACATCGTCGGCCGTGAGAAGATCCTCAAGGTGCATGTGCGCAACGTGCCGCTGGCGCCCAATGTCGACCTCAAGGTCGTCGCTCGTGGTACGCCCGGATTCTCCGGCGCAGACCTGATGAACCTAGTCAACGAATCCGCGCTGATGGCGGCGCGGCGCAACAAGCGCCTCGTCACCATGGCCGAGTTCGAGGACGCCAAGGACAAGATCATGATGGGCGCCGAGCGCCGCTCGTCGGCCATGACCCAGGCCGAGAAGGAACTGACCGCCTATCACGAGGCCGGACACGCCATCCTGGCGCTCAACGTGCCGTCGGCCGATCCGCTGCACAAGGCGACCATCATCCCGCGCGGCCGCGCACTCGGCATGGTCATGCAGTTGCCGGAAGGTGACCGCTACTCCATGAGTTACAAATACATGGTCTCGCGCCTCGCCATCATGATGGGCGGCCGCGTCGCCGAGGAGTTCAAGTTCGGCAAGGAGAACATCACGTCCGGTGCTTCCTCCGACATCGAGCAGGCGACCAAGCTGGCGCGCGCCATGGTCACGCGCTGGGGCTTCTCCGACAAGCTCGGCCATGTCGCCTATGGCGACAACCAGGAGGAAGTGTTCCTCGGCCATTCGGTGGCGCGCACGCAGAACATCTCGGAAGAGACCGCGCAGATAATCGACGGCGAAGTGCGCCGCCTGATCGACGAGGCCTATTCGACGGCGAAGTCCGTGCTGACCAAGAAGAAGAAGGAATGGATCGCGCTGGCGCAGGGCCTGCTCGAATACGAGACGCTGTCCGGCGAGGAGATCAAGCAGCTGATCGCGGGCAACAAGCCCTCGCGCGACCTCGGCGACGACACGCCGCCGAGCCGTGGCTCGGCCGTGCCGAAGTCCGGCGGCCGCCGCAAGAAGGGTCCCGAGCCCGAAGGCGGCATGGAGCCACAGCCGTCAAGCTGAGCTGAGATCACCGGGTTCAAGAAAACGCCGCGGCTGTAACCCGCGGCGTTTTGCTACTCGGCGCTGATTACAACGCGTGGGGCGCCGGCGCGTCGGCCTTGCCGGGCCGCTGCCGGTCCGTTCGCCCGGCGTGTTGCATGCCCCATATGGCAAGTGGGATCAGCGCATTGTCCAGTTCGATACCAAAGTCGGTGATCGAATATTCGACCCTGGGCGGCGCTTCGGGGAAGACCTGGCGATGGACGATGCCGTCCGCCTCCATTTCGCGCAGCTGCTGGATCAGCATTTTTTCGCTGATGTCGGACACCAGCCGTTTCAGTTCCCCGAATCGCGCCGGTGCCTTGTGGATCTGCCAGAGCAGCAACGCTTTCCATTTGCCGCCGATCACCTCCAATGCCGGCCCCAGTCCGCAACTATCTGGCTGTTTCTTTCCCATATTTCATCCAATTCTGAGCAATCGGTGGGTGGCTTACATTTTTGTCGGTACTTGAGAAAAACCAAGTCGGTCCATAGCTTCGGATCAGATCGCCAACACCGGCGAGCACCACAACACCATATCGGTACCCCGCTTCGGCCTGCAAAGGCCGTTGATGGCGGGATTTTGTCAAAAGGATGCATCATGACGCGATACGCAAACAGGAAAGCCGTGGTCGTCGGCGGGACGCACGGCATCGGGCTCGCTGTCGCCGAAGCGCTGGTCGAGGGCGGCGCCGAGGTGCTGGTCACCGGCCGTGACGAACGCAACATCGATGCCGCACGGGCCAGGCTGTTTTCGCGCGCCCATGTGGTGCGGTCCGACATCGGCGACATGGCCGCTATCGTTACACTCGGCGCCGAGGTCGGGCAGAAGCTCGGGCATATCGATTTCCTGCACATCAATGCTGGGGTCGCCAATCTGGAGCCGGTGCCGCAGGTGACCGAGGACAGCTACGACCGCATCTTCAACATCAATATCAAAGGCGCCTTCTTCACCGTCCAGCGGCTTTTGCCCCTGATCAGGGATGGCGGCGCCATCGTCTTCACCTCGTCGGTCGCCGACGAATCCGGCACCAGTGGCATGAGCGTCTATTCCGGATCGAAGGCAGCCCTCCGTGCTTTCGCCAAGGTGCTGGCCGCCGAGCTTCTGCCGCGCCGCATCCGCGTGAATGTGGTCAGCCCCGGCTTCATCGACACGCCGACCATGGGTGTGGCCGGTGCGTCCGAGGAAGAACGCGCAGCCTTCATGAGGATAGGTGATGCGGTCACGCCGATGAAGCGTCACGGCACGGTTGAGGAGGTGGCGCGGGCGGTGCTGTTCCTGGCTTTCGACGCGACCTTCACCACGGGTGCGCGGCTGACCGTCGATGGCGGCCTTGGGCAGGATCTGAGCCTGATGCCGGCGTGACCGGCAAAGCGAACAAAGGAGAAGCAGAATGAGTGATATCGCTGTAGTCGGGCTCGGCGCCATGGGCACGGCGCTCGCCGAAGCCTTACTGGACAAGGGACACGCGGTGACGGTGTGGAACCGTTCAGCGGCAAAGTCGGAGGTCGTCGGGGCCAAGGGCGCCATTGTGGCCAGGAATGTCGAGGAGGCCGTCAGGTCGAGCCCGCTGGTCGTGGCATGCCTTCTTGTCTATGACACTGTCCATGAGGTGCTCGGTCCCGCGGGGAACGCGCTCTCGGGCCGCACATTGGTCAATCTCACCAACGGTACACCCGAACAGGCGCGGGCGATGTCCGCCTGGGCCGCCCGATGCGGTGCCGACTACATCGACGGCGGCATCATGGCGGTACCGCCGATGATCGGCGGGCAGCATGCCTTGATACTCTATAGCGGGTCCAGGCAAGCATTCGACGCTCATGCAGGACGGCTCGATGCGCTCGGCACCAGCAAGTATCTTGGCGAGGATGCCGGTCTCGCGCCGCTCTACGACATCTCGCTCCTGGCCGGCATGTACGGGTTGTTCGCCGGTGTCCTGCAGGCATTGGCTTTGACGGGCAAGGCTGGGATTCCTGCCGGCGAATTCATGCCGCTGCTGACATCGTGGCTTAAGGCGATGCAAGGCGCGTTGCCGATATGGGCGCAACAGGTCGACAGCGGCGACCACACCAGCAACGTCGTTTCCAACCTGGGCATGCAGGCAGATGCCTATGTCAATCTGGTCGATGCCAGCCGGGCGGCTGATGTCAGCATCGAACTCGTCTTGCCGATGCAAAACCTTATGCGACGCGGTGTGGCGGCTGGCATGGCCAATGCCGATCTTTCAAGCTTGGTCGGGCTCCTCTCCAAACAAGACACTTGAGCTGGCCATTGCCTAGCAAAAAGCCCGCGAACCTTGCGGCTTGCGGGCATTGTTTTCAGATGCAGACGATCAGCCCTTCAGCTTGGCATTGCAGAGGCTGTAATAACCGCCGCCCTTCTGGATCCAGCGAAGGCCGTTCAACGTACCTGCCTCCTTGTTGCCATGGTAACCCTGCAGGCATGTCTTCATCCGTGCCTTCGCGGGCTTTTCGGTCTCGAACTCGGCGGCGAGGGTGGTCGGGAACGTTACGCCCGCGGGCGCTACAGTGGGGACAAGTGCCGCGCTGGTTTCCTTGTTCGGCTGTGGCGCGGTTTCGACCGTATCCGCGCTGACACTCTCCGCAGTGGTCGTCGCGCATTTCTCCTTGCGGAAAGCGGCCCAGTCCATGCCGTTCAGAGTGCCGCTCTCCTTGGCTGTCCGATACGTCTCGCCACATTCCTTCATCGTCAGTGCGCTTGCAGGGGCGACGCCCCAAGCAATCGATGCCGTCACAGCCAATACCGCCAATTTCAAACTGGGCATAAGATTCTCCTGGTTGATGACAAGGTAGATGCTTTTTGTATACTGTTTGTTCCCTTTATGTTCAATCAGAATTTTTGTGAGTTACCGACAGCCTTGCGGAGGGCAGTGGGAGCGAATTGATGATGCACAGCTCCCGCGATATGCGGACGCGAGCAAGACCCGGGCGTCTTCGCGCAACAAAAGGCCCGCGAGCAGATGCATCGCGGGCCTTGCCTGTCTTGCCAGATTTTCCGTCTAATTCAATTCGATCTCAACCGTCATGCTCCATGGATCCGGGGAATGCCACGTGGCTCAGCCCTTCAGCTTGGCATTGCAGAGGCTGTAAAAGCCGCCGCCCTTCTGGATCCACTTCAGGCCGCCGAGCGCGTTGGCGTCCTTAAGGACATAGTACTGATCAAGGCAGGTATGCATGCGGCCTTTTCCGGGGGTCTCGCTGGCATATTTCGCCGAGATCGCGGACGGGAAGGTGACACCCTTGGGGGCAACCGTCGTCGGCTTTGCGGGTTCCTTGGTGTAGCTCGCCTCGCTTGGAGCGGGCACGCTGTCGTCATCCGAGGCACTAGCGCCGCACTCGCTCTTGCGGAAGTCGTTCCACTTCATGCCCTTCAGCGTGTTCGCCGTCTTGGCAGCCTGATACTTGGTGCTGCATTCGGCCATGCTCAGGCCCTTGCCAGAAGCCGCGGCAGGCGCGGTCGTGGTCGCAGCCTTGGTGGTCGCCGGTTTGGTGGTGTCGGCGGATGCGCCAGCGGCGCATTCGGCCTTGCGGAAGTCGTTCCACTTCATGCCGTTCAATGTGCCGGCGGCCTTCGCCGCCTGGTACTTGGTGCTGCATTCCTTGGCGGTCAGGCCCTTGGCCGTGCTGTCGGTGGCCGCCGCGGCGGCCTTGGTGGTCTTGGCCGGCTTGGTTTCGGCCGGCTTGGCTTCGGCCGCCTTGGTCGTGGCCGCCTTGGTCGTGGCCGCCTTGGTGTCGGTGGTGGCAGCGGCGTCAGTGCCGCACTGTGCCTTGCGGAACTGGTTCCAGGTCGCCCCGGCGAGTGTCCCCGCGTCCTTGGCGGCATTATACTTCGTGCTGCACTCGGCCATCGTCAGCGCGTTGGCTGGCGCGGCCAGGAACAACGTCGCGACCGCAAGGCCGGTCAGAGTAGCAATTCGGTGGATGAGCATAGCGTTTCTCCGTGGCTGCAGCCCATTATACGTCCCAGCGAATCAATACCGCTCAACGGTCGGTTGCGCCAGATGCCAGGCGGCTTATATATCGCCGAAAATCGCTTTCTGACGACAAGGTGATGAAATCATTCGGCCTGACTGCCGCCGAGGCAAGAATTCTCGGGGTGCATCCGCGCCGAATGGCTCGCAAAACTGGTATATGTGACGCTACAGCCTCTCCGTGCTAGGCTGCGGCCATGTTGTGTGCACCGCACAACAATGATTTTCTAAGGATTGGTAACATATAATCACACAATGTGATCGAGGCACGACGGCCAATTGTGGCATGACGTGCCGGCTAAGGACAACCAAGGAAACTGACTGGCATGGCAGGGAATTACTTCGGCACGGACGGCATTCGCGGGCGCGCCAACAAGTTTCCGATGACGGCGGAAATCGCCATGCGGGTCGGCATGGCCGCCGGCCTTTCGTTCCAGCGCGGCAGCCATCGCCATCGCGTCGTGCTCGGCAAGGACACCAGGCTGTCCGGCTATATGATTGAAAACGCGATGGTGGCCGGCCTTTGCGCCGCCGGCATGGACGTGTTTCTGCTCGGCCCGATCCCGACGCCCGCGGTTGCCATGCTGGTGCGCTCGCTGCGCGCCGACATTGGCGTCATGATCTCGGCCTCCCACAATCCCTACTACGACAACGGCATCAAGCTTTTCGGCCCAGACGGCTACAAGCTGTCCGACGAGATCGAAGAGCGCATCGAGAGCATGCTCGACAAGGATATCGAACTGGCGCTCGCCGATTCCGACGGGCTTGGCCGCGCCAAGCGCGTCGACGGCGTGCATGACCGTTACATTGAATTCGCCAAGCGCACCTTGCCGCGCTCGATGTCGCTTTCGGGTCTACGGATCGTCGTCGACTGTGCCAATGGCGCGGCCTACAAGGTGGCGCCCGAGGCGCTGTGGGAACTGGGCGCCGAAGTCGTGGCCATCAATGTCGAGCCCAATGGCTTCAACATCAACAAGGAATGCGGCTCGACCCATCCAGCCGATCTGCAGAAAAAGGTGCACGAAGTGCGCGCCGACATCGGCATAGCGCTTGATGGTGATGCAGACCGGGTCGTCATCGTCGACGAGAACGGCGCCATCGTAGACGGCGACCAGATCATGGCGCTGATTGCCGAGTCCTGGCACCAGAGCGGGCGGCTGGCTGGCGGTGGCGTCGTTTCGACGGTCATGTCCAATCTCGGCCTCGAGCGCTTTCTCGGCGACATGAAGCTGCAATTGCACCGCACCAAGGTCGGCGACCGCTATGTCGTGGAGCATATGCGCGCGCATGGGCTCAATGTCGGCGGTGAGCAGTCGGGCCACATCGTGCTGTCCGACTTCTCGACCACGGGCGACGGGTTGGTCTCGGCATTGCAGGTGCTGGCCTGCATCAAGCGGCAGGGCCGCCCTGTCAGCGAACTGTCGAAGAAGTTCGAGCCGGTCCCGCAACTGCTGAAGAACGTTCGCATCGCCGGCGGAAAACCGTTGGAGGAAGCCCCGGTCAAGGCCGCGATCGAGGACGCCCGCCATCGTCTCGGCAAGGCCGGGCGGCTGGTCATCCGTCCATCCGGCACCGAGCCGCTGATCCGTGTGATGGCCGAGGGCGACGATCCGCAACTGGTCGAGGCCGTCGTCAACGACATCGTCGGGGTCATCTCGGAAACCCGCAGCAGCGCTGCCTGATCCCCGCCCGCCCGGAAGGCGTCACGCCGCCGCCTTCATTGCATCCAAGCCTCCCTCCGGCGGGTTTTTGTTGGTGGAGGGTCGGTCTCCCTCTGTCGAAATCTTCGCCGGATCTCTGGGATTTTAGAGATTCGTGGTTAATCGACAGGGTTAAACGCCTTTTAACTTTTGCAATTCATTATCCACGCCTGAAAGCCAATCTTATTCGGACACGATCGCCGTTCCGAGGTTTCTAGGGGTGACAAGCATGTTCAATACAGCAAGAAAGGCCCTGTTCGCGCTGCTGTTCGCGGGCTTGGCCTGGCCGGTGCTCGCAGCTGACCTGCCCGAGCCGCAGGTCGAAGAAGCGCCGCCGCCGGTCTATGAGCAACCGGTCGATGTCGGCGGCTGGTATATCCGTGGCGACATCGACTATCACAAGTCGAAGGTGGGTGACATCGACTACATCACCTATGGCGCCGCGCCTTGCCCGTGCGGGCCTCCAGTCGGGGTCGCCGGCAGCAAGTCCTTCGACTATGGCAAGCTCAAGGGCGGTTTCTCGCTAGGCGCCGGCGTCGGCTACAAGATCAACGAACACTTCCGCACCGACCTGACCGCCGACTACTGGTTCAAGTCGAACTTCAATGGTGGCACCTCGGACCTCACCACGGTCTCGGTCGAGTCGTCGAAGATGAGCGCCTTGCTGCTTCTGGCAAATGCCTATGTCGATATCGGAACCTGGCACGGTATCACGCCCTATGTCGGCGCCGGTATCGGCGGAGCGCGCGTCAAGTGGGATACTGTCTACGACCCGACCCCGGGCGCAACCGAGTCCAACCCCGGAACATCCAGCTGGCGCTTCGCGTACGCGGTAATGGCCGGCGCCTCCTACTGCTTGACCGACAAAGTCATCCTCGATGCTGGCTACCGCTTCTCCCATATTCAGGGCGGTCGCATGTTCGAGTATGGTCCAGCCGGCGCCACGCCGGGCGCCGGGCCGGGCTTCGATCACGGCTTCAACACCCACGAGGTGCGCGGCGGTCTGCGTTACCAGTTCGGCGGCAACAACGGTTGCGCCGCGCCGGTGGTGGCCTATCAGCCGGAGCCCGAGCCGATCTACACCAAGTAATCGCTTCGAAGTTTCCAGGAATTCGTCGACCGCCCGGCATCAGCCGGGCGGTTTTCGTTTGAGGTGACCCGAGGCCGGCCCGTTCGAAATCAATTCAATAACCCTCTGTTAGCCTTAACCGGCACTTAACCACTATGGTTAACAATGGCTCATGAAACATTGGCCGCCGTTGCTTGTTTGACGGCGCCGAATTCGGGAGCCGGGGACCATGTTATCAATATCGCGTATGGCGCTGGCGATTGCCGCACTGCTGTTGCCGCTGACGCCTACAATCGCCGCCGACTACGATCCGCCGATCTATGTCGACCAGGCGCCGGATTATGTGCCGGTCGAGGTCGGCTCCGGATGGTATCTGCGCGGTGACGTCTCCTATCTGGTGCAGAAGAGTTTCAAGAATGGGGATTTCACCTTCCCGTCGGCGATCAACAACGAAAACTTTAGCGAGAGCGAAGATGCAATTTTTGCGAGCGTCGGCTTCGGATATCATTTCAACGATTACCTCCGCGCCGATCTCAACTTCGGCTATTTGCCGGGTAACAAGGCAAGCTTCGGCTATGACGATACTGCTACCGCACCGGCTGGAACGTCGATCATGGGATCGGGAAACCTGAAGAACTATGCGTTCTCAGGCATACTCAATGGCTATGTTGACCTTGGCACCTATGTTGGAATCACACCGTATGTCGGTGCGGGTGTCGGCGTCGTCGTGAGCAAACGCAGCCTCTCCGCCAGCTATGCCGAAGAGGCCACCCCCGCCAACGATTTCACGCTTGATGACAGCAAGACGCAGTATTCCCTCGCCTATACGTTGAATGCCGGTCTTGCGTATCAAGTGTCCAAGAATGTTTCCGTCGATCTCGGCTATCAGTATTTTTCCGCGCCTAGCGTCGAATACGCGACCGCCGCGAGCCTGACTTCCTTTCCGGTCAAGAAAGGGATCAGCAATCACCAGATCAAGCTCGGGCTGCGCTACGATCTCTGGTAGACTTGGGCAGATCGGGACTTTGACGGCGGATCTCTCGGGGTCCGCCGTTTGCATTTGAAGTCACGCGATCCTGATCGCGGCGCATTCCTGTTTGATGCCTGCCGTAGCCCCAAAACCGCCGCGTACTTTTAGGGCGCCATGCATCGGTATCCCGCCAGCGACAAAAACTTTCCTCTTGACGCCCGATGCCTGAACGCATATCGCCGTCCGTGGGCCACCCCTCCCCAACGAGGGGCCACTATCTGGAAGGATAGACCACGATGACGACGCTTACGAAGCCCGGACTCCGTCCGGCAAACCCCAATTTCTCCTCTGGTCCCTGCGCGAAACGTCCCGGCTGGTCGGTCGAGGCGCTGAAAGCTGCCGCACTCGGCCGTTCCCACCGCGCCAAGATCGGCAAGACCAAGCTCGAGCAGGCGATCGCGTTGACGCGCGAGATACTCAAGGTCCCGACCGACTACCGGATCGGCATCGTGCCGGCCTCCGACACCGGTGCCGTCGAGATGGCGCTGTGGTCGCTGCTCGGCGAGCGCGGCGTCGACATGGTCGCCTGGGAGAGCTTCGGCTCCGGCTGGGTCACCGACGTGGTCAAGCAGCTGAAACTCGCCGATGTCAGAAAGATCGAGGCCGGTTATGGCGCGCTGCCTGACCTGACCAAGATCGATTTCGACCGCGACGTGGTCTTCACCTGGAACGGCACGACGTCGGGCGTGCGCGTGCCGGACGGTGACTTCATCCCCGCCGATCGCAAGGGCCTGACCATTTGCGACGCTACTTCCGCGGCCTTCGCGCAAAAGCTCGATTTCGAAAAGCTCGATGTCGTCACCTTCTCCTGGCAGAAGGTGCTGGGCGGCGAGGGTGCGCATGGCATGCTGATCCTGTCGCCGCGTGCCGTAGCGCGGCTGGAGAGCTACAAGCCTTCATGGCCGCTGCCGAAAATCTTCCGCCTGACCTCGGGCGGCAAGCTGATCGAGGGCATTTTCAAGGGCGAAACCATCAACACGCCGTCGATGCTTTGCGTCGAGGACTACCTCGACGCGTTGAACTGGGCGAAGTCGGTCGGCGGCCTCGAAGCGCTGATTGCCAGGGCGGACGCCAATGCCGCCGTGCTCGACCGGTTCGTGGAAAGATCGTCCTGGCTCGGCCATCTTGCGGTGACGCCGGCGACACGCTCGAACACGTCGGTCTGTTTGTCCTTCACCGACCCGGATATCGCGGCGCTCGACGCTGATGGACAGGCGGCCTTTGCCAAGGGCCTAGTCTCGACGCTCGACAAGGAAGGCGTCGCCTACGACATCGGTTCTTATCGCGATGCCCCGCCGGGATTACGCATCTGGTGCGGCGCAACCGTCGAGACCTCCGATCTCGAAGCGCTGCTGCCTTGGCTCGACTGGGCCTTTGCCAGCCAGAAGGCGTCGCTCAAAGCGGCCGCCTGAGAGTTTCCGTTGCGGCCCGAGGGCCGTCCGTTCCCGGATCAATCCATTTTCAAGGAGGCCGCCATGGCGCCCCGCGTTCTCGTCTCTGACAAACTCTCTCCAACCGCCGTGCAGATCTTCAAAGATCGCGGCGTCGAGGTCGACTATCTGCCCGACCTCGGCAAGGACAAGGAAAAGCTGCTCGAAGTGATCGGCAAGTATGACGGCCTCGCCATCCGTTCGGCGACCAAGGTCACCGAGAAGCTGATCAACGCGGCCACCAATCTCAAGGTCGTCGGTCGCGCCGGCATCGGCGTCGACAATGTCGATATTCCGGCGGCAAGCCGCAAGGGTATCATCGTGATGAACACGCCCTTCGGCAATTCGATCACGACGGCCGAACACGCCGTGGCGATGATCTTCGCGCTCGCCCGCCAGATCCCGGAAGCCAACGCTTCGACCCATGCCGGCAAATGGGAGAAGAACCGCTTCATGGGCGTCGAGATCACCGGCAAGACGCTGGGCGTCATCGGCTGCGGCAATATCGGTTCGATCGTCGCCACACGCGGCGTCGGGCTGAAGATGCACGTCGTCGCCTTCGACCCATTCCTGTCGGACAAGCGCGCCGAGGAGCTCGGCGTCGACAAGGTGGAGCTGGACGAACTCTTCGCCCGCGCCGACTTCATCACGCTGCACACGCCATTGACCGACAAGACCCGCAACATCATCGATGCGGCTGCGATCGCCAAGATGAAGAACGGCGTGCGCATCATCAACTGCGCGCGTGGCGGGCTGGTGGTCGAGGCCGACCTGGTCGCGGCGCTGAAGAGCGGCAAGGTGGCAGGCGCCGGCATCGACGTGTTCGAGGTCGAACCGGCGGAGCAGAATGTGCTGTTCGGCATGGAGAACGTGGTGGCGACACCACACCTTGGCGCCTCGACGGCGGAAGCGCAGGAGAATGTCGCGCTGCAGGTCGCCGAGCAGATGGCCGACTACCTGATCAAGGGCGCGGTCTCCAACGCCATCAACATGCCCTCGATCACGGCGGAAGAGGCGCCGCGGCTGAAGCCGTTCGTCAAGCTCGCCGAAGTGCTGGGCGCCTTTGTCGGCCAGGTCACCGAGGATCCGATCAGCGAGGTGGAGATCCTGTTCGACGGCTCGACCGCGACGATGAACACGCGCGCTTTGATCAGTGCCGCCCTGGCGGGATTGATCCGGCCGCAGGTCGCCGACGTCAACATGGTGTCGGCGCCGATCATGGTGAAGGAACGCGGCATCATCGTCGCCGAGGTCAAACGCGATAAATCGGGCGTCTTCGACGGCTATATCAAGCTCACGGTCAAGACCGAACATATGACTCGCTCGATCGCCGGTACCTGCTTTTCGGACGGCAAGCCGCGCTTCATCCAGATCAAGGGCATCAATCTCGACGCCGAGGTCGGCCAGCACATGCTGTATACGACCAATGCCGATGCGCCCGGCATTATCGGCCTGCTCGGTACTGTCTGCGGCGAGAACGGCGTCAACATCGCCAACTTCCAGCTCGGCCGCAACCGGCCGGGCGGCGACGCTATCGCACTGCTCTATCTCGACGCCCCGTTTCCGGAGAAGGTGCTGGAGCAGGTGCGCGACCATAAGTCGATCGATTCTGCAAAGCGGCTGCGGTTCGACGTGGGCGGGATCTAGCTCCCCACACCCTCTGAGGTGACAAGCCATACATCAGACGCCCCGTTTGCCGGCATGCATCCGGGGCGTTCCACGACCGCTGGAGCCGCCCGACGGTTTGCGTCGTCGCGGGCCCCGCCGCAGGCGTCGCGCCAAGGGCGCCCTTGCGTCAAGCTGCCGCAAGATGTCCTTTTTAGCCATCAGTACATTAGAGTAGACAGATAAGCATAAGGACTGGCCCAATCTAACGATTTTGTGATCTGCTTGACGATCCCGGTTTCTTTCCGCACGCTGCAGTCAATTGACGGATATGACCTAACTTTAACTGTTGGTCATGATTTTGCGCGCAACATCCGGCGCGCCTCTGTTGCTGTCGTGGTGCCTTCGATGGATCATCGCAGCACAGTCCGACCGAGCCGGGGCCTTTTTCTGTCGGCGATTGCGCGGGCTGTCATACCCGGCCGGGCGGCAAGCCGCTGGCCGGTGGCCTGCCGCTCGAAACGCCTTTCGGCGCACTGGTGCCGCCCAACATCACGCCAATTGGTCCGAGGCCGATTTCCGCAACATGATGAAGTCGGGCGTCGGCCACAATGGCGTGCGGCTCTATCCCGCCATGCCTTACCCCGCCTATACCAGGGATGAACGAGCAGGATATTTCCGACCTGTGGGCCTACATGACCACGATCGACCCGGTCTCGAACAAGGTCGAAGCCAACCAGCTGCCGTTCCCGCTGAACATCCGGCTGGCAATGTGGGGCTGGAACCTACTCAACTTCAGCGAGGCAAGCTTCCAGGCCGACCCCTCCAAATCGGCGGAATGGAACCGCGGCGCCTATATCGTCCAGGGCGCCGGGCACTGCGGCACCTGCCACACGCCCAAATCGTTCCTTGGAGCGGACCAAGACAGCGGCTTCCTGCAAGGCGCCTCGCTGCAAGGCTGGTTCGCCCCCGACATCACCAACAATGCTCAGTCTGGCCTAGGCAAATGGTCGCAAGAGGATGTGGTCGCCTACCTCAAGACCGGCGTCAACGCGCATTCGATCGCATCCGGTCCGATGGCCGAGGCGATCGAGATCTCGACCTCCAAGATGCGGATCCCGACCTCAAGGCCGTGGCCGTCTATCTCAAGAGCCTGGGGCCGGACACCGGCAATGCGCAGGCGCCCAAGCCCGACGAGGCGCGGATGGTGGCGGGCGCGGCGATCTATCATGACAATTGCTCGGCCTGCCATGGCGGCGATGGCGCCGGGGCCGGAGCGCTTTTCCCAGCGCTGGTCGGCAACTCGATCGTCGCGCAGGGCAATCCCGAGACCCTGGCTCGCGTCGTTCTCGCCGAAAGCCAGGCGGTGCACACGGCCGGTGCGCCGACGACGCCTTCGATGCCCTCGCTGGCATGGCGGGTGAAGGACCAGGAAATCGCCGACGTGCTGAGCCTTGTGCGCGGCAGCTGGGGCAATTCCGCTCCGGCGGTCTCGTCGGACGATATCGCGGCGGTGCGCAAGGAACTGGTGCGGTAATAATCCCGGCGCGACGTCAGAAGCCAGACGCCATCTTGCGCCCGCTGTACTCGGCGAGCCCGATGCCGCCCAGAACGAGGACCAGCGCCAGCGCCTGATAGAGCTGGAACGTCTCGCCGACGATCAGCACCGAAAGCAGCGTGCCGAAGATCGGCACCAGATTGATGAACAAGCCGGCCCGGTTGGCGCCGATCAGTTCGTTGCCCCTGATATAGGTTATCTGCGAGATAACCGAAGCGCCGATCGCCGTATAGACGATGACCGCCCAGCCGCGGGCGTCGGGCACGATCACCTTGCCGGCGGCGGCTTCCCACAGGAAGAAGGGCAGTGAGGTGATGAGCGCGGCGAACGACATGGCCAGCATCAGGCTTTGCCAGCGCATCGCCGGCTTCAGCCGCAACCCGACCGAATAGCTGCTGTAGAGAACGACCGCGACCAGCATGATGGCGTCGCCGAAATTGAGCTCCAGCGTCAGCAGCCGGCGCGGATCGCCATGGCAGGCGGTCAGGATGACGCCGAAGACGGTCAGCACCACGCCGGCTATCTGCGCCCAGTTCACGCGCAGGCGGAAGAAAACGAAATTGGCTGTCATGATCAGGATCGGCATCGCCGCCTGTTCGATCGAGACATTGATCGCCGTGGTGTAGTTGAGGGCGGTGTAGAAGATGGTGTTGAACAGGGTGAAGCCGCTGGCGCCAAGCGCTGCCAGCACGAGCCAGTGCCGGCGCACGACGGGCCAATCCTCCTGGATCGTGCGCCAGCCGATCGGCAGCAGGATCGCCACGGCCAGCATCCAGCGCAGGAAGACCAGCGTCATAGGCGAGACGTGGCCGACCGCCAGCTTGCCGGCCACCGAATTGCCGCCCCACAGCAAGGTGGTGAGCAGCAGGAACATGTAGGCGTTTCGATGCATCGCGGGCTTCCGGCCGCGGGATGGGCCGCGGTGTTTGCCGGCCTATTGCCCCGGCCAGCCCAAGTAAATGATGTCAAAGCCGAAAATTGTTGTGCCTCAGGGCATTTTCGGCGGCAAAGAAAGGTCGCACTCGCGAGGTCTTGACGCTATAGAGGCCTGTCGTTTCGAACCATATCCAAGCCGCGCGGCGGCGTCTCAAGGGAAAAGAAACATGGCCAATGTGGTGGTCGTCGGCTCGCAGTGGGGCGACGAAGGCAAGGGCAAGATCGTCGACTGGCTGTCGGAGCGCGCCGATGTCGTGGTGCGCTTCCAGGGCGGCCACAATGCCGGCCACACACTGGTCGTCGACGGCAAGGTCTACAAGCTGTCGCTGCTGCCTTCGGGCGTCGTGCGGGAAGGCAAGCTGTCCATCATCGGCAATGGCGTGGTCTTCGATCCGCATGCTTTCGTCGCCGAGGTGCAGAAACTGAAAGGCCAGGGCGTGGACGTGACGCCGGATCGCCTGAAAATAGCCGAAAACACGGCGCTTATCCTGTCCGTACACCGGGAGTTGGACGGGTTTCGCGAGGATGCCGCTTCGAATTCCGGAACAAAGATTGGCACGACCCGACGTGGGATCGGCCCCGCCTACGAGGACAAGGTGGGCCGGCGTGCCGTGCGGGTGATGGATCTGGCGGATTTGGAAACTTTGCCCGTGAAGGTCGACAGGCTGCTGACGCACCACAATGCGCTGCGTCGTGGGCTCGGCCATGACGAAGTCACGCATGATGCGATCATGCAGGAATTGACCTCGGTCGCGAACGACATCCTGCCCTACATGGACCGCGTCTGGAAGGTGCTCGACGACAAGCGCCGCGCCGGCGAGCGCATCCTGTTCGAGGGCGCGCAAGGCACGCTGCTCGACATCGACCACGGCACCTATCCGTTCGTCACCTCGTCCAACACGGTCGCCGGCCAGGCCGCCGCCGGCTCCGGCGTCGGCCCGGGCGCCATCGGCTATGTTCTCGGCATCACAAAGGCCTACACGACGCGTGTTGGCGAAGGTCCGTTCCCGACCGAGCAGAAGAACGAGATCGGCGAATTCCTCGGCACGCGCGGCCATGAATTCGGTGTCGTCACTGGGCGCAAGCGCCGCTGCGGCTGGTTCGACGCGGTGCTGGTGCGCCAGGCGGTTGCCGTCAACGGCATCAAAGGCATCGCGCTGACCAAGCTCGACGTGCTCGACGGGTTGGATGAGATCAAGGTCTGCACCGGCTACAGGCTGGACGGCGAGACGATCGACTATCTGCCGGCAAGCCAGGGCGCCCAGGCTCGCGTGGAACCCATCTACGAGACGTTGGAAGGCTGGAAGGGCACCACCGCCGGCGCACGTAGCTGGAACGATCTTCCGGCCCAGGCCGTCAAATATGTCCGATACATAGAGGAGTTGATCGGCGCGCCGGTCGCGCTCCTCTCCACCAGCCCTGAACGGGACGACACGATACTTGTGACCGATCCGTTTCAAGACTAGTTTCTCAAGCCTTCCCGGGCGTTGCGGCTGATTTGCGGAGGCCGGTCCGGAAGCAAAATACAGGTCGACTGACGCATGGCGAAAGATTTCGTTTCTGCTCTGAGGGACACGATAAACAATTTTGGCGATCCCACGCCTGAGCTGCGGGCCAAAGTCTACGACAAAGCGCGCTCGACGATTGCAAAGAAGATTGCCGAGCGCGATCCGCCCCTTTCGCCGTCGGATGCCGAAAGGCAGAAGCGCGGGCTGGAAGATGCCATATCGAGCCTTGAGCGTGAGTACATCAAAAGCGTGCCGGAGACCGATCCGCTCGCGGAACTGGAAAACATCTTTTCCTCCATCGACCGCAACAAGAACCAGTCGAACCACGTCAAGCAGCCGGTCAAGGCCGAACCGGCTCCCACTCCGTCCCCGTATCGGCCCGCCCCTGCCGCGGCCAGCCCGGAGCCATACAAACCGGCGCAGCCCGTTGCCAATGTCGAGCCCTACCGGGCTGCTCCAGCCGCCAAGGTCGAGCCAGGCTGGCAAAGGTCGACGCTGGTGCAGCCCGCTCCGGACTTTTCCGAAGAGACCTTGCCGGGGATGGACGCGGATCGGGACGACGACCAGGACGACGTCTTTGCCGATGACGAAGCGCCGGTGGCCACCGACACTTTCGAGCGTTTGCGCCCGGCCGAACGCAAGCGCAGCTATGGCGGGCTGATCGCCGCCGTCGTCGCACTGCTGGTCGTTGCCGGCGGCGGCTACGGCATCTGGCTGAACAAGGATGCCTTCGGCAAGATGTTGGGCCTGGACGGCAACAAGGTTGTTGCCAAGACCGAACCGGTGAAGACGACACCGGCCAAGCCGGCGACCGATACCACGGCCACGCCACCGGCGCCGGCGACCGGCGCGGAAGGCACGAAATTCACGCAGCGGCTGACGCCGGAAGGCGGCGAAACCGACCCAGGCCCAGCCGGTGGGCAAAGCGGCATAGGCGAGGGCGAATCCGTCGCCGCGCTGACGACACCGCCGACGGCAACGAATGCGCCGGCCACGGCAGCGCCGGCGGTTCCCGCGCCGGCTGCCAATACGCCTGCTGCCGGTACGCCCGCGGCAG